>JAYTRR010000001.1:0-2534 GCA_043746005.1 Burkholderiales bacterium
CCGTTGTCTTCCACCTCGATGGTGCACAGGCCGTCCTGCCCCCGCGTGCGCAGGGTCACGGTGCTGCCACGTCCGGCATAACGCAGGGCGTTGTCGATCAGGTTGCTTAGCGCCTCGCGCAACAGCAGTTTGTCGGCGGGCACGGTCAGTGTCTCTTCACCCTCATAGCCCAGATCCACTCCTGCCGCCAGCGCGCGTGGCGTCCACTCCCGCGCCACCTCGCGTGCCAGCGCGGCTGCGTCGATTGGCAGTAGTGCGACCTCTGTCTCGGTGCGGGCAAGCGAAAGCAGCTGGTGCACCAGGTGTGCACTGCGCTGCGCGCCGGTGTGAACTTTGACCAGACGTTGCTGCAGCGCCTGCGGGTCGGTTTCCTGCATCGCCAGCTCGGTCTGGCTGATCAGACCGGCCAGGGGTGTGCGCAACTGGTGTGCCGCATCGTTCAAAAATCGTTTTTCCTGGCTGAGGCTGCGCCGCAGGGTGGTCAGCAAATGGTTGACCGCGTTGGCCAGCGAGTGCACTTCCTGTGGCGCCTGGGTCATTTCAATGGGCGAGAGCGATGCCGCGGTGCGGTGGGCGAGCTGGGCTTCGAGCCGCTGCAGCGGAACGAGCCCACGGCGTATGCCGGCGTAGACTAAGAAACTGAGTACCGCACCCAGCAGCAGCAGCGGGAACAGCATGTCTTGCACCAGTTCCCGGGCAATGCGTTGTTGCACCGCCAGGCTCTTGGCCACTTGCACGCGCATGCGTTGCTGCGTTATGCCATCACCAAAACTCAGATCAATCGAGGCCGTGCGCATGGGTTTGCCATCTAGCTGTACGTTGTACAGCACCGGTTCGTTCTGGGGAATCACCAGATCGGCGGGCGGATTGGGGAGGCGGCCGTTTCCCAGCAGAAAGCTGCCCGGTGGCGAAGACACCATGTAAGACACGCGGTCGTTGGGGTCTTCCTCGATGATGTCCTGGGCGGCACGTGGAAAGTCAACCAGCAGGCCCGAGCCAAACGGTTTGACCTGTCGTGCCAATGAGCGCACGGATTGTGTGAGCGACTGGTCAATGGTCTTTTCGGCATAGGTCAGCGCCACGCGAAAGGCCAGTGCCCCCCCGACCAGCCAAAGCACCAGTTGGGGCGCCAACAACCAGACCAGAAGCTGCCGTCGGAGAGAAAAAGAGGCGGCCACGGTCATGCCGCGTCGATCTCCAGCATGTAGCCCAGGCCGCGCACATTACGAATATTCAGGCCGGAGTCCTGCAACTTGCGGCGCAGGCGGTGCACATAAACTTCCAGTGCGTTCGAGCCGCCGGTGGTGCCGTCCAGCGGCTGGGTTTGCCATACCGCCAGCACATCTTCGCGACCCACGACTTGCCCCATGTTGGTGACCAGTAGGGACAGCAGGGACCATTCGCGCTGGGTCAGGTCCATGGGCTCATCGTCCAGCCATGCGAGGGGCAAAACCGGGTCCACGCGCAGGCGCCTGGCGGCACTGCTTTCCACTTCCAGCGAGCCACCGAATGCCGGCAGACGCGAGCGGCGCAGCATGGCTTGCAGGCGCGCCAGCAACTCGGCCATGCTGAAGGGTTTGGTGAGGTAGTCGTCGGCTCCCGCGTTGAGGCCTTGCACCCGGTCTTCCACACCGTCACGGGCGGTCAGTACCAGCACGGGTAGGGCTGTGAGGCGCTGGCGAATCCAGCGCAGCACGCTGATGCCATCGACCACGGGTAAGCCCAGGTCCAGGATGACGCCATCGACCCGGGTGGTTTCCAGCAGTGCCTGGGCCTGCGCGCCGTCGCTGGCACTGCAGACGCTATGGCCCGCATGGACCAGTTGCGCGCACAGACCGTCGCGCAGCAATTCATCGTCTTCAACAATCAGCAAGTGGGCCATGGTGTGAGCATACCAAGTGTGCCCAGGCGCAGGGTGCTGTCTGGCAGCGAGTGCGGACTCTAGTCGTCCGGGTCCAGCTCAGCGGCCACTTCAATGCGGTTGCGTCCGCCGACCTTGGCCCGGTAGAGCGCCGCGTCGGCAAGCTGGTAGAGCTGGTCACCGGTGAGCGTGCTGCCGCTGGGCGCGCACGCCGCGCCAGCAGATAGGGTGACATAGATAATGCCGGCGCCCAAGTCGCTTATAGCAAGGGCTTCTATGGCTCCCCGCACCGATTCGGCGACGTGGACTGCGCCCATCACGTCCGTTGCCTGCAGGATCAGGGCAAACTCTTCGCCTCCCATCCGCGCCAGCACATCCGAGGCACGCAGCCGCGTCCGCGCAACCTGCGCAAATCGCCGCAGCACCTCGTCACCGGTGCGATGCCCGAAGCGGTCGTTCACATTTTTGAAATGGTCCAGATCCATCATGACCAGGCTCACCGACTCACCCCCGCGCTGTGCACGCAGCAAGGCGTTGGACAGGAGCGCGTCTGCAGCGGAGCGATTGATGCACCCCGTCAATCCGTCAATGGTGGCCAGGGTATGGTGGTGCTTCACGCTGCGCTCCAGTGCGGCCAGAATGAACCCGAAGCCCGAACCGAGCATGGCGATGA
>JAYTRR010000002.1:0-7960 GCA_043746005.1 Burkholderiales bacterium
TGCTGGCCAAACGCATCGTCATCCTCGATGGCGCGATGGGCACCATGCTCCAGCGCTTCAAGCTGACCGAGGCGGATTTCCGCGGGGAGCGCTTCAAGGACCATCCGAAGGACGTCAAGAACAACGGCGAGTTGCTGTGCCTGACGCGACCCGATGTGGTTCGGGATATCCATGAAGGCTACCTCGCGGCCGGCGCGGACATCATCGAGACCAACACCTTCGGCGCCACCAGCATCGCTCAGGACGACTACCAGTTGGGATCCTTTGCGCGCGAGATGAACCTGGAGGCGGCACGGATCGCGCGTGCCGCGGCGGACAAGTTCTCGACGCCCGCTAGTCCCCGCTTCGTGGCGGGCGCTCTCGGTCCGACACCCAAGACCGCCAGCATCAGTCCCGACGTGAACGACCCCGCGGCGCGCAACGTCGATTTCGAAACCCTGCGCGCGGCTTACTACGAACAGGTTGAAGCGCTGGTCGAAGGCGGCAGCGACCTGCTACTGGTCGAAACCATTTTCGACACGCTCAATGCCAAGGCCGCCCTGTTCGCCGTCGACGAGTATTTCGCCACGTCCGGTGAGCGGCTGCCCCTGATCATCAGCGGCACGGTCACCGACGCTTCCGGCCGGATCCTGAGCGGCCAGACCGTCACCGCCTTCTGGTACAGCGTGCGCCACGCCCAGCCGCTTGCCGTCGGACTGAACTGCGCGCTCGGCGCCGCACTGATGCGGCCGTACATCCAGGAACTGCACCGCGTCGCGCCCGATACGTTCATCAGTTGCTACCCAAATGCCGGCTTGCCCAACCCGATGAGCGAGACCGGCTTCGACGAGACGCCGGAAGTGACGGCGCGCCTGCTGCGCGAGTTCGCCGCCGAGGGCCTTGTCAACATCGTGGGAGGTTGCTGCGGCACCACACCCGAGCACATCGGGGCGATCCGGGAGGCGATCGAGCCGCTTGCGGCGCGCTCGGTGCAGCGCGAGTTCTTCTACAAGGAAGCCGCGTAAGCGTGCGGCGAACTCCTGCCGGGCAGGGGACAATACGGGCATGAAAGCACCCAAGCGCCTGCAGTCCCTCATCGACGAAGGCCTGATCGACACCGTGGTGCGCCAGCTCATGAGTGGCAAAGAAGCCATGGTGTTTGTCGTCAAGAACGGCGACGACGTGCTCTGCGCCAAGATTTACAAAGAGGCCAACAAACGCAGCTTCCGTCAGGCGGTTGACTACACCGAAGGCCGCAAGGTCAAGAACAGCCGCCAGGCCCGCGCCATGGCCAAGGGTTCACGCTATGGCCGCCAAGAGCAAGAGGCCGCCTGGCAGCACGCCGAGGTCGATGCGCTGCACCGCCTGGCCGCTGCCGGGGTGCGCGTGCCCACGCCCTACAACTTTCACGAAGGTGTGCTGTTGATGGAGCTGGTGTGTGACGCAGATGGCATGCCCGCACCCCGGCTCAACGACGTGGTTCTCAGCGCCGAGACCGCCCGCAAATACCACGCGTTTCTGATTCGTCAGGTGGTCTACATGCTGTGTGCCGGCATCGTGCATGGCGATTTGTCGGAGTACAACATCCTGGTGGATGCAGATGGCCCGGTCATCATCGACCTGCCGCAGGCCATTGATGCCGCCGCCAACAACAACGCCGCCCGCCTGCTGGAGCGCGATGTGGAAAACCTGGCCACCTACTTTGGCCAGTTCGCCCCCGAGTTGCTGCGCACCGACTACGGCAAGGAAATCTGGGCGCTGTACGAGACCGCGGCGCTGCAGCCCGAGACCGAGCTCACCGGCCACTTCAAACGCGACGAGAAGCCGACCGACCTTCAGAGCGTGATGCGCGTGATTGACGCCGCACGCGACGAAGAAGAAGCCCGTCTGGCGCGCATGGCCGGTGTCAAGCCCGAAACGCACCTGCGTCCCACGCGTTAGTAGTCAAATAGGCCTCTAGCCCCCGGTGGGTATGCGTAAGCAGCTATGAATGTTATAGCGTCAGGCGTGCATGCCTGTTATTGGGCTTGGGGCCGACAACCGATTTTCGGTAACCGTATGAGGGCGTCGGCCCCAAGCCCAATGGCAGGCCGCAGCCGGGGACAAACATTGCGGCACAATTCCGGCATTCTCCGGCCAACTCACTTGTGAACTGATCCACCATGACTGACTCCCCCCACATTGCCCCCAGCGACAAAGCCGAAATTCTGGCGCAGGCGCTGCCCTACATCCGCAAGTTCCATGGCAAAACCATGGTCATCAAGTACGGCGGCAATGCCATGACCGATCCGGCGCTGCAAAAAGCGTTCGCTGAAGACGTCGTGTTGCTTAAGTTAGTCGGCATCAACCCGGTGGTGGTGCATGGCGGCGGGCCGCAGATTGAAAGCGCCCTGAAGCGCCTGGGCAAAAAAGGCGAGTTCATCCAGGGCATGCGCGTGACCGACGCCGAAACCATGGAAGTGGTGGAGTGGGTGCTGGGCGGTGAAGTGCAGCAAGACATTGTGGGCCTCATCAACCAGGCCGGCGGCAAGGCGGTGGGCCTGACCGGGCGCGATGGCGGCATGATCCGCGCGCAAAAGCTCAAGATGATGGACAACGTCGACCCGACGGTTGAGCACGACGTGGGCCAGGTGGGCGACATCGTCAGCGTCGACCCCAGCGTGGTCAAGGCCTTGCAGGACGACGCCTTCATCCCCGTCATCAGCCCGATCGGCTTTGGCGAGAACAACGAGAGCTACAACATCAACGCCGACGTAGTGGCCGCCAAGCTGGCCACCGTGCTCAAGGCCGAAAAGCTGATGATGCTGACCAATATCAGTGGCGTGCTTGACAAGGAAGGCAAGCTGCTGACCGATCTGACGGCGCGTCGTATCGACGAGCTGTTTGCCGACGGCACCATTTCAGGCGGCATGCTGCCCAAGATTGCGGGTGCGCTGGACGCCGCCAAGAGCGGTGTCAACTCGGTGCACATCATTGACGGCCGGGTGCCCCATGTCTTGTTGCTGGAAATTTTGACCGACCAGGCCTTTGGCACCATGATCCGGTCGCATTGAGGCAAACGGAGCTGGAGGCTCATTTCATGCGACTTTTACTGGTGGAAGACGACGTCATGGTGGCTAGCGGCATCAAGCTGGGGCTTGCGGGCGCGGGCTACGCTGTGGACTGGGTGGGCAGTGCCGAACGTGCCCTGGAGGTCACCCGTGCGGAGACCTTTGATCTGGCGGTGATTGACATCGGCTTGCCGGGTATGGATGGCCTGGAATTGACCCAGTGCCTGCGCAAGGAAGGGTACTCCATGCCCGTGCTGATCTTGACGGCGCGCGATGCGCTGCAGGACCGCGTGCAGGGCCTGGACATGGGCGGCGATGACTACATGGTCAAACCTTTTGAGCTGCCCGAGTTGCTGGCCCGGCTGCGCGCGCTTTTGCGTCGCTCGCAGGCGGCGACATCGGCGACATTGGTCTTTGGACCCCTGGAGCTCGACACTGCGTTGCGCCTGGCGTGCATACGCATGGCGCAATCCCCTGCGACCACCCAACCCATTGAATTGGGACCCCGGGAATGGACGGTTATGGAATACCTGATGCTGCAGGCCCCCAAGCCCGCCAACAAGGACAAGCTTCTGCAGGCCCTCACCGGCTGGGACAAGGAGATCACCCCGAATGCCGTGGAGGTCTACATTTCGCGCCTGCGCGGCAAGCTGGAGCCCTATGGCCTGGCATTGCGCTCGATTCGCGGTTTTGGCTACCGGCTGGAACTGGTTGCCCCGGTCGGCGCTAGCGGTGCCGCGGACAGTGCTTCGGTGGGCTGACCATGCCTGCGAATGCCGGCATGGCATCGGGCCTGCAGCGTCGCCTGCTGCTTTTGTTGCTGGTCCCCTTATTCCTGCTGTCGGCGCTCAACACCTGGTTTGATCTGCGTTCTGCTGACAGCGCGGCCCTGCAGCAGGAACGCCAGTTGCTCAACATGGTGCCATTGATGGCGGGGTCGGTCGTGGGGCACGGCACGACCGACGGCGACCCGCCGGTTTTGCTGATGGCACCCCCGGTCGAAGATTTCTTGCGTGAACGTCCCGGCCTCTCTGCCTTTGCCTTGGTTGGGCGTGAAGGGAGCGTCTTGTGGGGGGATTCCTGGTTGAGCGGCCCGCCACCCGCGACGGGGGAGGCTGAATTCAGCAGCCAGGAGCACGAGGGCGTAACCTTTCGCATCGTCAGCCAACGGATGAATACCGTGGCCGGGGAACTGGTACTGCGACTGGCCGATGGGTCCGACCCGCGCCAACAGTGGCTGCGCCTGCTCTGGGTCAAGGTGGCCCTGCCCAACCTGCTGTTGGTCTTGTCGGCTTTTTTTGCCGTGAACTTGGCGGTCAACCGGGCTCTGCGTCCGTTGATTGAACTCAAGGAAGCGGTGGAGCGGCGGTCTCCACGTGACCTGTCGGCGCTGGACGCGGACGGTTCGCCCGATGAAGTCCGCCCACTGGTGAAGTCCCTCAACCGGTTGTTTGACCTGGTCAACGCCCAGGCAGAAAGTCAGCGCCGCTTTGTGGCGGATGCTGCGCACCAGCTCAGGACGCCACTGGCGGGCCTGCAAGCCCAGGCCGAGGCATGGGCGCAGGCGGTCAGCAGCCCCGCTGGTCAACCACCCCTGCTCATGGATGGGGCGAACAATGTGCCTCCAGCCCTCGTGGAACCAGCGCAAGCTGCTATTACTTTGGGAGCAGATCAGGTATTCAAGTTGCGCCAGGCCGCGCGCCGCACGTCCCAGTTGGCCAACCAGCTGCTAGCCCTTTCCAGGGCTGATCCGCGCAGTGCCGATACCCAACCGATGCAGCGGGTGGACCTGAAGCAGTTGTGCGAATGGATGCTGGAGACGCATCTGGATGCGGCAACCGCCAAAGACATTGACCTCGGACTGGAAGTGGAGCCCGTGCGTGCTACCGGGCACGAGTGGTTGCTGCGCGAGTTGCTGGGTAATCTGGTGGACAACGCGATTCGCTACACGCACGAAGGCGGGCGCGTCACGCTGCGTTGTGGCTGGGCCAACGCCCATGCACATGGTCTGTCGCAACCCTTTCTGGAGGTTGAAGACGATGGCCCGGGAGTGCCTGCGTCCGAGCGGCAGCACGTGCTGGAGCGGTTCTACCGCGTGCCAGGCACGGTCGGAGAGGGAAGTGGCTTGGGCCTTGCCATTGCTGAAGAAATTGCACGGGCTCACCACGGTGGTTTGCGGGTGGAAAGCGGCATTGGGGGACGCGGCCTGCGGGTCTCGTTGTGGCTGCCCGACTAGGCAAAACCCTGAGGGGTGCTGTGCGAGAATGTTTGCACACCACCGCTTTGTGCACCATGCCAGACGCCCTCATTACCTCCATAGACGCTGAATTTCCCGAGACGCCCGCGGTTGATTCCGAGGCGCCTGCTGTATCCGTTGCCCGCAAGCGCCCCAAGCCTGGAGAGCGGCGTGTGCAAATTTTGCAGGCCCTGGCCAGTATGCTGGAGCAACCCGGGGGGGAGCGCATCACCACCGCCGCGCTGGCAGCCCGCCTCGCAGTGAGTGAGGCGGCCCTCTATCGCCACTTTGCCAGCAAAGCGCAGATGTTCGAGGGCCTGATCGAATTCATCGAGCAGACGGTGTTTTCACTCATCAACCAGATTGCGGAGCGCGAGCAGGCAATGCCCTCTGACGCATCCGCCGATGCGGGATCGCGCCAGGCGGCCCGGATCGTGGCCATGCTGCTGCAGTTTGCCGAGAAAAATCCGGGTATGGCCCGCGTCATGGTGGGCGACGCGCTGGTGTTTGAGAACGAACGCCTGCAGCAGCGCATGAATCAGTTTTTTGACAAGATTGAAGCCGCGCTCAAACAGTGCCTGCGTGACGGGGCCGCCGCCGCGTCGGCCACTCCGACGGTGGATGCGCAGTTGCGTGCCTCTGTGTTGTCTGCCTTTTTGGCCGGGCGCCTGCAGCGCTTCGTGCGATCGGGCTACAAGCGCCTGCCGTCCGAGCATCTGGACACCAGCCTGCGCCTCGTACTCGGCTAAAGCGCCTGTGATGCGATAGTGATGCGCGGGTAAACCCGCGGTCCGGTTAGAAAAATCACTCTAAAGTCTGGATTTTTGGGGTCGCGCCATGAAAATACTGCAAAATAGCACGGTCGTTCTATTTTGTAAAATTTTTAGCCCATGTCCATCGTTTCCCTTTCTGCCAAGTTGATCCGCAAGACCGGGCCGTCTGCAGCGCACTCCGGCAGAGCCCTGCACAAGGGGCAGCAAACCAAGCAGGCCATCGTGGAGGCGGCGCTGGGTCTGGCCACGCAGATCGGGCTGGAGGGTTTGAGTATCGGTGCGGTGGCTGAAATTACCAAAATGAGCAAATCCGGCGTATTCGCCCACTTTGGCTCGCGTGAAGAGTTGCAGAT
Organism: Burkholderiales bacterium; assembly: GCA_043746005.1. Lineage (GTDB taxonomy): Bacteria > Pseudomonadota > Gammaproteobacteria > Burkholderiales > Burkholderiaceae_C > Allorhodoferax. The sequence goes on from JAYTRR010000002.1 coordinate 6,392, forward strand.
CTCCGTGATCCGCGAATACTTTTCCCGCTTTGAGCAGGAAATTTTTTACCCTGCCATGAAACAGCCCCAGGGCTTTCCCCGCGTGCAGGCGCTGTTCTCCAACTGGATGAAGCGGGTGGCCGTAGAGATCCAGTCGGGTTGTATTTTTATCAGTGGCGCCGTCGAATTTGATGATCGACCGGGGCCGGTTCGGGATGCGCTGGCCACTTCGGTGCAGATCTGGCGGAACGCCCTGGACCGCGCCGTGGAGCGCGCCAAAGAGTGTGGCCATCTGAAGACGGACGCCGATGCCCAGCAAATGGCCTTCGAGATCCATGGACTGATTTTGGCCTTGCATTACGAAGCCCGTTTTCTGAAAAACCCTGGCTCGGTGGAACGCGCCAACAAGGGGTTTTCCAACATTCTTGCGCGCTACGGCGCACATTCCATTTCTTGAATATTTAACCTGATTTTTTAGTTTTACTAGGAGTAATTTCGCATGCCTACCTATAACCCACCCCTGCGCGACATGCAATTTGTGATGCACGAAGTGCTCAACGTGGTCGACGATTTCAAACAGATCCCCAAGCACGCCGATATCGATGTGGACACCATCAACGCGGTGCTCGAAGAAGGCGGTAAGTTTGCTTCCGAGGTCACATTTCCGTTGAACATCAGTGGTGATGCCGAAGGTTGCACGATCGACCAGACCACCCATGCGGTGACCACGCCCAAGGGCTTCAAGGAAGCCTACGCCAAGTACGTCGAAGGCGGCTGGGCTGCACTGGGTTGCGAGCCGGAATACGGCGGCCAGGGCTTGCCGCTGGTGGTCAACCAGATGTTCTATGAGATGCTCAATAGCGCCAACCAGGCTTGGACCATGTACCCGGGCCTGACGCATGGTGCCTACGCCGCGCTGCACGCCCACGGCACCGAAGAGCAAAAGCAGACCTACCTGCACAAAATGACCAGCGGCGAGTGGACGGGCTCCATGTGCCTGACCGAACCCCATTGCGGAACCGACCTGGGCCTGATGCGCACCAAGGCCGAGCCCCAGGCCGACGGCACCTACAAGATCACCGGCAACAAGATCTTCATCAGTGCCGGCGAGCACGACATGGCGTCGAACATCATTCACCTGGTGCTCGCCCGTCTGCCCGACGCGCCCCCCGGAATCAAGGGTGTGAGCCTGTTCATCGTTCCCAAATTCATGGTGAACAAGGACGGCTCGCTGGGCGCCCGCAACGGTATTTATTGCGGTGGCCTGGAGCACAAGATGGGCATCAAGGCCAGCGCCACTGCCCAAATGGTGCTGGAAGACGCCGTCGGCACCATGGTTGGTCTGCCCAACAAGGGCATGAACGGCATGTTCGTGATGATGAACGCCGCCCGCCTGGGCGTGGGTAACCAGTCGCTCGGCCTGACCGAAGTGGCCTATCAGAACGCGCTGGCCTATGCAAAAGACCGCATCCAGATGCGTTCGCTGACCGGTCCCAAAGCCAAGGACAAGCCCGCCGACCCGATTATTGTTCACCCTGATGTGCGCAAGATGCTGCTGACTGCCAAAGCCTACGCCGAGGGTGGCCGTGC
>JAYTRR010000003.1:0-7902 GCA_043746005.1 Burkholderiales bacterium
CAAATTGTGCCATTACAACAATCTTCGAAATGCACTGCTAAGTTGTTGATTGCATTGAAATAGGTGCGCGTTTTTCGCGCCTGAACTGTCGAACCCGGGGGCGCAGGAGCCTTACCGACAGGCCATGTAGGTGTTTGCCTTACACGCACCCGTCAAACCCCCTACAACCCAAACATCCAAACGCCGATTCAAGTTTTGCGCAAGGGGTTTCAGAATCGACCCCATGGTGAAAGGCACGGCAAATAGCCACCAAACACCGCCCAATTAAACGAATCAAGTCTGGAGCCCCACATGACCAACGAACAGATGCTGACCGCGATCCGCGAAGCCAATATGACCTACCTGATGCTGGCCCAAAGCCTGATTCGCCAGGACAAGGCCGAAGCCCTGTTTCGCCTGGGCATGTCGGAAGAATCTGCCGACATGATTGGCGCGCTGTCGCCCGTACAGATCATGAAAATCTCCTCGGGCAACATGCTGCTGTGCCGCTTCCGGGTAGAGGACGACATGGTGTGGAATCTGCTGACCAACCACACCGCCAGCAAGGTGGACAACGATGCCACCACCAAGCTGCATGCCAGCATTCTGATGGCCGGGCGTTATGCCGAAGCCATTTAAGTTAGTTAGCCCGTTAGTCAAAACCTCAGGAGCAGCACCATGGCCACCGTATCCACCAAAAGCGTTTTGAATGATTCCAAACAAGTTGAGCGCGCCGTTGCGCTGATTAACCTGGGCGCCCGCCTGCAAGTGCTGGAGAGCGAGACGGACTTGTCTTATGAGCGTCTGCTGCGCCTCTATAAAGAAGTGGCCGGCCGCTCGCCCAGCAAGGGCCAGTTGCCCTTCTCTACCGAGTGGTTCCTGACCTGGCAGCCCAATATCCACGCTTCGCTGTTCCAGAACACCTATGAGTACCTCACCAAGGTGAGCGCCATGGAAGACATTGACGCGATCATGAAGGCCTACAAGCTCTACACCGAGCAAATCACCGCCTGCGGCGTGGAGCCCCTGCTCTCCATTACCCGGGCCTGGCGCCTGGTGAAGTTCATCGACAACAACATGCTGTCCATGACCAAGTGTTCCAAATGCGGTGGCCACTTTGTGAGCGAGGCCTATGAAAACTCCCGCCACTATGAGTGCGGCTTGTGCACTCCCCCCGCTCGCGCAGGCAAAGGGGCTGTGGCGGGTGGCATTCTGCTGCACTAAATGCTACGCTTTTGATAGCTGTCTGCGCAATAGTTACGAGGGCTAGCGGTTGCTTTGACTTATATTTCCAATTCACCGTATAAAATTTATCTTTTATATAAGTACGGCGAATGGACTACATTCCACTTTCAGACAACGCGGCACGGCAAGTTATTGACTCCACCACGGTCTTTCATGAGTTCATGCGCGTCAAAGAACAAGCGCGTCCATACGCCGGGGGAATGTACTGGAAACACGAGGGCGCTTATGAATACCTTGTCAAAACCTATCCCGACAACCGCCAAAGTCGACAGGGACGCCGCTCCCCCGAGACCGAAAATATCTACAAAGACTTCACAACGCGCAAGCAGGCGGTCGAGTCACGACTTCAATCGCTTCGCCCCGCATTGATTGACGCGGAGCGCATGAACAAGGCGCTGAAGACGGGCAGAACACCCGCTATTGTTGTCTCGCTTTTGCAGGCGCTTGACGCGGCCGGAATGGGGCCCCACTTTACGGTGGTGGGCACGCATGCGCTCTATGCCTATGAAACAGCCGCTGGCGTGCGGATTGTGCAGGGCGCGCTGGCGACTCAAGACGTTGACTTGCTATGGGATGCCCGCAAACGCGTGCAATTCATGACAGACTTGGGTCGCACCGAGACATCCATGCTGGGCGTATTGCAAAGAGCCGACCCTACCTTTCAGCGCATGGAAGACCAGAAAGAAACGGCCATCAACGCCAAGGGTTTCGAGGTTGATTTTTTGCGTCGCCAGCCCGAAGGCGATGATCCGCACTCGTTCCGGTTTTCTGACGATGAGGACGATCTTTGGCCGGTGCGGGCGGAGAGGGCTTCGGTGTTGACGAATGCGCCCCGTTTCGAGCATTTGGTTATTTCGGCTACGGGCCGTATGGCATTGATGCGCACCATTGCGCCCAGCACATTTGTCGAATTCAAACGCTGGATGGCAGAAAAAGCCAAAAATCGGATCGCAGCCAAAAAACGACGCGACCAGCTTCAGGCGGACATTGTTCAGCAGCTCTTGGACGAGGGGCTGCTCGCAGACTGAAGCAAAGGCGCAAGCGATTCCATTGGTACGCGAATGCAAGGCGGAATCGGATAGTGGGCGGATTCAAATCAAGGATACCGCGCATTGGCTGGCAGCGCTAGAGGTTTGACGCCGCAATGCCAATTGCTATTATTTTTATAGCTGTCTGCGCAATGGACACGGGGGCTAGATGCCAATTAGGCACTTAATCTCCATCGACACCCAGTCACTTGGGGAGATTCAAGCACAGCCCGACTCAGCCGATATGATGGATTCAGGCCCTGAAAAGCCGCCTTCTTCAACCCTTGAAGCCCCCCTCTTCGCTGTCACAATCCTTCTATGTTTGTAATCATTGGTTGGCTGGTTATCCTGGTTTGCGTGTTTGGTGTGTACATCTTTCACGGCGGCAACATCATGGTGATCCTGAAAGCGTTGCCGTTTGAGCTGATCACCATTGGCGGTGCCACGGTGGGCGCTTTTTTAGCCAATAACCAGATGAAGGTGGTCAAAGCCACCATGAAAGGCCTGGGTTCCTGCTTCAAAGGCAGCAAATACACCAAGGCTCGCTACATGGAGCTGATGGCGCTGATGTTCGACATTCTCCAGAAAGCCCGCAAAGAGGGCCTGATGGCGATTGAAAAAGATGTGGAAGAGCCGCACGAGTCCGAACTTTTCAAGAAATACCCCACGGTGGGCACCGACCACCATGTGGTCGAATTCATCACCGATTACCTGCGCATGATGGTGTCAGGCAACCTGAACGCCCACGAGATCGAATCGCTGATGGACAGCGAAATTGACACCCACCACCACGAAGAGCACGCCGCCGTTGCAGCCCTGCAACGCGTGGCCGGTGGCCTGCCCGCCTTTGGTATTGTGGCGGCCGTGCTGGGCGTGGTGAACACCATGGGCTCGGTGGGGCAGCCCCCTGCGGTGCTGGGCGGCATGATTGGCTCTGCCCTGGTGGGAACCTTCCTGGGGATTTTGCTGGCCTATGCCTTTGCAGAACCTCTGGCCGGTGTGCTGGAGCAAAAGGTGGAAGAAAACGGCAAAGAGCTGCAGTGCATCAAGACCACCTTGCTGGCCAGCATGCAGGGCTATAACCCGTCGACCGCGATTGAGTTCGGTCGCAAAGTGCTGTATTCCACTGAGCGCCCCACATTTGCTGAACTTGAAGCCTATGTCAAGAAGAAGTAAGGCCACGGAGATCTGAGCATGGCTACGGACGCAAAAAAACTCCAGCCCATCATCATCAAACGGGTCAAGAAGGGCGGCCACGCGGTGCATGGTGGCGCGTGGAAGATTGCCTACGCCGACTTTGTGACCGCCATGATGGCGTTCTTTTTGCTAATGTGGCTGCTGGGCAGCACGTCGGAAGGCGACAAAAAAGGCATTTCGGATTACTTTCAGTCGCCACTGAAGGTGGCAATGCAGGGCGGCAGCGGTGCGGGCGCCAGCAACAGCATAGTGAATGGCGGCGGCAACGATTTGACCCAAAGCTCCGGACAATCAAAGCGGGGAGATGGTGCCGACCGGACCGCCAAGAAAATGTCAGGCGAAAAGCTGAAGGCTGAAGTGGCCAAACGTGACGCCAAAATGCTGGCGGCGCTGAGTGCCAAGATTGCCAGCGCCATTTCCAGCAACCCCAAGCTGGCGGAATTCGCCTCCCAAATCCGGATGGAGATCACGCCAGACGGCCTGCAGATCCAGATTGTGGACGATCAAAAGCGCCCCATGTTTGACAGCGGGAGCGCGAGCGTCAAGCCCTACATGCGGGATATTCTTCGCGAAGTGGGCATTGCGCTGCTCGACGTCGAAAACAAGATAAGCCTGGATGGCCATACCGACCGATCCTCCTACAGTAACGCGGCGCGGGGCTACAGCAACTGGGAGTTGTCCGCCGACCGTGCCAATGCAACCCGCCGGGAGCTTGCCGCGGCGGGCATGCCGGAAGACAAATTGGCCCGGGTAGTGGGCATGGGATCGAGCTTACCGATGGATCCCGCGGACCCTTTGAGCCCGACCAACCGGCGAATCAGCATTTTGGTGATGACCAAGGACGCGGAGGAACGGCTCCTTGGGGGTGCAAAAGTTTCGGTAGAAGTGGAAACCGAAGCCAGCCCAGCCCAGACGGCTACAACGGTCAAGACGACGCCCTGATACCCGCCAAAATTCAGTCATACTTGCAAATATACGTACTACACCCGGGAAAGGGTAATCCATGTCAAAAGAACTGCGCTTTTTAGTCGTCGACGACTTCTCCACCATGCGGCGAATTGTCCGCAACCTGCTGAAAGAAAGCGGATACGCAGAAGCGGATGAAGCCGAAGACGGGGTAGTGGCCCTGCAGAAGCTAAGAAACTCCACTTTTGATTTCGTAGTGAGTGACATCAATATGCCCAATATGAACGGGTTCCAGCTGCTTGCAGAAATCAAGAAAGACGAAAAACTGAAGCACCTGCCGGTGCTCATGGTGACGGCCGAAGCCCGCAAGGAAGACATCGTCATGGCAGCGCAGCAAGGGGCGGCAGGCTACATCGTCAAGCCTTTCACCAAGGCGACACTGGAAGATAAAGTCAACCACATCCTCACCAAAATGGGATTGAAGTAGCCATGTTCGCTGATAGCCAGTCACATGCAGCGGCGCCTGCGCCCGTGGTTGATGTTCACCAGCAAATTGGTGCGCTGACCCGCCAGTTGCACGATTCGCTTGCTGGATTGGGCCTGACCGAAAAAGTCAAGGACTGGGCAGGCGAACTGCCCGATGCCAAGAGCCGCCTGTCGTATATCGCCAAGCTGACGGGCGAAGCGGCGGAAAAAGTGCTGAACAAAGTCGACCAGGCCAAGGCACGAAACGACCACATGGCAGCTGAAACGCGCCGCATTGGCGCGTTGATCAAGCAGGACCCCGCCGCAGCGGTGGCCAGTGGTCTTGTGACGAATTTCGTCTCGGATGTAGAGCAATCCAGCAAGACTATCGACAACCACCTGACCGAAATCATGATGGCGCAAGACTTTCATGACCTCACGGGTCAGGTCATTGCCAAAGTGGTTCATCTGGCGGCCACCATTGAAGAGCAACTGGTGCAGTTGCTGATACAGACTGCGCCCGCGGATGCCGCCGTCAAGGTAGCCGCAGTGCATGGCGAATATGTGCCGGCGCTTGACGGGCCCGTCGTCAACCCGCAGGGCAATCCTGACGTGGTAACCGACCAGTCCCAGGTCGACGATTTACTGGCCAGTCTGGGCTTCTGAGCCTTTTGAATTAAGCGGGGCATTCGCCCTCTTATTGACCTTTAGTTCGGGGGGTCGCTCGCGACAATGGTGGCAACTTCAGAGCCCCGCCACCATGGAATCAGGTAGTCAAGATCGCAATTTACCCGCCACCGAGCGCAAGCTCAAGAAGGCGCGGGAAGACGGCCAGGTCGGCCGCTCGGAAGACCTGAAACATCTGGCCGTTCTGGGTGCTGGCTCTGCCTGCGTTCTGATTCTTGCCCCCATTCTGTTTGAACGTTTGCAGCAAAGCATGGGGCAGCAATTGTCGTTTGATGCGGCAACGATCATGCAAACCGGCAGCATGCTCAAGCGCCTGGAGAGCGCCACCGCAATCGGCCTCGCCGGTTGCGCGGCGTTTGCACTCATCATCACCGTAGCGGTCGTTGTGGCATCAGTGGCTTCGGGCGGCTGGGTTAACAGCCTGAAGCCCGTCATGCCCGACTTCAGTCGTCTCAACCCGCTGTCGGGCTTGGGCAATATGTTCACCAAGAAAAAGCTGGTAGACGTGGCGAAGATGACCATCCTCACCGCCCTCCTGTTTGCCATTGCCGGAATATTCCTGAGCAACGGGCTGCAAACCATCGCGTCTTTGGTATTGCAACCATCCAGCTCCGCCATCAAGCACCTGACAGAGTGGCTGATCAGCGGGCTTGGCCTGATGCTCTTGCTACTGTTGGCCGCAGCCGTGGTGGATGTGCCTTTGCAGGCATTTCTGCACAAGGGGGAGATGAAAATGTCCCATCAGGAAGTGAAGCAAGAGGGCAAGGAGTCGGACGGCAACCCCCAGATCAAACAGAAGATTCGCCAAAAACAGCGCGAAATGTCGCAAAAGAGCAGCGTCAACTCCGTGCCGAAAGCCGACTTTGTGGTGATGAACCCCACCCACTTTGCCGTTGCCATTCGCTACGACGAAAAAACGATGCGGGCACCCCAAGTGATCTCCATGGGTGCGGACCTGCTGGCCATGAAGATTCGGGACATTGCCAGACAGCATTCCATCCCCGTGTTGCAGTCGCCCATGCTGGCACGTGCGCTGTATGCCAACTCCGAGATTGACCAGGACATTCCCGCCAGCCTGTACACCGCCGTGGCACAAGTACTGGCCTATGTCTACAAGCTGCGCGCAGCCATGCGTGGCGATGGCCCGATGCCAGGCGAAGTGCCCAAGCCGTTTATTCCACCTGAACTCGACCCCCTGTCGAAAACCATCAAGGCGGTCACCGCATGAACGCACAACTGAAGTCTTTCCAGCACTGGTACGCCAGCAACTCTGGCGTGGTGCAAGGTGCCGCGGCTCCCATGCTGGTGGTCGCCATTCTGGCAATGATGGTGTTGCCGCTGCCGCCCATTCTGCTGGACGTTTTCTTCACGATCAACATCGCCGTGGCGCTGATGGTCCTGATGGTGGCCGCCTACATGATTCGGCCACTGGACTTTGCGGCCTTCCCATCCGTGCTCCTGCTCACGACGCTGATGCGACTGTCGCTCAACGTGGCATCCACCCGCGTGGTGCTGCTCGAAGGCCACACCGGCGCGGGTGCCGCTGGCGCCGTGATCGAGGCCTTTGGCCACTTCCTGATTGGTGGCAATTTCGCCGTCGGCCTGATCGTGTTTGCCATCCTGGTGGTCATCAACTTCGTGGTGGTGACCAAGGGTGCCGAGCGCATTGCCGAGGTGTCCGCCCGGTTTACCCTGGACGCCATGCCCGGCAAACAGATGGCCGTGGACGCCGACCTGAACGCGGGCCTGATTGACGAAAAAGAAGCCAAACGCCGCCGGGCGGAAGTGGGCGAAGAGGCGGAGTTCTTTGGCTCGATGGATGGTGCATCCAAGTTCGTCCGGGGCGACGCGGTTGCCGGCATTTTGATCTTGCTGATCAACATCATTGGCGGCTTTGCGATCGGCATCCTGCAGCATGACCTGACAGCCTCACAGGCCGCCAACACCTACATTTTGCTGGCAGTGGGCGACGCGCTGGTTGCACAGATCCCCGGGCTGCTGATCTCCGTAGCAGCCGCGATGGTGGTGTCGCGCGTCGGCAAGGAACAGGACATTGGCAAGCAGATTGTGGGACAGCTGTTTGCGTCCCCACGCGTTCTGGGCATCACGGCAGTCATCATGTTCATTCTGGGCGTCATACCCAACATGCCGCATTTTGTGTTTCTCACCATCGCTGCAGTTCTCGCTTATGGCGCCTGGATGCTGGCACACAAGCCGCTGCCCGTAGACCCGCAATCGGTCGCACCTCCGCCTGCAACCGATGGAGAAGCCTCCTGGGACGACCTGCAGCCGGTGGACCAGTTGGGCCTGGAGTTGGGCTACCGTCTGATTGCACTGGTTGACAAGACACGCCAAGGCGATTTGCTCACCCGTATCAAAGGTGTGCGCCGCAAGT
>JAYTRR010000004.1:0-7892 GCA_043746005.1 Burkholderiales bacterium
GGCTTCAAAAACACGCCGGACATACCCAAGGCACTGGAGCTGTGCAAGGCCAAAGGCTTGGCGATCAACCTGATTGAGACCTCGTACTTTCTGAGCCGCGAAATTGTGGTGCCCACCAAAGGGGCTGGCATGGCACGTTGGCGCGAAGCCCTTTTGCACTCATGTCACGCAACGCTGGGAGTGTTGCAGGATTCTTCAGGCTGCCCAACAACTGCGTCATTGAGCTGGGCACGCGCGTTCAGATTTGACCGCCTGGCACGAAGCAGCGGCCTGGTGATACACCTTGTAACAAGGATGAAGGCCTACTTTGCATTCGCAAACCTAGAATGAACCCCTCCAAGCCCACGGCTTGCTTTACAAGGATTACTCCATGTTCTTCAGAACAACCGCCACTGCGCTGGCCGTATCAGGTCTCAGTTTTTTCATGAGCGCATCTGGTCAAGCTCAAACTGCCGTAAGCACGGCGCCAGCCACACAAAGCACAGCAACACCCACGTCATCCCGGCTAACGGCCGACTACACCGTATTTTCGGGTTCAACCAGCAATGCAACCGCACTGGTTGACGGCATGCGCAATGGCACCAGCGTCACCTTGACCGCCCGCTCCACCAGCACAGGCTCGACCCCGCCTCCCGCCACATTCACGCCCGTCACGGGCAAACTGGGCAACGGCGAAATCAATATAGCGTTGTCGCTGGCCAAGGCCGACTTGGCCAAGCAAGGCATCACCAACCCCACGCCAGCCCAGCTCGCGGCCGCACTCAATGGGGGCATCATGACCACATCCAACACCACAGTGACCATGAAGGGAATCTTGGCGCAACGCGAATCGGGCATGGGTTGGGGACAAATTGCCAACGCAATGGGTGTCAAACTGGGATCACTGATCAGTGCATCCAAGACCGACAAAGCCGGCAAGAAGTCAGACGATGACGCCAGCAGCCAGGCCAGCAACAAAAACAAAGGTCGGGAAGACGGCAATGAATCGCATAACAGCAAGATGACAGAAGCGGGAGAGCATGCAAGCGGCAATGGCTCAGGCTCAGGCTCAGGCGGTAGCCATGGTGGTGGTGGTGGTGGTAAAAAGTAACTTATGACATCATCTTCGCCAACATCCATCCGGCACTCTTGGGCGCTGCCTTTACTGATCAGCTTGACCTGCGTTTGCAGTGTGGCATTGGCAGGAAAGCCGGAGTGGGCGGGCAACGGACACGGTAAGAAAGAGCAGCCGCAGGACACTCGCGCCACAGAAATTCAGATCGGCGCCTATTTTGCAGACCACCAACGGGTTGCGGTATCCAGTTACTACGATACCCAGCGCACGGCAAAAAAATGTCCGCCCGGTCTTGCAAAGAAAAACAACGGCTGCCTCCCACCTGGCCAGGCCAAAAAATGGCACATGGGCCAACCTTTGCCGGGCGATGTGGTGTTTTACCCGGTACCCAATGAAGTCATCGTACGGATTGGCTTGCCGCCGCAGGGCTACCGCTATGTACGGGTGGCCAACGACATTTTGCTGATGGCAATTGGCTCGCGAATGGTGGTGGACGCCATTGAAGACTTGATGCGTCCCTGATCCAACGCCCGATCGGATCGGGCCTTTGGTTTTTTAATGGTGCACGATGGTTTGCCCAATCTCGGGCCAGCGGCGGCGGATGTAAATCCAGGCCACCAAGCCTATGCACATCATCAGCACGGATGATGCCGCCAGGGCCACGGTAGAGTGCATGACCAGTGGTGAGATCACACCCGCCACGATGCCGTTGGCCGTGGACCCCACGAACATCTGAAGGCTTGATGCCATGCCACGCCGGTCAGGGTGCAGGTCCAGCACCAGCAGCGTCACCACGGGCACCATCAGAGCCCAGCCAAACGCAAATACGCAAATGGGCAGCAAGGCCCAGCCCACCTCCGCCTTGAACAACAGATTCGCGACCAGGTTGATGACCCCAATCGCCAGCATGATGACAAAGCCATAGCGGATCTGCCGCTTGGGCGCAATCTTGCCTGCCAGGCGACCACTGAGCATGGCGCCTCCCATGATGCCGATGATGGTCAGACAAAAGAACCAGAAAAACTGCTGTGGGGCCAGGCCCAGATGCTCACCCAAGAACACCGGGGCGCTCAACACGTACAGGAACATGCCGTTGAACGGAATACCGCTGGCCAGCGCAAGCAAGAGAAACCGGGGGTCCGACCCCAACTGCCAGTAACCGGCCATGAGGTTTTTAACGTGAAATTGCTGGCGCTGGGTGACATGCAGGGTCTCTGGCAGCAGCCGGTAGTTGGCCACCCACAAGGCCATACCCACCGCCGTGAGAAACCAGAAAATGCCATGCCAGCTGACGTGCACCAGCATCCAGCCGCCCACCATGGGCGCAATGGCAGGCGCCACGCCAAAAAAGATGGTGACCTGGCTCATCACCTTTTGTGCCTGGGACGGTGGGAACATGTCACGAATCACTGCGCGTGACACCACAATGCCGGCTCCCGTGGACAGGCCTTGCACCGCCCTGAAAAAAATCAGTTGCCCAATGCTTTGCGACAGGGCACAGCCAGCGGACGCGACCGTGAACGCGGCTAAACCCCACAGCACAACAGGGCGGCGGCCAAAGCTGTCGGAAATGGCCCCATGAAAAAGGGCCATAAAGGCAAAGCCAAACAAGTAGGCTGACAGCGTTTGCTGCATCTGCACTGCAGTGGCGTTCAGCGACTGGGCAATGCCCGCAAAGGCGGGTAAATACGTGTCAATGGAAAAAGGCCCCAACATGCCCAGCAAGGCCAGAAGAATGGCAAAGGCCCACTGTGGGGCGTGCCAGAGTTTGTGTGCGTCCGGATTCATAAGCCCATTGGACCATGGGCGCGATCTCCACAGGGCGCGTCGGGTCGCCCAAGCGCAAGACTCAACCCCTCATTGGCTCTGCCATTTCAGTCGCACAAACAGGCGCGCGCCAAACAAATTGAGTAGCAAACCAGCCATCAGCAGCGCACCACCGGCAAAGTGCACCGGTTTGAGCGCCTCGCCGAAGGCGACCCAGCCCGTGGTGAGCCCGACCAGTGGCACCAGTAAGGTAAAGGGGGCCACCCGGTTGGCCGGATAGCGCGCGAGCAGGCCGGTCCACACCCCATAGCCAAATAGCGTGGCCGCCCAAGCCAGGTAGGCGACGGCGGCAAAGGCGTGCCAGCTGAAGTTATGCAAGGCCGAGAAAATGGCTGCAGGACCCTCCAGCCATGCCGACAGCAGCAGCAGGGGAATCGGCGGCACCAGACTGGCCCAGACCACAAATGCGAGTTGATTCATGGGCCCATATCGGCCCACCGCACGGGTCACGATATTGCCGCTGGCCCACATGACCGCGGCCGCTACGGTCAGCATGAAACCAGCCAGCGGCATCGACAGGCCATGTGCACTGCCAATCAATACCAAGCCCACAGCGGCCAACATCAATCCCGCAAGCTGGTTGGCGTGCCAGAGTTCTTTCAGGAAGAACGCGGCAAACAGCATGGTGAAGACGGCCTGCGACTGCAGCACGAGCGACGCCAGCCCGGTGGGCATACCCACATGAATGGCCGAAAACAACAGGGAGAACTGCCCCACCGAAATCGTCAGCCCATAGATGACATACAGGCGCAACGGCACCTTGGGGGCCCGGAAAAACAGCACGGCCGGAAACGCGGCCAGCATGAAACGCAAGGCCGCCAGCAGCAGCGGCGGCACATCAGCCACACCGACCTTAATAACAGCAAAGTTCACACCCCACACCAGAATCACCACCAGCGCGAGCAGAAGATCTTTGGGACGAAGGGGGGCGTGGAGTGTAGGCATGCCTCCCATCTTACGGTGCGACTTCGTGGGATACTCGCTTCATCCACTACTCCGGAGATTTCGCATGAAGAAGCAATCAATTGCATTGGCCTGTACGCTGGCTCTGACCGCACTCACCACTCTGGCACCGAACGCATGGGCGGTCACTGCGCCAGTGGCTAAAACGCAGCTTGCGGCGGACAACAAAGCGGCTCTGACGCGTTACGAAGCCGACAAAAAACTCTGCAATGACGAGACCACCTCCAATGGCCGCCTGCAGTGCCGTCGCGATGCCAAGTCGGAATACAACCAGGCTCTTGCAGAGGCCAAGGCCAGAATGGCCGCCGCAAGCCAATCCAGTGCCCCGGCAGCGGCTTGCGCCGATTGCGGCAAGGTGGTTGCCGTCTCGGTGACTGAAAAAGCAGGCGAAGGCGGCGCAGCGGGCATGATTGCCGGTGGAATTGGCGGCGCCTTGCTGGGCAATCAGGTGGGCGGCGGCATTGGTAAAGACCTGGCCACCATTGCCGGTGCCGCGGGCGGCGCCTATGCGGGCAAGATGATCGAGGGAAGAATCAAGACCCACAAGGTGTGGAACGTGAGCGTGCACTACCCCAATGGCGAGAAAAACAGTTTTGAGTTTGACAAGGATCCCGGCTTCACGGTTGGCGATTCGGTGAAGAACGCGGGCAACTCCATTACCCGGCAATAAAGAGCTCCGTCCGTACGCCCCGGCGCTGCATCATGTCGGCGCTCATGGTCTGTAGCGCAGCCTGCGACAGCGTGGATTGGGCGGCGGGGTACACCACACCCTCCTCGTCCTGAATGTGCTGTGCGTACAACGCGGCAAAACGGTTGAGTGCCGCCGTTTGCCCGGGCGTCAGTGGCGTCCAGCCGGATGCGGGGCCGTCGGCCACCAGCAGCAACACCGGCCGCGCCTGGGCCCAGGCAGATTCCATTTGCAAATGGTCCTGCAAGAGCTTTTTCACCAGCGCATGCACGCTGGCGTCCGGCCCTGCCAACAGGGGTGGAAAAACGTGCAGCTCTTCGTCCTGGTGGTGCAGCGGTGCCGCCATGTCAAAGTAGCGCATGACATCGCGTGCGGCCTGGCGGGCATCGGCATCCTGACCTTGGTCGATCAAGTGCTTCTGCAAACGCACCATCAGGTCCAGAGAACGCTGCACCCGCTCATGGCAGGCCACCAGCATTTCAAAAGGGGCTTCAAGGCCGACCGCAGGCGTGCGGTGTCCAGGCAGAGTCGGCATCATCACAGCCCTATCCGCCGATGTTGACGGCGTGACCCTGCACGTCAAACGGAATGTAGGCGCCAATATTGCCCTGCTTGATGGCCTCCACCATGTGCTCCAGCGCCTTACCGGCTTCTTCACTGGTGGGGGGCTCGCCGGGCGCGCCCGACATGGCGGCTGCAAATACCATGCCCCAAGGCTGCCCCAACAGGCTGGCTTCCTTCACCAGATCGGCAAACGAATCCAGCTCTTGCGGGCTTTTGTCCACACACATCCGGGGAACCAGCGCTCCGCCCTCACCCGCTTCAAAGCCTGCACGCTGCTCAGGGGTGCTGTCCTCGGGCAATTCCACGACAGCAAACACAAACAGCAGGCGCTGGGGCAAAGGCTGATAGCGGGCGGACTGCAAAAGATCGTCAAAACTTGAAATGTTCATCACGGTATTCCAGTCAAAAAGTTAAACGCCATCCTGCGCATTCGCCAGGGGCGTGAGAGTGCGGACATAGTCAGCCGTTGCGGGTCGCAAACGTCCGCTCTTGCGCGACTGCACAGTACCAATACTCACAAAACACAGCGCATGTTCCCCATCAGTCAAATTGAACAGGGTGCGCAGCCGGGCAGACTTCAGGGCCTTGCCGCTGGTCAGCGCCGAGCCGAAGCCCAACGCGGTGACCATCAGCAACATGTTTTGCACGGCGCAACCGGTAGAGACAATGCGTTCGTGGAGGTCCACATCAGGGTCGCCGCGCTGGCCGTCCACCACCACCAGCATGAGCAGGGGTGCACGGTGGGCTTTTTCCTGCGCCTGCGCGACCTGGTCGGGTGTGGCATCGGCATCGCGCTCCAGCAGCGCAGCGCCAAACACATCGGCCAGCCGGGAGCGTGCATCAACAGGCACCAGCACAAAGCGCCAGGGCAAAATTTGCCCGTGGTCGGGCGCCGAAGCGGCCGCGCCGAGAATCAGATTGAGCGCATTGGCATCGGGGCCGGGTTCCATCAGCCGCTTGGGCAGGATGGTTTGACGCGACCGCATCAGTTCCGCAGCCAGAGTGGCGAGTTCGTTATTGGGCATCACGCCTCCACTTTAGCCAGCACGTCCATCCGCACGCAGCCGGCCATACCAGCCCGCCAGGCGCACGCCCCACACCAGCATGATGCCAGCCCACAGCAGGGCCGCCGGGAGCAGCACCCAGGGACTGAGCGCACTGTGTGCAGCCGCGGCGATGCGCAACACCGTCGCCGCTTGCAGTGCCAAAAACAGGGTCCAGGCAATCCGGTCTGCCACCAGGGCGCGCCCACTGTGCCCACACGAGACGCGCGTGACCATGGCCAGCATCAGAGAGGCCAAGCATCCCATGGTAAGTGCGTGCAAGGACCCCAGCCCCAATACGGGAACACCCTGAACCAGCCCCAGCAATTGCGCTGCACCGCCCAGCACCAGCGCCAGACCCAGCCACATGAAACCGATGTGCAACATGGCCAACAAGCGATTCTTGAGGCTTTGCATCAACCCCCACACCACGGCAAGCCACAACAGCACGCCGCCCGCCGCAAGTTCAAACACGCCACGCGCCAGCGTCCACCCGAACCCAATCGACCCGCCCAATGGACCGTTGATTTCAACCCACACGGCAGCCACCTCTACGGCCGCCGCCGACAGCATCAAACCCAACGCCCAGAAGGGACGCCACGCGGATATAAAAGGCATGGCGCTTGAAGTAAAAAACGGAATCATGCGGTGCGCGACCGACACATAGACCACCACCACAAAGCCCCATAACCCGGTCAAGATGCAACCCAGCGCCACGGTCTGTGCATCCATTGCCAAGCTGACCAACAAGCCCGCCAGGCTGATGCAGCCGACGACGCAGGCCACACCGATGGTTCGCGCATGCAGCTGGTCTGCCGACTCGCTGCGCCGGATGAAGCGACAGAAAAGCCAGGTCATGTGTGCGAGGCCGCTCCATGCCAGCGCGAGGGCCAGCAGTGACACAAGCGTATGCACATGCGCGCCCACCACCCACAGCAGCCACCCAGCGGCCTGCAACAGCAGGGGCACCCGCAGGTCTGTGGCCTCAAGGGGTTGCACCCCCAGCCATTTGGGGCCTGCCGTGAACAGAAAACCCGAAAAAAAGAGGGGAATAAACCCAAACGTCATGACCGCCCCATGCACCAGCGAGGGGGACATTGCGTAGGGCAGCGCCACCCAGGCGCTGACCCGGTCCAGTTGAACCAAAGCCCACCAGGCACCCGACGCCATCAGCACCACCATGGCCAGGAAAAATCCCAGCCGATGCGGTGCCAGCAGCAAGTAACGGGCGCGCCAGTGGGTGTCGACGGTCACCCGCAAGTTCCGATGTGCCCACACTGGGTGCAGTAGTCGCAACCGTCCTTGCGGATCACCGCATGGGCACCACATTCGCCACACTTCTTGCCTGCCATCACCGGTGGTGGTGCAGCAGCCAGTGCACTCTCCTGCGCGGGTGCCAAAACACCCTGATTCAGCTGTGCCTCACACTGACCCTCACCATGGCCCTGCTTCTGACGGTTGGCCCGCTGCAACTGGATATTCTGGATGGCGTAGGCAACAGCCGCCACCTCGGAGTCATGCCACATGGGAACCTGCGTGCCGTCAGCCTTCTGGTGCGTGCCAAGGCGCACGGGACCACGGTCCCAGGCGACCTTGCGCATGTCGCTCAGGGCACGCTCCAGAAAGCCGCCGCGCGCCGCCAGCGACAACAAGCGCATGCTCGATGTGATCCACTGTTGCGACTCGCCACTCTGACCCACAGGCATAAAGAACTCGATGGCGCGGTCAACGGTGCCCACGCCGCTTGCGGCAG
>JAYTRR010000005.1:0-22634 GCA_043746005.1 Burkholderiales bacterium
ATCGACCGACCCCAGGTCGCCCGAATGCCAATAGCCGGCGGTAAATGACGCAGCCGTAGCGTCAGGATTGGCCCAATAACCGGGCACCACCATGGGACCGCCAATCCACATCTCACCAGTCTGGCCTGGAGGCACTTCACAGCCGGATTCGTCCATCACGCGAATGTCCGCCGCTGGCAAGGCCACACCCACCGTGTCGGCATGGGCACGGGTGCGGCCAGCCGGCATCATGGTGGTGGGAGACGTGGTTTCGGTAGCACCGTAGGCGTTGAGCAGCGTGAGGCCCGGCAAACGGGCGGCCAGTGCGTCGATGGTGGCCATTGGCATGGGAGCACCGCCATAGCCCCCAATGCGCCAGGCGCCAAGATCTGCCGAGCCAAAACACGGACTTAACAGGCACAGGTTGTACATCGCAGGCACCATCAGCGTATGCGTAACGCGCTCTGCTTGCATCAGCGCAATAAACGATTCGGCCTTGAAAGCCGGCACGATCACGATCGTGCCCCCCACGTGCAACATCGCCGCAATGACAGCAATCAGCCCGGTGACGTGGCTGGCAGGAACAGCGAGGGCCGAACGGTCATTTGAACCCAACTGCATACACGCCTGGTAGTGCAGCACGGAGTGGGCAATATTGAGGTGCGTGAGCATGGCCCCCTTGGGATGGCCGGTGGTGCCCGAGGTGTAGAGGATCACCGCTGTGTCTGTCTCTGCCACGTCAACTGGTGGCGGTACAAGACCATTGCTGGCGCCATTACCGGCCATGACTGAGGCCCACTGCACACAACCTGGCGCTTCGCCCATGACACAACGCAGCCGCAGGTCCGGCGTCTCATCCCTATCCGGCAAGCGGTCGGCGAGCGTGGCTTCGGCAACGATGGCCGTGGCACCGCACTGGCGCGCAATATAGGTCAAGCCCGGCTTCTGCTCGCGCACGCCCACCGGCACGGCAATGGCACCCAGCCGCTCCAGCGCCAGCAGCATGAAGACAAACTCGGGGCGGTTGTCGATCAGCATCACGACGCGGTCGCCACGGCCCACCCCATGCCCGGCAAAGCCGGCCGCCAGCTTCTGCGCGATGGCATCGCATTGTGCATAGGTCCAGCGCTGCCCTTCAAAGGCCAGCGCCTGGGCATCGGGCTTGCGGGCCAGCGAGGCTGCAAAAAGGGCATGAAAGCTCTTGGGCCGCTCTGGAAAACAACGCACCAGTCGATCCCCGTAAAGCGCCTCATGGTGCATCGAGGGCACCGGGTAGCCTTGCCAGTGCGTCATACCAGTATCCGCGTCATGCAGTGACCGGCGCCACGTTGGTGCCGCGCTCGATCACGAATTCCGTGTCCACCAGTTTGCGCGAATGGTTGAGGTCGCTCTGCGCAATCAGCACCGAGGTCGCGCTCCCTTTCAAGCCCGCGATCACCTCGCCCAGACGCTTGGACAAGGCTGGCGCAACACCTTCAAACGGTTCATCCAGTAGCAAGAGTCGCGTGCCGACGGCCAGCGCGCGCGCCAGTGCCACCAATTTTTGCTGGCCACCCGAGAGCAGCAGTGCACGGCGCTCGCGCATCTCCTGCAACTCTGGCAACACGCGATACACCAGTGCCAGCCGATCGGACTCGTTGAGTGCCTTGTTGACCCACACCGGTACCAGAATGTTCTCTTCCACAGTCAGCTCAGGTACCAGCCCCCGGTCCTCCGGCATGTAGCCAATGCCCAGCGCTGCGCGCGCATGGAGCGGCACTGCCGCCAGGTCTTGACCATCAAAGGTAATGCGACCTTGTGTGGGTTTCAAATGGCCCATGACAGTGCGCAACAGTGTGGTTTTACCGGCCCCATTGCGACCGATAAGCCCCACCATCGTGCCATCGGCCACGGTGAGCGATAGCCCACGCAACGCAACCACGGATTGGATGGAAACGTGAACGCCTTCAACTTTTAGCATTTTTTGGGTCTCTCATGCCTATTCCTGCAGCAACTCGCCGGTGACATACCGCCGTACATCGTCGTTTGCCAGAGCAGCCGCGGGAGCGTCATCCGCGATGATGCGCCCGCTGTAGAAAGCCACCACACGGCTGGCGTGGCGTGCGACGATGTCCATATCGTGCTCCACAAAAAGCACGGTTGTGGACTGCTCATGCCCCAATGCGGTCATGATGGTGTCCATCATCGGAAACTTCTCTTCGGCAGAAACGCCGCTGGTGGGCTCGTCCAGCAACAGCAGCTTGGGCGACCCGGTGAGTGCCATCGCAATGTCGAGTAACTTGCGAACGCCACCGGGCAATTCGGCGACACGGCGATCGCGGTGCTCAGTCAGGCGAAAGCGCTCCAGCAGCACCTCAGCGCGCTCAACGGCGGCACTGCGCCGAGCCGGTTGCCAAAAACTCAGGCGCTGATCGTGACACGCATTCGCAACCAGCATGTTGTCCAGTACCGTCAGGTCGCCGTACAACTGGGGAATCTGAAACGACCGCGCAACGCCAAGCCGGGTAATGCCACGAGGCTGCAATGCGGTGATATCGCGGCCATCAAAGAATATGTGACCGGCATCCGGCTTGAGATAGCCGGTGATCATGTTGACAAAAGTGGTCTTGCCGGCGCCGTTGCTGCCAATCAGGCTGACGCGCTCACCGGGCTGAATACTGATGTTGATATCCGCCGCAGCCACCACCGCGCCAAAACGCTTGCCGACCCTCCGTGCTTCCAGAATGGTCGTCATCGCGTTCTCCCGCGCACCCACAAGGAGCCAATGCCCCGGGGCAGGAATCGAATCACAAACAGCAGGAACAGGCCCAGGACCAGCTGCCAGGTGTTGGGGAAATAGGTGCTGGAAAACGATCTCACCACCTCCAGCACGGTGCTGGCCACAAACACCGCAATCACACTTTGCCAACCGGCCAGGATGGCCACAAATACGAACTCACCCGAGGTGGTCCAGAAACTGAAATTGGGCTCGATATGTCCGAGCGCCATCACAGCCAGCGCGCCGCCCAGGCCGCCGCAAAACGCAGCGAGAATGAAATTGATGGCCATGGCATGCCGCACGGAGCCCCCAAGGTACTCCACCCGCAGTTCGTTCTCGCGCACGGCCAATGTAATCAGACCGCGGGTGCTGTCGAAGTACACCCGCGCCAGCAACGCCATCACCGTGGACACCACAATGGTCAACAAATACAGGATGTAGCCTACGCGCTCGTCAGGCAAGCGTTGGCCGAACAAGGTTGGACGGCCCAGGTTGAACCCGTCTGAGCCGCCCAATACCTCGAGCTTCATGAACAAGCCATAGGTCACCATCGACAAAGCCAGCGTCAGCATGGCAAAAAAGATGCCACGGTAGCGCGAAAGCAGTGGTGCAAAGGGGGCGGCCACGACAGTGGCCATCACACCACCAGCCAAGGTGAGCCCAAGGGCATCGGTGAAACCGAGTTTGTTGAAAAGCAGCGCTGCGGTATAGCCACCGGCGGCAAACACCATGCCTTGTCCGAAGGGGACCACGCCGCCACGCATCAGCACCACGATGCCCAGAGACACCAGGCCATTTGCCGCCGCCATGGTGATCAGGAACGTGAGCCACTTGGGCATCACCAGACCGCCAGCGGCCAACACGAGACAGCAGCCCAGGCCCAAGGCTACCGTTCGCCAGCGGGCCGATGTCAGATCGGCTGGAGGAGCCCTATTGGAGATGGGAAGAATAGCCGCCATGCGTTAGATCTTTCGCGCCTGAATGCGCTGGAACAGGCCTTCGGGCCTAAACATCAGCACAACAGCCATCACGATGTAAATGGAAAAAAGTTCAGCCACCGGCGCCAGATGAACAGCCAGGGAGCGTGCCATGCCAACAATCAGCGCACCTGCAGCGGCCCCCTCAATGCTGCCCAGCCCGCCGATGATCACCACCGCAAACGAGACGATGATGACCCCCACCGAAACACCGGGTTGTACCGAGATCATGGGGGCGGTAAACGCCCCGCCAATGGCCGCTAGAAATATGCCGACCGAAAAAGCCAGCATGTACACCCGCGATACATTGACACCCATGCTCGACGCCACTTCCGAACTGTGAATGACCGCCAGCACGATCTTGCCGTGCCGGGTGCGGTTAAGCCCCCACCACACCACCAGGCCGATCAGCACTGCCAATGCCACCAGCGCAAAGTCGTAGCCTACATAGGTCTGCTTGCCAACATCAATGCTGCCGAACAGCGTGTAGGGCTCTGACACATAGTACGGATTCGCCCCCCAAATCAGTTTGGTAACGTCCTCCATGATCAGGAACATGGCATAGGTCACCAGCACCAGCAGCACTTCGTCGCGTCCGTAAAAGAAGCGCAACAGCCCGCGCTCCGTTAATGGCGCGACCACCGCTGCCACCGCAACCGCCGCCAACAGCATGGCCACCAGTGAGTAAGCCGGCGCCCAGTGCATAGACGCAGTCCACCCCACAAAACTGGCCGCCGCGTAGGCGCCCAGGGCGTAAAAACTGCCATGGGCAATGTTGAGTATTTTCAATACGCCAAAGACCAGCGTGAGCCCCAAGGCAACAATGAACAACCACGACGCGTAGGTCAGGCCGTCGATCAAGATAGTGATCATGGATGGAGGCCCTCAAGGGCAGCCTTTGGCCCCAGGAAATCCCGCCTTGATCCACTCCTCAGACTTCATGTTGGCTGGTGGATTGACGCATTCGGCTGGAAAGCGCTGAATATCATCCAGCACCACCATCTTCTTGGCAGCATCAAAACGGGTCTTGCCAATCGCGGTGTCCTGAATCGCCTGGTGACCATTTCCCAGCACCATGCGGATTTTCCCGGCTGGAGAATCCCATTCAGCGCCCGTCAGTGCAGCGGCCAATTGCTCGGCGGAAGGCTTCTTGCCACCGTTGGCTGCCATGGCTTTTTCAACCGCCAGCTTCAGACCCAGCAGCGACTGCACCATGCGGTACGGTGCCTGCACGGGGTACACGCTGTAGGCCTTGTTGTAGATGTCCCACCACCAGTCGTTGAGCGCCGACTTGGGCGACATCAGGCCGTAGGCACCACGCGCACCGATGATTGCGCCATCGGGCATTTTTTCACCCAGTCCAGGCAGCACATGGTCCGCAGCCGACAGCACTACCTGCGATTTTTTGAACAGGCCGCGCGGGCCAGCCTGAAGGATGAACGCCTGCAGATCACCGCCCCACAGGCTGCTATGGGTAATGTCGGCCGGCTTGGCCATCAATGCCGAGATCTCAGTGCCATATTGACCCGCACCGAACTTGGGCAGCTGGTCCTCACCGGGCTTGGCGTTGGGGTAGAGTTTTTCCATTGACCAGGTGAAATCCTTCTTCGAATCCTGGCCCCAGGCATAGTCCTGGTTGATCATATTGAAGGTCTCAACCTTCACGTTGCGCGCCTTCAGATAACGCGCCAATGCCACGTTGTCCATGGTGGCATGGGCGGCGGTTCGAAAGACATAGTTGAGCTTGTTGTCCTCAAAGATGCGGGGCGTTCCACAGTCATACAGGATCAGAAATTTCTTCATTTCCTCTGCCACGGGCGCTACCGCAAGGCAGTCGCCGGAGCCGACATAGCCAACGACTGCGTCCACTTTTTCGCGGTCGTACAAATTGCGCAGTTCCTGTACCTGCTTGGTAGCGCCGCCGTTCTCATCCACAAATACCGGTTCGATTTTCATGCCGCCAAAACCGGTCTTGTTATAGGGCGCTGGCGCCGTACCTTTGTTGAAGGCGTCTATCACCACCTTGGCGCCATTGACTGCGGGAATGCCGAAACTCTCCGCGGCCTGGCCCGACAGAAAGCTCACAATTCCGACCTTGAATGTTTCCTGTGCCTGAACTCCACTCGCCGCGCAAAGCACAGCCACAGCGCCTACTACCGATCGCGCAGCCCCACGCTGCCAAGTATTTGCCAAACCTTGCTGTCTTGCCATGCTTGTCTCCTGATGATCGCCCGGATTGGGCATAAGTAAAGTCCATCTTTGCCCGACTAGCGGACCGGCATGGAGGGCACAAACCCTATACTTCAGTCATGTCTGTGACAGCACGCGTCTCACCGTTCGCTGATGCCATGCTGCACAGACGGCGAACTCTGCTTGGCGGTCGCAGCGGCGCGACCCCTGAACGCACCGCTCTTGCCTGCACACATTACCGGATGAATATTTCTTGAACTCTGATTCCCTGGCTGCGCTATCGCTAGCGGCCTTTGAAAAAGTCGTCAGCGCCACGTCTGGCTTTCGTGCCCGCCCGGGCCAGCACGACATGGCAGCCTGCGTTGCTACCACCCTGGCGCGCGCCGACCTGGGAGAGCATCCCACGCCCACCAAAGCCATTGCCGTGATTCAGGCAGGTACCGGCGTGGGCAAGTCGGCCGCCTATGCCTCCACGGCCATTGCGCTGGCGCTGGAACGCAAAACCAGGGTATTGATTTCCACCGCCACGGTCGCGCTGCAGGAGCAACTCATGACCAAGGACCTGCCTGCTTTGGCAAAAACCATGGACAAGCCCTTTGCGTTTGCCCTGGCCAAGGGCCGGGGCCGCTATGTGTGCAAGCTCAAACTGGAGCGTCTGGTGGGCACGGGCGCGGGCAGTGACGAGCTGTTTGATGCCGACGATGATGCGCCCGCGCCTTCCCGCTATTTCTCCCCTCTCTCAGAAGAAGCGCTGGAAGAACGTCGCACCCAGTTGTACGAAACGATGGCGTCCACTTTGGCGACTGGCAATTGGGACGGTGACCGTGACACCCTGGCGGAAGCACCCGACCCACGCGATTGGTCCGTGGTGGCGGCCGAGCGCCACACCTGTACCGTGCGCCACTGCCCACGCTTTCGGGATTGCAGCTACTACGAAGCCCGCAACCGGCTGGCCGAAGCCAATGTCATCGTCGCCAACCATGATCTGGTGTTGGCATCGCTGGGCATGAAAACCCTGCCCGATCTGGACAACTGTCTGGTGATCTTTGATGAAGGCCACCACTTGCCCGCCGTCGCCCTGGATCAATTCTCCAGCGCCATGGACTTGAGCAATCTGCGCTGGCTCGACAAGTTGCCCAAAATTTTGCAGGAGGTCAGCAGCAAGCTGAACCTGCACCTGGGTGAAGACGTCAACACCGTGACCAGCCAACTCAAAGGTGCCCTGACGACACTGGCCCGAATGGCAATGGACCTAGTGTGGGCACAGACCGGTAAAAACGCACACGGCGAGGGGCAAGACGGAACCCTGCGTTTTGCCAACGGCAAGCTGCCCGACGACCTGGTGGACCCGGTCACACAAATCCAGGCACAGGCAAACGGCCTGTCCACCACGTTGGAGGCGCTGGGCCTCGAAGTCAAAGCCGTAGCCAAGGAAGACCCCAGCCAAGCCGTTCTGTGCGCGCAGCTCTATACCAAGCTGGGTAGCCTGGCGCCCCGGCTGGGCAGCGTGGTATCCACCGCCAGCCTGCTGCTGGAGCATGGCGATCAGCCGCTGGCCAAGTGGCTGCAGGCCGAGAGCGAGCACGGATACCTGACCATGACTGCACACGCGTGCCCCATTGTTCCGGGCGATTTGCTGCGTCAATTCTTGTGGAGCAAGGTGCGCGGCGCCGTGGTGACCTCTGCTTCGCTCACCAGTTGCGGCAATTTCGATTATTTTTTGAAAGAAACCGGGCTCTCCAATAACCCCAGTGTGCAAGCGCTGGAAGTTGCCAGCCCATTTGACTACGCGAAACAAGGCACCCTGACCGTGGTGCATACCGTCGCAGAACCCAAGAACGCCGACGCTTACACCGCCGAGATGGTACAGGCCCTGATGACCGACATTGAACAGATCAAGCGCGGCGCGCTGGTGCTATTCACCTCGCGGGCACAGATGCGTGCCGCCACCGAGGCGCTGCCGGGCTACCTGCAGGACATGGTGCTGGTGCAGGGCACGCAATCCCGCGCGCGCCTGCTCAGCAGCCATATGGCACGCGTGGAGTCAGGTATGCCATCGGTGTTGTTTGGGCTTCAGTCGTTTGGCGAAGGACTGGATTTACCGGGCGCACTGTGCGAAACCGTGTTCATTGCCAAGTTGCCGTTTGCGCCGCCGTCGGACCCCGTGGACGAAGCGCGTGCCGAGTGGTTGCGCACGGTGGGACGCGACCCCTTCAATGAACTGGTGATTCCCGCCACCGGCATCAAGCTCTTGCAGTGGACCGGCCGCGCCATCCGCACCGAAGAAGACCACGCGCAAGTGATCTGCTACGACAAGCGCCTGACACAAACGGCTTATGGTCGCCGAATGCTCTCGGGATTACCGCCCTATCGACTAGAAAAGCGATAGAGTTGATCGCCCTCAGGTGAGCGGATCTGCGCGTTGAAGGACACGATGATGCGGTCTTTCTCACCCGAGTACGGCATGGCCTTGTGGGGCAGGAATGCGGGGAACAGCACCAGCTCACCCTCTTGGGGCGTGACGTCTAATGTTGACTGCTGCATAAAGGCGTTACCCATATCCATGTGCGCACCGCCCAGCAATGGAAACATGGGACTGTAAAAACGCGTGGCGCCATTGAGTGCGCCGAATTCAGGATGCGTCTGGCGCTGGGCCGCAGGGTCAATCTGCACGTAATACACCCCCGACCAGGAGCAATTGCCATGGGTGTGAATGTCATGAAAGGCGGCACCATTCTGTATCTGGAACCAGACACCCATCAGTTCCAGTTGCAAACCATGGCGGCCTTCGGGCCACACCCCTGCGTTAGCCTCCTTGGCGGTGGACTGCAACACGCCAGCAATGAACTGGAGCAGTTCGCGAAACTCAGGTAAGTCCACACGCGATAGCAGGTCATCCTTACTTGCGTAAAAGTGGCCCCCACCTGCCTCAGCTTTCGCTACAGAATCAGTAGCACGCATCACAGTGAAGACGCGGGCCAGTGTCTCATTTACCTCTTTAGCTCGTGCAAACCGGTGTACCGCGAGTGGCACGGGCCAGTGCCGCTGCAAATGTCCGTTGTCCGTATTCAAACCAACGCCTCGTGCTTCGGCAGTTCCAGCTTCCAGCCGGTGCGCTGGGCCAATTGCTCCAGGTCTTTCAGGGTATCCAGATCGGTAATAAAACGGGTGTTACTGGTCTCAAAAATGTGCACCAACTCAGGCTGGCGCTCTATCAGGTTGCGGCAGGCCAGGTTGGTGTCACTGGACAAAATTTGGGTGCGTGCCACATCATCCAAAAGTATCGGATTGCCCCGCTGGCCATTGACCACCGGCACCACTACGTTGCCTCTGGGGCGCTTCTTGAAAGCAGAGATCAACTCGGTCAGGTCGCTTGCGCCAATCAGCGGCTGGTCAGCCAACGCCACCAACACCAGGTCAAAGTTGCCGATCAAAGCCGTCAGACCCACCCGTACCGAGCCTTGCTGGCCCTGCGCGTAGTCCGGATTGTGGACGACGGTCACGGGAAAGGTCTGCACCGCAGCCTCCACGGCACCTCTGGCGTAGCCAGTCACCACCACGACCTCGTCCACCCCCGCCCCGCTAAGCGCAATGAGTTGACGGTTAATCAGTGGCACACCCTGCAGCGTGATGAGCGGCTTGGCCACGCCACCCATGCGCAAGCCCTCGCCCGCTGCGAGCAACACCGCGCCCACGCGCAGCCGGGCATAGAGGCCTCCGCCTTGTTTGAGTAAGCATCCCATGGTGGTTGTTCCTTTGCGATTAAAACGATTGCGTGTGGCGTGGTGGCCGGGTAAGTTCTCAGGCCAGTAAAGACGGCAGACGCGCAAGACTTTGCAGATTGTGCGCCGGCAGGAAGCGGGATATATAGGGCAATGCCAGCCGGATCGCCTCGGACTGCGGCACTTGCACCGTCGGGTGCAGCCAGCAGACCCGCGCACCCCGGGCTCGTACCTGCGCCAGCGCGTCGGCCAGTGCTTGCGGCTCATCGGTGTCATAGCCGTCGCTGAACACCATGAACAGATCGCCCCGCGCAATCGAGCGACCTAGATGCAACTGCAGCGTTTCCTGTACGCAAGTCGCAATACGGGTTCCGCCACCAAAACCGAATGTCACGGCGTTGACCTTTTCCTGCACCCGCTCGCTGCGGCGTTTCATCAGCGGCGTGACATCCGCAACGCTGGTGTGGAAAACAAAGGCCCGTGCGTCCATCACCTCGACAAAAGCCCGGCTCAGGCGCAAATAGAACTGTGCGTGCACCTCCATGGAGCGACTCACGTCCACCAGCACCACGACCTTGGGCTGTCGGCGCTTACGGCGGACATGGTGTAACTTGACCAGCTCACCCCCCGTGGCCATGGCTGACCGCAAAGACTGGCGCAAATGGATACGGCCCCTATTGCGGTGGTTTTCTATGCGCCGCATCAGTTGGGCGCGCAGTCGGCGTTTGAGCGCCTCGACCAGCGGCTCAAACCGGTCCATATCTCCCGGCATCCAGTCTGCGAAGTCCCGCTGGTCCAGCGGAGCGGTTACGCTGGCGCCGCCCTGGGCGCGCTCAGGCGCATCGCTGTCCTCCAGTTCACCCGTGCCAGGCTGATCCGCCATACCCAACGAGGGCTTGGGCGGACCTGACGCGGCCAGTAGGCTGGGCGCGGTAGGTGGGTTTTGGCCCATCTCGCTGTGCATCTGCTGCACCAGCTCCGGCAACGAGCGCCCGCGCTGCGTCATTCCTGAGCTTTTCGTTGACGCTTTGACCTTGTGGGGAAACCAGAATGCCTGGTGCAACTCGGGGTACTTCACCCACTGCTTGCGGCTGCCGGATGCAATACCGCGCCACAGCGCCTCAATACGCGGCCATTGACCCAAAGGCAATGCCGCTGCCGCGCGGACCATCAACTCCAACTCGGCATAGCCCAGGGCAAATCCGTGGTCCCGCAGGTAGTGGGCGAAATCACCCAGCAATTGCCGCGGGTCGGTAGCCTTCACGGGAGCGTCACTTCAGCGCTGATTTAGCTGCGTGCCATCGCGCCGGCCACACCAACGTTCTGCCCCATGCGCGGCCCGTCCATCAGTTTGTCAATGCGCTCGGAGGTCACTTGCCAGGTATCGTTGCGTGTTTTCAGCAGCGCTGCCAGCGTCGGCACCAAAGCCTGTGGATCGACTGGCAACTCACCGTGTCCCAGTTTGAACAGGACCCGCACCCAATCCAGGGTCTCAGCAACCCCTGGTGTCTTATCCAGGTCTTCCTTGCGCAGCCTCTGCACAAAGGCGACGGCCTCTTCCACCAGTCGCGTGGCCGCCTCGGGTACCAGCGTGCGAACTATCTGGGTTTCCCGCGCCAGCGTGGGAAAGTCCACGTAGTGGAAAAGACACCGCCTGCGCAGCGCATCGGACAAATCACGGGTGCCGTTGCTAGTCAGAATGACCAGCGGCTTGCTGCGCG
Organism: Burkholderiales bacterium; assembly: GCA_043746005.1. Taxonomy (GTDB): domain Bacteria; phylum Pseudomonadota; class Gammaproteobacteria; order Burkholderiales; family Burkholderiaceae_C; genus Allorhodoferax. The sequence continues at coordinate 11,348 of JAYTRR010000005.1, forward strand.
CCGAGAGCGTGCCAATTTCCGGCACCGTGACCTGGTATTCCGAAAGCATCTCCAGGAGGAAGGCTTCAAAGGCATCGTCGGCACGGTCGATTTCATCGATCAGCAGCACACACGGTTCGGGCGAGCGAATTGCCTGCAACAAAGGGCGTTCCAGCAGATAGGCTTCGGAAAACAGGTTTTCACGGAGTGCCAGGCGGTCCGCCTGGCCCGCTTCGGCCATACGGATTTCCAGCAATTGGCGGCTGTAATTCCACTCATAGACCGCCTGGCTCAGGTCAAGGCCTTCATAACACTGCAACCGCAGAAGCGGTCGGTCCAAAGCCTTTGCACAGGCACTGGCAATAGCTGTTTTTCCGACCCCTGCCTCTCCCTCCAGCAGCAGGGGACGTTCCAAAGCCAGGCCCATCCAGACCAGACTGGCCAAGTCTTCATCCGCAATGTAGCCCGCGCGAAACAGACGCTCGCGCAACCCGTCGGGAGAAGCCAGCGTGCCGGGCATTTCCATACCGGACCTCAGGACTTGCGACCAAAAAGGCCACGAAAGAAATTGACAATCAAGGCCCATACCAAGCCCAGGGCATTGAACTCCTTGGCGACCACGGGGGCTACGGGTGGTAGGGCTAAAGTCGCCGCCCCAGCAGCGGCCACTGGCCCCTGAACGACCGCAGCCTTCTGTGAAAAAGTCTCGGCGAACTGGCCCAGGATCATATCGGACACCGAGGTCATCATCCTCCCACCGAACTGGGCAAACTTGCCATTGACAATCACTTCGGCATGGCCCTGAAAAGTGCATTTACCATCTGCAGCTTCGAGCAGGTTGGCCGTCAATTCCATGGACGCCGAAGAACCACTTTTGTCTGCGCCCTTGCCCAGCATTTTCAGGGTTTTGGTCGCCGGATCGAGTGTCAGTATTTCTATGGTCCCCGCAAATGCGGCCACCGCTGGGCCTACCTTGACCCGCACCGCCCCTTTGTAATGGGTGGCATCCATTTCTTCGGTAATTTGCGCACCCGGCATACAGGTCGCCAATTCATTCATATTGGACAAAACAGTCCAGGCAGCATCCACACCGGACGCAACCGGATACTGTTTATCGAGAATAACTTCCATGATTACTTTCTAAAAAAACATGAGGGCTGCTGCGCCAGGGCGCAGCAGCCCGAAACGACCATCCATTAGCTGGCAATACCGACTTTTTTGAGTTCCTGCCAGACGCGATAGGCAGAGTGCGGCATGTTGAAGTGCGTCACACCAAAATGGGCGAATGCGTCCACCATCGCGCTGGTAAAGGTTGGAATACTGCCCACGTGTGGAGACTCTGCCACGCCTTTGGCCCCGATGGGGTGGTGCGGCGACGGGGTGACGGTGTAGTCGGTCTCCCACTTCGGCGTTTCCACTGCGGTCGGCAGGAAGTAATCCATCAGGGTGTTGCCCTGAATGTTGCCTTGCTTGTCAAACGACAGCAGTTGCCCCATAGCCACGGCAAACCCTTCCGTCAAACCACCATGGATTTGCCCTTCAATCACCATTGGATTGATACGGGTTCCACAATCGTCCAGGGCATAGAAGCGGCGAATCTTGGTCTCGCCAGTGCCCTTGTCGATGTCCACCACACACAGGTAAATGCCAAACGGGAAGGTGAAATTCGGCGGATCGTAGTAATGCACCGCCTCCAGTCCAGGCTCCAGCCCGGGTGGTGGCTTGTTGTAGGCAGCCCAGGCGATATCCTTCATGGTTTTGAATTTATCGTCGTTGCCACGCACCTTGAAACGGTCGATCTCCCACTCAAGATCCGCTTCACTGACTTCCATCAAGTGTGCGGCGATCTTCTTGGCCTTTGCGTGAATTTTGCGCGAGGCCATGGCCACTGCAGCGCCACCGACGGGCGTGGAACGGGACCCATAAGTGCCCAAGCCATAGGGCGCTGTATGAGTGTCGCCCTCCTCCACCTGGATCACTTCCGATGAGATACCCAACTCGGTGGCAATAATTTGCGCATACGTAGTCTGGTGCGCCTGCCCCTGCGAGATGGTGCCCATGCGCGCTATGGCACTGCCCGTTGGATGTACGCGAATCTCGCAGGAATCGAACATGCCCACACCCAGAATGTCGCAAATTTTGCTGGGGCCTGCGCCCACCACTTCCGTGAAGGACACCAGGCCGATGCCCATCAGCGTGGGGCAATCGGGGTCGGCGCGCTTTGTAGCCTGTTCTGCACGCAGGCCTTTGTAGTCCACCGCCTTCAGTACTTTGTCCAGTGCAGTCTGGTAGTCGCCCGAGTCGTATTCAAACCCGAACGCCGAGGTGTAGGGAAACTGCTCACGCTTGATGAAATTTTTGGCGCGAATTTCGGCCTTGTCCATACCCAATTTTTGCGCCAGTACGTCCACCATGCGCTCCACCAGATACACAGCCTCGGTCACCCGGAAAGAGCAGCGATAGGCCACGCCACCTGGCGCCTTGTTGGTATAGACGCCATCCACCCGGCAATACGCGTCTTTGATGTCATAGGCACCCGAGACAATATGGAACATGCCGGCCGGGAACTTGGTCGGGTCAGCACAGGCGTCAAATGCACCGTGGTCAGCAATGACGTTGGTGCGAAGCGCCAATATCTTGCCGTCGGCCGTGGCGGCCAATTCGCCGGTCATGTGGTAGTCACGGGCGAAGGCAGTACTGGACAGGTTCTCGATGCGGTCTTCCACCCATTTCACAGGCTTGCCCAGCACAATGCTGGAAACGATGGCGCAGACATAGCCGGGGTAAATACCGACCTTGTTGCCGAACCCGCCGCCAATATCGGGCGAAATGATGCGGACCTTGGACTCCGGAATGCCGGAGAGCATGGACACCACGGTGCGCACGACGTGCGGCGCCTGACTGGTGATATAGGTCGTGAGCTCGCCGCGCACCGGGTCAAAGGACGCCACACATCCACACGTCTCCAGTGGGCATGGGTGCACGCGCGGGTAGTGCATGTCTTGCTTGACAGTCACCGGCGCGCTGGCAAACGCTGCGTCGGTCGCATCCTTGTTGCCCGCATCCCACGTAAAGATGTGGTTGTGGTGGTAACGCTTTCCATGCGCACCTTCGGTCTTGCCCGCGAGGTCTTCGCGGATCACCGGAGCGCCCTCCTTCAGCGCCTCGAAGGGGTCCACTACCACGGGCAGTTCTTCGTATTCGACTTCAACTGCTTCCACGCCATCCGCAGCGGAGTAGCGATCTTCGGCGATGACGACTGCCACCTCCTGCATCTGAAAATGAACTTTTCCGTCGGCCAGTACCGCTGCCACGTCGCCCGCAAGCGTAGGCATCCAGTGCAGTTTGAGGGGCTTGAGATCTTCGGCTGTCAACACGGCAATCACACCGGGAATCTTGAGCGCCGCTTCCTTGTTGATGTTCTTGATTCTTGCGTGGGCCAGAGGCGACCGGACAATGTCCATATGCAGCATGCCGGGCATCTTGATATCGTCTACGTAATTCCCCTTGCCCTGGATAAACCGGGCGTCTTCCTTGCGCAGGCGCGACTCGCCCAAGCCCATCAGGGCTTTTTCACGGTCCAGCATCAGGGCTTTTTCGCGATCACTCAGGGGTGCATTCATATCTGTCTCCTTGTAATTGGCCAGCTGCGATTACGCAGCGACCTTTTCTTGTTGCAGAGCCTTGGCAGCATGCAGCACCGCCTTCACGATGTTCTGGTAACCGGTGCAACGGCACAGATTACCCGACATGCCAATGCGCACTTCTTCCTCGGTCGGGTCCGGGTTTTCCTGCAAAAGGCGGGATGCACGCATCAGCATGCCGGGGGTGCAAAAACCGCACTGCAGCCCGTGCTCCTTGTAGAAGCCTTCCTGCACAGCATGCAACACACCGCCTTGGGCGAGGCCTTCAACCGTATCTACGACGCTGCCCTCACATTGCACAGTGAGATGGGTACAGCTTTTTACCGACTGTCCATCAATGTCCACCGTGCAGGCACCACAATGGCTGGTTTCACAGCCAATGTGGGCACCGGTGAGGCTCATTTTTTCCCGGAGAAAATGAATCAACAGGGTACGTGGCTCCACCACCTCTTCCACCTTGCGACCATTCAGGGTCATCGACACCATTTGTTTTGTCATCGCGTTTTTTCCTTGTATGGGGTACTTAGCTGCAGCGCGAGGCGGCAGTGAGAATGGCACGCTTGGTCATCTCACCGGCCATGGCGGTTTTGTATTCAATATCACCGCGTAAATCTTCCGCAGGATCGCAGGCGGCGCGCACGGCTTTCACCACGGCATCCAGCGTGGCATCGTTCAGGGGTTTGCCCATCAATGCGGCTTCCGCCGCAGTCGCGCGCAATGCAGTCGGGGCCACATTCGTCAGACCAATGCGCGCTTGCGTCACTACGCCAGCCGAAATGCGCAGCACCACTGCAGCGCCAGCCGTGGCCCAGTCACCCGTCTTGCGCTTGAGTTTTTGGTAGGCATAGCCGGTCCCGGCCGCGAAAGGCGCAATCAGTATGGCGGTCAATATTTCGTTCTCGGCCAACTCGGTCATGTAGGTGCCATGAAAGAAATCGACCGCCTTGACTTTGCGCTCGCCATCGGGGCCCTGCAACACAAAGGTGGCATCCAGTGCCATGGCAATGGCCGGATGGTCATTACCAGGGTCACCGTGAGCAATGTCTCCACCGATCGTTCCGCGGTTACGCACCTGCGGATCAGCAATCAACAAAGCAGCCTCTGGAAGCAGGGGCAATTTATCCTGCAGCAACTTGGAGACGATGAGCTCATTCTCGGATGTCATCGCCCCTATGCGAATCACGCCGCCTTCTTCTCGAATCCCCCGAAGCTCAGGTATGCGATTGATATCAATCAGCGTGCCTGGCTGGGCAAAACGCAGCTTCATCATGGGGAGCAAGCTATGCCCACCTGCTAGCAGCTTTGCATCCTCGCCCAGCGTAGACAGCAATGAAATCGCCTCTCCGATAGATCGCGGTGCATGGTATTCAAATGCGGGTGGAATCACGTTGGCTCCTTATGGTTCTTGGCTGAAACTAACCGCTGAACTCTAGTGCCGACGATTCCGGGCCGGGAAGCTAAACAATCAACCGGCGTAGCCAGCGCACGAATGGCAACCAGAATGCACGAACGAAAACCAGGCCGCGATCAGTGCTTGCTTAGCACCGCATCGGCCAAACCAAGGCGCTCCATCAGTCGTGGTGTGCTGGCGCGAGACACAGGAACCTCGAGCGGTACGGAACTCAACATGCGCAATGTCACGCGGCCGTCCTCCCGGACGATCTCGTCGACATGAGACAGGTTGACGATGTAACTCCGGTGCACGCGAAGAAACAATTTTGGATCCAGTCGGCTCTCAAGGTCGCTAATGTTCAGGTTGCAAAACTGGCTGCCTTGCGCGGTGTGAACCCAGGTGTAATGCCCTTCCGAGCGAATGAAAGAAACACTGGCCACATCGACCAGTAACACGCGGTTCTGTTTGACGGTGGGGATTTTAAGAAGTTGACGTTTTTCACTGTCTTCGCGACCCGAACGGACATTGCTGCCACTGTCGATTTCTTGACTCACCACATCCGTGATGTCGTAGAACAGCAGGGTGTAGCCCGTGGTTTTACCTTGCATATCTCCCACCTTGGAAACCTTGATCAACAACACCCGATCAGGAATATTGATCATCATTGCCATGGGCGGCGGATTGTTGACCGGGCACTCCGCTTGCCCCAGCAGGAATTGGACCTTGGCCTTTGCGGCCTCCGGATGAAACGAGGTAACCAGTTTTCCAAATGGCATTTTTTCATCAACCGGGAGACTGCGACGTGCAAAGTCATTCATGCCAATGACATGCAATTCCCGATCGAGATGAACAACGCCCACATCGAACCGCTCAAGCAAATACAGCCAGGAATTGGGAGGCGATACAGGTACAGGATTAAAAGGACAGGATGCCATGATGGTGCTCTTTTGTATCTGGGCAACTCGGCACAAATCACTTCGTGATTCATATCAGACACTCGTGCAAGCTGGAAGCGCTTCGTTCAGATCTCAGTTCAGCACCGAAAACACGAACTACAGTGCGACAGCATTTGTGTTCTGCGAGAAGACACCCATTTACGTTTCGTGCGAATATGCGCAGCGAGATATTGATTGGCATGTGGCCACTCCGCCACGGGGTTTACCCTGACTTCTGCGGGACGCTTCAACTATTGGATAGATTGAGCATCACTATGACCACCGCGAATTCCCAGCCACACTGGCTGGCACGCAGCATCGGTTCTACCATCTTCACTCCGGCCATTTTAATTGTGTTGGTGGCGGCGACCCTGTTGTCGTTAAGTCGTACGCCGACGCACATTGACAGCGCCATGCGAACGGTCATGCTGGTCACCCTGGTGATGGTTGCGATGGGCTGTGCAGCACTGGCCTGGATTCGGCCCCAACGGGTGGGCTTGTCACCTCCCCACGTCATGCTCTCCCTGGGATTTGGTGGCATGCTTCTGGGGCTTTTGTATGACGTTTCTCAGGCAGGACCTGAACGCCTGAATAATTTGTGCGCGCAGTCGTCGTCCGCGGGATTTTTTGAAAGTCTGCAGCTACACATTGCGTTTCTCCCGGGAATGCATGCAGGCATGCTGGCTGGCGGTTTGCTGGCCATTCCCAGCCTGAGGGTGTTGCGACCCCACTGCGGCCGCTACCTGTGCTCCCTGTTTGCGCAAAACTTGATGTGTTCTGGCTGGATGCTCATTGGTATGACGCTGGGGGCACTTTGGCTATCGCGTTGGCCGGTCGTGCCCGCCGCTTACGCCTTGTCAGGGATGCTTGGCGGCATGTTCATTGGCATGACCTGGGGCATGGTCATCAGTGTCGCCCTGTACCGGACCTTTTTTTGGTTCAAGAGCGGCAAGCGCAACTGAACCCTCACCACTAGCAGAGACTCCACACCATGGACAGTACCGATCTCGTCGTATTGCGCAAAAGCGTGGAGTGGCTTCAGGCGGGGCACCGACTGGCTCTGGCCACCGTGGTGCAAACCTGGGGATCAGCACCTCGCCCGTTGGGCTCATGGCTGGTGATTCGTGAAGACGGCCAGGTCATCGGCTCCGTCTCCGGCGGGTGTGTGGAAGACGACCTGATTGCTCGCGTCCAAAGTGAGATTCTTGGACAAGTTCGCCCCCAAGTGGTGACTTATGGGGTAACGAAAGGCGAGGCTTCCCATTTTGGACTACCGTGTGGGGGTACTGTACGAATCGTGGTCGAACCCTGGCCGGAATTGGCCGTTTTGCGGGAACTACTACTCCGCATCGGCAGCAAGCGGATTACCGTGCGCGAGCTTGATTTGGCGACGGGAGTATCCACTTTGGGGGATGCCAACCGATCTGACGGCATCAGTTGTGATGACCAGCACATGCGCACCGTCTATGGTCCACGATGGAGACTCGTTGTGGTCGGCGCCGGACAGCTATCACAGTATGTTTGCCAATTTGCCCTTGCATCCGACTATGAAGTCGTCGTGATCGACCCCCGGGAAGAATTCTTCGAAGGGCTGGACATTGCCGGGGTTGATTTTCGCCGCGGCATGCCGGACGACGTGATACTGGAACTCGGCATCGACAACCACACCGCAATCCTTGCCTTGACCCATGACCCCAAGCTCGACGACATGGCCCTGTTGGAAGCCTTGAAATCACCGGCGTTCTATGTAGGCGCGTTGGGCAGCCGCACAAACACCGCAAAGCGGCGCGAACGATTGGCCATGTTTGACCTGCGCCATGAAGAGATCGCCAGACTGCACGGACCAGTGGGCTTGTTTATCGGCGCAGACACACCACCGGAGATGGCACTCTCGATTCTTGCCGAAATGACGGCAGCCAAGCACCAGGTTCCCATACTTCAAAAGAGACAAATCGAGGCGAGCGATCTCATACGCCGCCACGAATTCATTGCGTCTTTGGGCCTCTAACGAAAGGCCCGTCAGGGGAACGGCCTTTCAGGCAGCCACGTGCTGTGAAAAGCGCGCCTTGACGTCTGACATGACCTCATTGGTCAAACGGTTGCCGTACTGGTTGACTACTTGCCCGGCTGACTGGTTGGCCAGCCATGCAGCCTGGACGTGGCTGTGACCGTGCGTTGCAGCGTACAAAAAGGCACCGGCAAACATGTCACCCGCACCGTTGGTGTCAATCGCCTTGACCTGGGCTGCAGGCACCTCGGTCTGCATCCCGCCTTCGAGCACGATGCAGCCTTTGGCGCTGCGGGTCAGGCACACAACACGGGCCTGCTGGCTCATTTTTTGACAGATCACCGACAGGTCTTGTGTACCGCACCAGACTTGGGCTTCTTCTTCATTGCAGAAAAGGTAGTCGAGGCCATCCCCGACCATCGCATCGAGGCCCGCGCGGCAGAAATTGATCATGCTCATATCGCTCAGGGTCGCCGCCAGTGCGACCCCTGCTGCCTTGGCAATCGCGCGTCCCTGCAAAGCGGCGTCCAGCCCGGTGGGCGACGCAGCCAGGTAGCCTTCCATGTAGTAGACCTTGGACTTCGCAATATCGTGCGGGTGCAAAGCGGTGTGATCCAGATCGGCAGTAGCCCCCAAAAATGTGCTCATGCTGCGCTCGGCATCCGGCGTCACCATCACCATGCAGCTGCCGGTCTGACCGTCCAGCGGTTTGGTGTGGTTCAAGTTGGTGGCTACGCCGTTGGCAGCCAGGTCTTCGCGGAAAAAAGCGCCCAGCTCATCGTCGGCCACCCGGCATGAGTAAAAGGCCCGCCCGCCCAATTGGGCCATCGCGACGACCGTGTTTCCCGCAGAACCACCACCGGTGCGCCGTGCATGCAATCCATGCACTTGCGCCAGCAGCGCTGCGCGCCGGGCGGTGTCAATCAGGGTCATATGCCGCTTCTCCACGCCCATGGCTTGCAGCTGGGCATCGGTCACTTCGTATTCAGAATCCACCAAGGCGTTGCCGATGGCGTAGAGATCGTAATGGGACATGGAGTGAGTGCTATTTATTGTTCGGCAAACGCGCGTTCAACGACGAAGTCGCCCTGCTTGGTGGTGTTGCCTTCCATGAAGCCTCGCTTCTCCAGCATGTGCTTCAAGTCGCGCAGCATGGCCGGGCTTCCACAGAGCATGACCCGGTCGTGTTCAGGATTGAGCTTGGGCAGACCCAAGTCAACTTCAATCTTGCCGGCTTCAAACAAATCGGGAATACGGCCGCGGTTCTTGAAGGTTTCGCGCGTGACAGTGGGGTAGTACAGCATCTGGTTAGTGACCATTTCGCCCAGAAATTCGTTTTTGAGCAGGTCATGGGTGAGGTAATCGAAGTAGGCCAGCTCAGCGACTTCGCGCACACCGTGCACCAGGATCACCTTTTCATACTTGGCGTAGGTTTCCGGATCGCGGACGATGCTGAGGAACGGTGCCACACCGGTGCCCGTGCCCAACAAGTACAGGTTCTTGCCGGGCAACAGGTAGTCAATCAACAGGGTGCCCGTGGGTTTGCGCCCCACCACAATCTTGTCGCCGACCTTGATGTGCTGAAGGCGCGAGGTAAGCGGGCCATCCTGCACCTTGATGCTCAAAAACTCCAGATGGTCTTCGTAATTGGCGCTGACGATGCTGTAGGCGCGCAGCAGGGGTTTGCCTGTTTCCAGACGCAGGCCGATCATCGTGAAATGCCCATTGGAAAAGCGCAATGCCTGGTCACGCGTGGTGGTAAAGCTGAACAGGCGGTCTGTCCAGTGGTGAACGCTTAATACGGTTTCATCCAGAAATGCACTCATGACGGCCCTTGCTATAGTTCAAAACGATCTTGGGGAAAACCCTCTAGTGTAAAACGTCCGGGAGTTCATTCCGCGCCACAAGTCAAAGTTGCGACTTTTCCGGGCGGAAAAGCCGCTTTTTTTCTGCGATCATTGCCGCATGCCGACTTCACCCAACGCTCCGGAACACCCCTTATTGGTCGCTTGCCTGTGCGCGAACTGGTGCGGCACCTGCCGGGAATACCAACCGCTGTTCGAGCAACTGCAACTCAAGTTCTCTGGTGTTCGATTCCTGTGGATTGACGTGGAAGACGAAGCCGATCTGATCGACCCGATCGAGGTGGAGAACTTTCCCACCTTGCTGATTGCCACGCAAAAACACGCCTTATTTTTCGGCACGGTCACGCCGCACCTGGAGACGCTTCAGCGCCTGATTCAGTCCCATCTGGGTGGCAGTGCGCGGCCGTTGGCTCCCTCGGCGGACCTGGATGGTTTGGTGCAACGGCTGTGGCACCGCACCGCCTCACGCGCGTAAGGCCATAAGCCATAGCGCCTGAGCGGACTGCGCTACAGCAGTGGCGCAATCAGCCGGGCCGCCTCCGTGCCCAGCCAATCCACTTCACCACGAACCACAGCGTGCACGCGACCGTCTGAGCCAATCAATACCGTCGTGGGAAACACCTTGACCCCCCACTGGCGTGCGATCGCGCCCTGAGGATCCAGCAACACCGGCAGTTTCAATTCCGTTCGCCGGACGAACTGCGTGGCGGTAGTGCTTGATTCCTTAAAGTTCACGGCCAGCACAACCAGTTTTTGCGGCTCACGAAACTCGACGATATCTTGCAGTGAAGGCATTTCTACGCGGCAGGGTTCACACCAGCTGGCCCAAAAATTGATCAGTACCGCCTTACCCCCCAATTCCTTCAACTTCCAGACTCTGCCATTGAGGTCTACTGCCTCCAACGCAGGCACTGGCGTGCGCGGATCCCAGCGCTGAACATCAAACCCCTGAGCCTGGACGCCATTGCTGGCGAACGCTGCCGCGCAGGCCAGCATCCAAAGAAGGCTTCGGCGAGAATAATTCATAGTCATATCGACCTCTAGCCCCCGTGGAATATGCGTAGGCAGCTACTAATTCAATAGCAAAATCGCTGCCAATCAGAGCTTGGCTGTAACCCATGCCTGCACGCTGGCCAACGCGCCTGCCAGCTTGGCCGGCTCGGTCCCACCAGCCATGGCCATATCGGCCTTGCCGCCACCCTTGCCGCCTACTTGCGCAGCAATGAAGTTGACCAGTTCACCGGCCTTGACCCTGCCCGTCGTGTCGGGCGTCACGCCCACGGCGATTTGCACTTTATCGCCATCCACCACGCCCAGCACGATGACCGCCGTTTTGAGCTTGTCCTTGAGCTTGTCCATGGTGTCGCGCAGGGTCTTGGTGTCGGCACCATCGAGCTTGGCGACCAGCAGCTTCACACCGTTCAGGTCCAGCGCCTGCGACAGCATCTCGTCGCCCTGTGCAG
>JAYTRR010000006.1:0-7840 GCA_043746005.1 Burkholderiales bacterium
AGCTGCTGGTGCGATACGAGAAACTTGATCGCAGCTTCATTGCGCTAAACCACTTGGCCGCATCGATCATGGCGTTCAGAAAAATCAAACTGGATGTAACCATTATTTACGGATAAGTTCTTAGTGTGCGACCAAATCACCATCGGCGGCGACTTGTGCGCATACGACGCGGCACAGGTTGGCGACACGGTCGTCGGCAATGCGGTAGTAGATTTGCACACCATCCCGGCGTTTGCCCAGCACGCCTGACAGGTACAGCGTGTTGAGGTGCTGCGACATATTGGGCTGTGTGGTGTTTATAACGCTCAGCAACTCGCTGACGTTTTTTTCGCGCTCGCACAGGCTCTTGATGATTCGCAGCCGCATGGGCGCGGACAACACGCGAAACAACTCAGCCGCCAGTTCGAAAACCTGATGGTGATCAGGATTGGAATCAGGTGATTCTTGTTTAGCAAGCTTGCCCATGGAAATATCCTCGAATCAACAATGTGCGATGCCCCTATTGTGATTCAAAGTTCGCGAGACTGCCGCTAATCACCCTGCGGGGTTCATGTTGGTGACACCTCGATATAGTCAGCCGGGATAAAGTGGGGGGGTGAAACAAACGCCTGCGAGGAGATGCCATGAGACTATTACGCGCCGGCCCGGCGGGTCTGGCGAACATGCGCGCCCTTGGTACAGAGCAGCTTCCACGGATGGAACTATCGCTGCGGTCCGGCCTGTGCGTCACACACCTGACATTTCTTCCACTGGGATAAAACATGATTGACCTCTACACAGCTGCCACGCCCAACGGCCACAAAATATCCATTGCGCTGGAAGAGCTGGCGCTGCCCTACACCCTGCACACGCTCAACCTGTCCAGCAATGACCAGAAGCAACCCTGGTTCTTGAAAATCAACCCCAACGGGCGCATACCCGCCATCGTGGACCGGGCTGAGGATGATTTTCCCGTGTTCGAGTCGGGTGCCATCCTTGTCTACCTGGCCGAAAAAACCGGGAAGCTGATGCCCAGTGATACCAAAGGCCGCTCACGCGTGATGCAGTGGCTGATGTTCCAGATGGGCGGCATCGGCCCGATGATGGGACAAGCCAATGTGTTCTTTCGCTACTTTCCCGAGAAAATTCCGGCGGCCATTGATCGTTACCAGGGCGAGAGCACGCGGCTGTTCCGAGTGCTGGATGGCCACCTGAAAGACCACGAATACCTGGCTGGCGATTACTCCATTGCGGACATTGCCAACTGGGCCTGGGTGCGCACCCACCGCTGGTCGGGCGTATCCATGGACGACATGCCCCACCTGAAGCGCTGGACCGACAGCATTCGAGCCAGACCCGCCGTGCTCAAAGGGATCGAGATGCCACCCTCCTCCCTGAACATGCGCGTGGACGACGAAGACAAGGCCCGACAATTTTCCGAGGAAGCCCGCAAGATGATGGAAACCGGCCAGTCCCGCACCACCGGAGCGCAGCCATGAAGCTTTACGTCTCCCCCCGCGCGCCCAGCCCACGCCGCGTAACGATGTTTCTGGCCGAGAAGGGAATCAGTCACATTGAGCAAGTCACCGTCAGCATTGCGGGCAACGAACACCAAACCGAGGCCTACCGCGCCAAGAGCCCTCTGGCCAAAGTACCGGCGCTGGAACTGAACGACGGGCGCGTGCTGACCGAGACCCGCGCCATCTGCACCTACCTGGAGGGCCTGTTCCCTGAGCCCAATTTGATGGGGGAAAACTTTGAAGAGCGCGCCTTCATTGAAATGACGGACCGGCGGATTGAACTGTACCTGATGAGCAGCATTGCCAACTGCATACGCCATACCCACCCCGGCCTGGCTGCGCTGGAGCAGCCGCAGTTTCCCGATTTTGGCAAATCACAGGGTGAAAAAATGCGCGTGATAGCGCGCTGGCTGGACAGTGAATTGGCCCACCAGCCCTATATAGCCGGCAAGCACTTCACCATTGCGGATATAACCACCTTCATTGCCCTGGAGTTTGCGCGTGGATTGATGAAGTTCAACCCTGGCGAGGAAGGCATGCTGCATCTGCAAGCCTACCGGGACCGGTGGATGGACCGACCCAGTTCCAAGGTTCAATAATCCGCGTTCAGCTGCTGCTCAAGCTGGTGTAGCACCCGGTAGCACGGCAATACATTGGCCACACTGCTGTTGGGCTCGCGGGCTTCGCGAATGGCGGCAAAGAACTCGCGGTCTTGCAACTCGATGCCGTTCATGCTGACATCGACCTGGCTCACGTCAATCTTTTCTTCCTTGCCGTTGAACAAGTCGTCATAACGGGCGATGTAGGTCGCCGTGTCGCCGATGTAGCGGAAAAATGTGCCCAGCGGACCCTCGTTATTGAAGCTCAGCGACAAGGTGCAGATCGCCCCGTTGGCCGCTTTGAGCTGGATGCTCATGTCCATGGCGATACCCAGCGTCGGGTGGATGGGGCCTTGCATGGCGTTCGCTTGAACAATCGGACTTCCGCACTGGTAGGCAAACAGGTCAACCGTGTGCGCCGCGTGGTGCCACAGCAGGTGGTCCGTCCACGAACGGGCCTGCCCAAGCGCATTGGTATTGGTGCGACGGAAGAAGTAGGTTTGTACATCCATCTGCTGGATGTTGAAACGCCTGGCCGCCACCTCCTTGTGCACATACTGGTGGCTGGGATTGAAGCGACGGGTGTGCCCGCACATGGCCACCAGCCCCGAGGCCTTTTGCGCGGCAACGACTTCTTCCGCGCCCAGCAGGCTGTCGGCCAGCGGAATCTCGACCTGCACATGCTTGCCCGCTTTCAGGCAGGCAATAGACTGCTCGGCATGCATCTGTGTTGGGGTACACAGAATGACGGCATCGACCTCTTTGAGCGCCAGGCTGTCGGCCAGATCGGTTGTCACATGGCCGATGCCGTACTTGGCAGCCACTTCCCGGGTCTTATCCAGATCGCGGCTGATCAGCGACACCACTTCCACACCGTCAATATTCTTGATGCCATCCAGGTGTTTGATGCCAAAGGCACCTGCGCCCGCCAGGGCGACTTTGATGGTTTTGCTCACTTAGTTGTTCTCCAGGATCAGATGGCCCACCGCCGTATTGGATGCAGGCACATGGTAAAAACGGTGCTTGACCCGCACAAAACCTGCGCCGTCAGCTACATCTTTCATAGCACCGCGCGCGATCAGCCACATCACCAGTTCAATGCCTTCGCTCCCCGCTTCACGCACATAGTCCATGTGGGGAATGGCCGCCGCTGCTGCAGGGTCCGCAATCAGTTTGTCCAGAAAGGCATTGTCAAACTCCTTGTTGATCAAACCGGCACGTGGACCCTGGAGCTGGTGGCTCATGCCGCCCGTGCCCCAGATGTGCACGTTCAGATCGTCGTCATAGCTCTCCACCGCCTTGGCAATGGCCCGGCCGAGATTGAAGCAACGCTGGCCGCTAGGCACCGGGTACTGCACCACATTCACAGCAAATGGAATCACGGGGCACGGCCATGCTTCGGGCTGTCCGCACATGAGCGAAAGCGGCACGGTCAGGCCATGGTCCACATCCATCTTATTGACAATGGTCAGGTCAAAGTCCTGCTGGATAACCGACTGCGCAATGTGCGAAGCCAGCTCCGGATGGCCGATGACCGTTGGCACAGGACGTGCGCCATAGCCTTCGTCAGCCGGGGTAAACATGGCTGCCGTGCCAATGGCAAAAGTCGGAATCATGTCCAGGCTGAAGGCCGTGGCGTGGTCGTTGTAGACCAGAAAGATCACGTCAGGCTTGTTGTCTTTCATCCACTGCTTGGAATACTCGTAACCCTTGAAAACTGGTTGCCAGTAAGGCTCGTTGCTCTTGCCCTGATCGAGTGCTGCCCCAATGGCCGGTACGTGGGAGGTGTAAACACTTGCGGTAATTTTGGCCATGATCAGACGTTCGCCTTCTGTTGTGATTTGCCTTGTGGCTGGCGGTGTGCCTGGGCATCACCGTCTTCTCCGACCACGCGATTGCCCTCAACCGAGCGGCCCCCGGCGATCATCATGTTGCGGTATTCCTCTTCGGTCATGCCGGTCATGCTGCCCGCCATTTGCTGGAAGCTCAGGCCGTCGGTTGCACCAATCTTGGCCAGAAAGTAAATATTGCCACCCGCCGCCATGCAGCGGTTCAGGTCACGGGCCAGCACGGCGAGCTTCTGCTCCTCCGTCATGGGCCACTCGTCCAGATAGCCCCGCTCGTTGGCCTTGAAGCGCGCACGATTGGCGGCCTTCATCAGCGACATGCAAAACTGGTTCAGGTGGTAGCCCTTGCGGGACTGTTCGGCATCAAAAATGATGGTGCCGGGTACGTCAAGGTACGGTTTGTCGAGTGCCATGGGGTTTCCTTAGTCAGCCGTTTCTTCTGGCCAGTAGAGTCGTATCGGGTTATCGACCAGCAGCTTGCGCTGCAGCTCGGGTGTGGTGGCAATATAAGAAATGAAATCAACCAGTAAACCGTCGTCGGGCATGTGGTCCTTAAGGTTCGGATGCGGCCAGTCGGTGCCCCACAGCACGCGATCCGGGAAAGTCTCCACAATGCGACGCGCAAAAGGAATCACATCGGTATAGGCATTCTGCTCACCGTTCAGCGCCTTCGGCCCGGTCACGCTGAGGCGTTCAGGGCAGCTCACCTTGCTCAACACGTTCTGGTGTTCACGCATGAATTTCACGAACAGCTCGAACTCAGGGCCATCGACCGGTTTTTTCAGATCAGGGCGACCCATGTGGTCTACGACCACGGTGGTAGGTAGCGCGGTAAAAAAGTCCCACAGCTCAGGCAAATCCACCGCTTCAAAATAGATCACCACATGCCAGCCCAGGGGTTTTATGCGGTTGGCAATTTCAATCAATTCGTCTTTTGGCGTGAAGTCGACCAGACGCTTGACGAAATTAAAACGCACACCCCGCACACCCGCAGCGTGCATGGCCTGCAGTTCTTCATCCGTGACACTGCGTTTGACGGTTGCCACACCGCGTGCCTTGCCATTGGAATGCACCAGTGCATCCACCATGGCGCGGTTGTCGGCCCCGTGGCAAGTGGCTTGCACCACCACGTTGCGCGCAAAGCCCAGGTGGTCGCGCAATGCGTAAAGCTGCTGCCTGGACGCATCGCAGGGGGTGTATTTGCGCTCGGGTGCAAAGGGAAACTCGGCGCCGGGGCCAAACACGTGGCAATGCGCATCGACCGCGCCCGCGGGTACCTGGAAGCGGGGTTTGCTCGGGCCGGTATACCAGTCGAGCCAGCCGGGTGTTTTGGTGAATTTCATGACGGGTTCTTGCCTCTGTTCAGTCGATGTACCGCAGGCCCGCTTTTTCCAGCGGCTCTCGCATCTTGTACATGTCCAGACCCAGCACGCCTGCCGCAAACTTCGCACGTTTTTCGCCTTCAAAGCTCTCGCGCTTTTCGGCGGCGTCGGCCACCTGCTGGGCGATAGCTGCTGGCACCACCACGATGCCGTCCGTATCCGCAATCACCACATCACCGGGGTTGACCTGCGCACCGGCACACACCACCGCAATGTTGACTGAACCCAGCGTGGCTTTGATCGTTCCCTTGGCGTGGATGACACGGCTGAACACCGGAAAGCTCATACGCTCCAGCTCATCCACATCGCGCACACCCCCATCGATGATGAGGCCCATGGCACCGCGCGCTTGGAAGCTGGTGGCCAGCAGGTCACCAAAGAAACCATCAAAATTATCCGTCGTGCAAGCGGCCACAACGACGTCACCGGGCTGAATCTGCTCGGCCGCCACGTGCATCATCCAGTTGTCGCCGGGCTGAAGCAGCACGGTCACCGCAGTGCCACACATTTTTGCGCCTTTGTAGATGGGGCGCATATACGGCTTCATCAACCCCATACGGCCCATGGCCTCGTGGATGGTAGCCACACCAAAATGGGACAGTTTTTCGACGGCAACCTTGTCTGCACGGGTGATATTGCGTTTGACGACGCCGAGGTTATTCATGTCCATGGTCATTGGCCTTTCTTTTGCAGCGCTGCATCCAGCCGCGGAAAAACGCGGCGCACATTGCCTTCATAAATCTGGAAACGATCTTCCTCGCTGAGGATCTTCGACGCCTGGATGTAGCGTTTGGTATCGTCGTAATAGTTGCCGGTCTGCGGATCGATGCCGCGCACCGCGCCAATCATTTCTGAGGCAAACAGCACGTTTTTCACAGGAATCACCGTGTTCAGCAGGTCAATGCCCGGCTGGTGGTACACACAGGTATCGAAGAAAATGTTGTTGAGCAGATGCTCTTCCAGCAAGGGCTTTTTCAGTTCTTGCGCCAGCCCGCGGAAGCGGCCCCAGTGGTAAGGCACCGCACCGCCGCCATGGGGAATCAGAAAACGCAGCGTCGGGAATTCCTTGAACAGATCACTGGTCAGACATTGCATGAATGCAGTGGTGTCGGCATTGAGGTAATGCGCGCCGGTTGTGTGAAAGCAGGCATTGCAACTGGTTGACACATGAATCATCCCGGGGATGTCGTACTCCACCATCTTCTCGTAAATGGGGTACCAGTGCTTGTCGCTCAACGGTGGGCTGGTCCAGTGTCCACCCGATGGATCGGGGTTCAGGTTGATACCCACGTTGCCATATTCCTTGATGCATTTCTCCAACTCAGGAATGCAGGTGGCCGGGTCCACGCCAGGGGATTGCGGCAGCATGGCAACCGGCACAAAGTTGTCAGGAAAGAGCTGACTGACACGATAGCAAAGTTCATTGCAAATCGCCGCCCAGGTGCTCGACACATTGAAGTCGCCAATGTGGTGCGCCATGAAACTGGCGCGGGGCGAAAACAGCGTGATGTCGCTACCGCGCTCCTTCATCAGGCGCAACTGGTTGGTCTCGATCGTTTCAATCAACTCGTCGTCGCTAATTTTCAGGTCCGCCACCTTGGGCATGTTGGCCGGGTCTTTGCTGCCGGCAATCTGCTGATTGCGCCAGGTCTCCAGCGCCTTGGGGGCCGTGGTGTAGTGGCCGTGGCAATCGATGATGAGTGGTTTTTTCATAGCGTGACTCGCATTGTTCTGCCAATAGGTTGATTGTTCAAACCGGCTCCATGCCGTGTCTGTGTTTTGCGTCTGTGGCCTCGGATGAGGCCATGAAGGCCAGCAACGCGCGTACCGCTTCCGGCTCGGAGCAGCTACGGCACACGCCGGCCGAAAAGGTTGTCACGATCTGGACGGAGGGCGGCAATGGCCCCAGTACCGCAATGCCTTCGAGGTGCATCAACTCGCTGGTTTGCTGGAAACCCAATGCAACCCGGCCATCGGCCACCAGGGTGCCAACTGGCACGCCGGGTGGGGCCTGCACGATGCGGCCCTCAACCTCCTGCGCAATGCCCCACCGCTCAAAAAGCCTGGCAAGCGCCACGCCGCTAGGGCCGGTAGAAAATCCGATACTGGAGGCACTGCGTACGGCATCCCGCAACGCGTCTTCCGTCGAGATGTCTGGCTGTGCAGCCCCCAGGCGCACCGCCACCGCCACACCCGAGCGCATCAAATCCACCTTGCTGTCTTGCAGCACATGGCCGCTGGCAATCAGTTTGTCAATTGCTTCCGACGCCAGAAAGACCGCTTCAAAAGCTTCGCCAGCCTGCACACGCTTTGCGGCGTCCACGCCGCCGACTGATTCAATGGCTACCCTGCACCCCGTTCGCTTCACGTAGGCGGCGACCAGATCATTCAACACCGCGCGGGTGGCCATAGAGGAAATGCCGCGCATGATGGGGCTGGAAATGGCGGTTTGCATAAGTAAATTCTAGAGACTTACCCTTGATTACGGTGCATTTCTCGTCACTAGCTGTTAT
>JAYTRR010000007.1:0-7837 GCA_043746005.1 Burkholderiales bacterium
CGAGCTGGAGGTATTGGACGAAAGCCACCAACACGGCGGCCATGCCGGTTCCAACGGAACCGGTTTTGGAACCCACTTCAGGGTACGCATTGCCTCCCCCTTGTTCACCGGCAAAAGCCGGGTGGCCCGCCACCGGCTTGTGTATGATTCACTTCAGGATTTCATCGATCAGGGCCTTCATGCCCTGGCCATAGAAACTGTAGAAACACCAACCGTCTAATCCATCTAATCCGTCTTAGCATCCCCAAAGGAAAACGAATGAAGAAGCAAATTTTGTCCGCGCTTGCCGCTGCAGCCATGCTGGCAGCCGCGACGCCCGCTGCCCTGGCGCAAAATATCGCCATCGTCAACGGCAAGGCCGTTCCCAAGGCCCGCGTGGAAGCGTTGGCTCAGCAGGTCGCGCGCTCCGGCCGCCCGGTAACGCCAGAAATGCAGGGCCAACTCAAGGATGAAGTCATCGCCCGCGAGATCTTTATGCAGGAAGCCCAGGCACGTGGACTGGACGCCACAGAAGACTACAAGACCCAGATTGACCTGGCACGGCAAGCCATTTTGATTCGCGAATTGTTTGCGGATTATCAGAAAAAGAACCCGGTCACTGATGCGGAGATTCAGGCAGAGTACGACAAGTTTGCTGTGGCCAACAGCGGCAAGGAGTACCGCGCCCGCCACATTCTGGTGGAGAAGGAAGACCAGGCCAAAGCCATCATTGCCCAGCTGAAAAGAGGCGGGAAATTTGAAGAAATTGCCAAGAAATCGTCCAAAGATCCAGGCTCTGGCGCCAACGGCGGTTCACTGGATTGGGCCAGCCCCAGCAGTTACGTGAAAGAGTTTTCCGATGCATTGGTTGCGCTGACCAAGGGCAAGACCACTGAAACCCCCGTCAAGAGCCAATTCGGATACCACATCATCCGTCTGGACGACATACGCGATGCCCAACTGCCCAAGTTCGACGAAGTGAAAGCCCAAATTGCCCAGCAACTGCAGCAGCAGAAAATGGCCAAATACCAGGAAGAACTTCGCAGCAAAGCCAAGGTCGAATAAACCTTCCTGGGCACAATGCCCTCGATATGAAAAACGCGGCCCAGGCCGCGTTTTTTGTTGTGATCTGTTAAAAGATAATCATACGATGTCATTGACAGCTTGAACTTTCGGCCCCGGAGCGCAAGGAGCTGGAAGCCGCGCACAATGGTATCCCCGTGACTTTCCACAAGATTCGACCGTTACGCGAATTTGGCCATTGAGGCAAACTGCACATACATGTTCTACCGACTTGTTTCCAACTCGCGCACCCAGCGCAGCAACCGGCAACTCGGCGGCATCTTGGCCTTTGTGGCGGGCGCGGTCAACGCAGGCGGTTTTCTGGCGGTCAAGCGCTATACCTCCCACATGACGGGCATTGTGTCGGAAGTGGCGGACGATCTGGTTTTGGGCAAAGTGGCACTTGCATTGGCGGGTATGGCCTTTCTTCTGGCTTTTGTATCGGGCGCGGCCACCACGGCCGTTCTGATCAACTGGGCGCGTCGCCGGCATATGCATGGCGAATACGCGCTCCCCCTGATGCTGGAAGCGGTTTTGCTCCTCACCTTTGGTCTGCTCGGCGCCAATCTGAACGTCCTGATTGAAGTGTTTGTGCCCACCACCGTGCTAATCCTGTGCTTCATCATGGGGCTTCAAAATGCCATCGTTACCAAGATTTCCAGTGCCGTCATCCGAACGACTCACATGACGGGTATCGCGACGGATCTGGGCATCGAACTGGGTCGTATGCTGTACTGGAACCACTCCCAAAAAGCAAACGTAGCCCATTTCGTCAAGGCAGATCACGACCGTCTGACCATCCACGCGACCATTTTGTGCCTGTTTTTCACGGGTGGAATCGTCGGTGCTTTGGCCTTCCGCTCAATCGGGTTTTACGCAACGGTCCCGATTGCCGCGGTGCTGATGGTGCTGGCTAGCCCACCTTTGTTGAAAGACCTCAGCGCAAATGCTTGAACATCTTGGCGCTGAAGCTCTCGGAAATGCTGAGGCGGCGCGACCCTGCCAGCAGTTCAAACGGTTCGCCTGAGCGAATAGTGCCAGCCACGTCTACTGCCAGGTAAAAGCCACAAAAACCGCTTTTGGCCATTAGCTTGGAAGCCATGTTGAAGCCCATGGCCGCATTGAACTTGTAGCAGGGTTCACGGGGCTGGGTCACGCGCAGTTCGCAATCGGCAAATCGCAGTACATCACCGACCCACACATCGGCTTCCAGCAGACCCTGCAACGTCAGGTTCTCGCCCAGAGCGCCGTAGGCCAGTTGGGTATCGATATCGGCCACGCCTGCACGTTGGCGGGCGTCCCGCCAGAAATCGTAGTGCTCCGCCGGGTAGGCATACACCGCCTTGTCCAGCCCCCCATGCACCGATAAATCGGCTTGCTCGTCGCCCTGCAAGCCCAGCGCGGCAACAGCCACCGGTCCGCCCACCGGCGTCTTGTGGATGCCTGTGAGAATAGATCTGCCGGAGATAACAACCTTGCGGGCTTGCGCAACCTGGATTCCTAGTACGGACATGGCGGGCGTGGACACGGTAGCGCTGGTCATAATTGCTGGTGCACGACTTCGCCGCTACGGGAGGAATAACGAACGCCGGCGTCCAGCTTTTCGATCTGCACCACGGCGTTGCGCTGGTGGTAGACGTTTTCCTTGAGCCATTCGCATTCGGCCCGCAATGCATCGGCATCGCCAATACGGGTGTGCCAGACTTTCTGGTCGGCATTCCAGCGGTAGCCACGGGTTTTGAGTTTGTCCTTTGCGTCAAACGGCGCATTGGTGGCCTGCAGGCGGTAACTGGGCTTGCTGCCTTGGCTGATCAGATGCGCCAGCCCTGTGTGTGCCAGTTTGGGCAAGGGCATCGCCAGCACCGCCAGTAGCGCATGGCAATCCATTTCGGCACGGTGGGCGTCGTAAAAGCAGCCCATCTCCAGCGCCAGATTTTCCAGTTTGGCGGAGCTGCGTCCGTGGTCTTTCCAGCCAATATCAGCAAATGAGCAGGCCCATGCCAGCTGCTGAAAACGGGGAATGCGCGCCTCTGCGAAGGGCCGATCGAACCCGGCGTTGTGTGCAATCACCAGGTCCACACCGTCCAGCAGCGCGGCAATGCGGTTTTCATCAAGGCGCTGCCCGCGAACCATGTCGTTGTTGATGCCCGTAATGCCCTCAATTTCCTTGGGGATGGGAATGCCGGGGTCTTCCAGCCCATCGTAGACCTGCACGGGGCCCACTGGCAAGCCAGTTGCCATGTCAACGTCTATGCGCAACAGGGCGAGCTCAATGATCTTTTCCCTGGACTGGTCCAGACCGGTCGTCTCGGTATCGAGCACGATGACACGACAAACACCCTGCCCCTCTGTTGCCTGCGGCCATTGCAGGCGCGGCTGCAGGCGGCGTAGCACGCGGTAGTCCGGATGGGCGTCCAGCGTGTTGGCGATGGACTCCGCGTCACCCGCATGCGGTGGAAAGATTACCGGACTGACTGCCGCTGCAGGCGACGTCACTGGAATGTGTCCCAAAGCCAAATCGGCTGCTGGCGCCACAGGGTTGCTGCGTGAAGCCCGTTTTTTGGAGGGAATGGGCGCTGTGGGCAGGTCCGCCACAAACGCAAAGTCGAGCTGGTCGTTGTTCAAAGGTCCACCTTGCGGATCGGAAAAAGCGAATGGAAGAACTGCCATTATCATCGTCAGCAAGACTCATTGACGCCTATCCATGCAACTCACCATCCTTGTCGGCACGGTTCACGGCAACGCCCGTAGCGTCGCCCAAGCCATCCAGATGTCTGCCAACGACTTTTCAGCCAGCATCACTGTACTGCCCATGGACGAACTGACCATGGAGGTGTTCGACCGACCAGGAGCCTTTTTGATCTGCACTTCCACCACGGGTTCTGGCGACTTGCCAGACAACGCCCAAGCGTTGTACCTTGCCATGGACGCCCAGGCGTGCTACCTGGGCCATGTGCACTATGGCGTGATTGCGCTGGGCGACAGCAGTTACGGGGACACGTTTTGCGGTGGCGGCAAGCGCTTTGACGAACGGCTGCAAGACCTCGGAGCCCATCCGGTGGGTCCGATGTGTTGCCTGGATTCGCTCGCAAGCGCCCAGCCCGAAGAGGATGCCCTGCTCTGGTGCAGGGAGTGGTTGCCCCAACTGATGAGCCGCATCCCCAGAAATACAGAAGAAAACATGCTGTAGCCGCATGGAATATGCGCAGGCAGCTTCCAAATTCATAGCAAAATCTTTTCACTTTTTTTACCATTTATGGCCACGACTCAGTCTCCCGCTACCACTCCCAAACCGATTCGTCCACTCAAGGGCGTTCGCATCCTGAGCCTGGCGCTGAACCTGCCAGGTCCAGCCGCATTGATGCGCTGCCAGCAGATGGGCGCCACGTGCGTCAAGTTCGAGCCACCGGCGAACCCTAGCGCACCGAAGGGCACGTCCGGCGACCCCATGGGGCTGTACAACCGCACAGCCTACGATGTGTTGCACGCAGGGGTACGCATTGTTGCGGCGGACCTCAAGTCGGAAAAAGGCCAAAAAGCCCTGCACCGCGAGTTGGCCAAAACAGACGTGCTGCTGACTTCCTTTCGTCCATCGGCCCTGCAAAAACTGGGGCTGGAGTGGAAGGCGCTGCACAAGCTCTATCCCAACCTGTCACTGGTCGCGATTTTTGGTTCACCGGGGCTTCGGGCCGAGGAACCAGGCCATGACTTGACCTATCTGGCAGAAAACAATCTGGTGGGAGGTCTGGAGTTACCGCCGACCCTGTACGCGGACATGGGCGGCTCGCTCATGGCCTCCGAAGCGGTACTCAAGGCGCGCCTGAACCAACTGCAGAAAGGCATAGGCGCGCGATTTGAAGTGGCCCTGTCGGATGCTGCAGCCTATTTGGCCCTGCCGCGCAGTTGGGGATTGACCAAACCCGGCGCGGCCGTGGGCGGAGGCCACGCGGGTTATCGCGTTTACCCCTGCAAGGACGGCCGTGTAGCAGTAGCGGCGCTGGAGCCCCATTTCGCTGCCGCACTTGGGGCAGCCGTCGGCTTGAAAAACTCCGGCATTGTGGCCATGTTTGCCCCGGAGTCACACCAGAGCACAGCCGCCTTTTTCCTGACCCAAACGCGCAAGCAACTCGACGAGTTGGCTACGGACAAGGACATTCCCCTGTACACACTGGCATAGGCCAGACTTCAAGCGGTATTGTCGACCTTCAGCGCCAGAACTGCTTCCTCGTATAACGCGATGTACTCGCTGACAGCGTGGTCTCACGAGTAATTTTGGGCCATGCCGCGCAGCATCATTTGGCGCCAAAGTGCCGGATCGCCGTTGCCCTCAACCGCCAGCTGGGTACCCCTGACAACTGGGCCTTCCTGCAGCACGGGCAAAGAAGCCACAATCAGTTCCAAACCCTTTTGTCACGTGAGTCGACTGACGACTGCGAACAAAGGTGCATCGGAATGCGGGTTGAGTCCCAGCTCCTGCTGCAGGGCCGCTTTGCGGCGCGCCTTGCCACTCAGGGCTGTGGCTGAGTAGGATGCCTGAAACTTCAGCGCTACGGGCCCGAATCACACCATCCAGACCGCAGCCGAACTCTATGATTGCAATTTCCCGAGCGTAGTTTGGGCCGCCAGGCACCATCAGGCGGTCATCTTCATCCAGACGCTGATGCTGTCGGCCTGGCCACTTGGGGTTGGCCGGTGCGTGAAGCGTTTGACATCCCGAAAGACTACAAACTGATTTGCGGAGTGTCGACTGGCTTCGATTCACCGCACGCAATCAACGAATACAAGCCCGGACGAGGAACTGTTCCAGAACCGATTGTCCGTCAGTCGCTATAGTTTTAATAGCTTTCTACGCATATTCTGTGCGGGCTACAGGCACATTTGATTGATAATTCCATGTACCCTGTCGCCCAGGGACCTATCAGCGCGGCTTGCGCGGCAATTTGCTGGTGAGGTGACCCGCGCCGTTGTCGCGCGGTGGCAAGCCGGTGTGCTGCGTCAGCATGCGGCCTTTGACCGGCTTGGCTGACACGGCCGACGGGGCCGCTTTGGTTGACGACAAGGCTACTGATGTTTTGGCACCCAGCGCGGTGGAGTTTTTCTTGCGCGCACTGTCGTAAAAGCTACCCGGAAGCGGCTGGTAGGTGGGAATCAGGTGGTGCTTGCCGTTGCCCACCAGATCGACGCGGCCCATGGCTTTCAATGCCTCGCGCAGCAGCGGCCAGTTGTTGGAGTCGTGGTAACGCAAAAAGGCTTTGTGCAGGCGGCGGCGTTTTTCGCCGCGCACCACGTCCACTTTTTCGCCGCGCCCACCCGGCCCCATATCGCGGTGAACGCCCTTGAGGGGGTTGACACCGGAGTGGTACATCGCCGTCGCTGTCGCCATGGGGCTGGGGTAAAAGGTTTGCACCTGATCGGCCCGGAAACCGTTTTTCTTCAGCCATACCGCCAGATTCATCATGTCTTCATCGGTGGTGCCCGGGTGGGCCGCGATGAAATACGGAATCAAAAACTGTTTTTTACCCGCCTCTGCCGTGAACTTGTCAAACAGGGTTTTGAACTTGTCGTAGGTTCCCATGCCCGGCTTCATCATCTTGCTCAGCGGGCCTTGCTCGGTATGCTCGGGCGCAATCTTGAGGTAGCCACCCACGTGGTGCTGAACCAGTTCTTTGACGTACTCAGGGCTCTGCACCGCCAGGTCGTAGCGCACACCCGAGCCAATCAGAATTTTCTTGATGCCTTTCAGTGCACGCCCGCGGCGGTAGATCTTGATCAGCGGGTCGTGGTTGGTCGTCAAATTCTGGCAAATGCCAGGGTAGACACAGCTCGGCTTGCGGCAGGCGGCTTCAATCTCGGGCGTACGGCAGCCCAGACGGTACATATTGGCGGTAGGGCCACCCAGGTCGGAAATGGTGCCGGTAAAGCCTTTAACCTTGTCGCGGACGTCTTCAATCTCTTTGATGATCGACTCTTCCGAGCGGCTCTGGATGATGCGGCCCTCGTGCTCGGTGATCGAGCAAAAGCTGCAACCGCCAAAACAACCCCGCATGATGTTGACCGAGAAGCGGATCATCTCCCAGGCCGGGATCTTGGTGACGCCGTCATGGCCGCCAGAGGCGTCGGCATAGCGAGGGTGGGGGCTGCGGGCGTAGGGCAGGCCAAACACCAGGTCCATCTCGGGCGTGCTGAGCGGGATCGGCGGCGGGTTGATCCAAACATCCCGCTGGCGCCCGCCGATCTCATGGCCTTGCACCAGCGCACGGGCGTTGCCGGGGTTGGTCTCCAGGTGCAACACCCGGTTGGCGTGGGCGTACAGCACGGCATCGCGCTTGACCTGCTCGTAGCTGGGCAGGCGGAGCACCGTGCGCTCACGCGGCGGCAGCTGGATGCGGCCGCTGGCGCGGGACACCGGCATGCGGACGATGGCGGTGGTGGCCGGGATCGCGCCGGACGAAGCTGCGGCGCCGGGGCTACTGCCCTGCACTGCATCCTCTTTGACGCATGTCGTGCCCTGCCCGGCCGCTTGCTCGGCGGTGGTCTGGTAGGGGTTGATGTGCTCGTCGATGCGGCCGGGCAGGTCCACCTCGCTGGCGTCGATCTCGAACCAGCCGGCGGCGCTGGTATCGCCATCACGCCGAACAAAGGCGGTACCACGCACATCGGTGATCTGCGCCACCGCTTCGCCCTTGGCCAGCCGGTGGGCGATCTCGACAATGGCGCGCTCGGCGTTGCCGTAGAGCAGCAGGTCGGCCTGGGCATCGACCAGGATCGAGCGCCGCACCTTGTCCTGCCAGTAGTC
>JAYTRR010000008.1:0-2484 GCA_043746005.1 Burkholderiales bacterium
AATCACCCCGAGCACAACCCCTGACAAGGTGAGCGCCAGCGCAAAAAGCACGCTGACCCGGAATCCATAAATCAGCTGGGCCAGCAGGTCGCGCCCCCGGTCATCCGTTCCCAGCCAGTTGGCTCGGCTCGGACCCGAGGGATTGGGTTGAACGGCGAAATAATTGAGCGTTTTGGGGCCGTAATGGTTGGGTGCAAAAACGGCCCAGTTCCCTGGATGCTGCAGGCGCTGGCGGATGAAAGGGTCCAGATAATCGGTGGGCGTGGTGAAGTCGCCGCCAAAAGTGGTCTCGGGATAGTCCTTCCACATCGGGAAATAGGTTTGCCCCTGGTACACCACCACAAGCGGGCGGTCGTTGGATACCAGCTCGGCAAACAGGCTCACCACCAACAGGCCGCAAAAAACCAGCAAGCTCACATAGCCAAGGCGATTGCGCTTGAAGCGTAGCCACGCTCTTTTGGAAGGACTGGGATAACGCAATGGAGGGGTGGGATCAATCGAATTTGACACGCGGGTCCGCCCAGACGTAGCACAGGTCGGAAACCAGTTTGGTCACCAATCCGATGAGGGTAAAAAGATAAAGCGTACCCATCACGACGGGATAGTCACGGCGAATCACGCTTTCATAGCTCAGCAAGCCCAGACCATCCAGCGAAAACAGGGTTTCGATCAGGAGCGCGCCCGTAAAAAATGCCCCCACAAAGGCCGCAGGAAACCCGGTGATGATCGGGATCAGCGCATTTCGCATCACATGCCTCCACAACACCTGCCGCTCGGAAAGCCCCTTCGCGCGGGCCGTCACCACGTATTGTTTGCGGATTTCTTCCAGAAAAGCGTTCTTCGTCAGCATGGCAGTGACGGCAAAACTGCCCATCACCATGGCGGTGACCGGTAGCGCGATGTGCCAGAGGTAGTCGACGATCCGCGCGCACCAGCTCATTTGCTCCCAGTTGGCCGAAGTCAGGCCCCGCAGGGGGAACCACTGCAACTGGCCCCCAAAAATAACTAGAAGCGCCACGCCCAGCACAAAACCGGGAATGGCATAACCGACCAGAATCAGCAGAGTCGTTACCAGGTCAAAACGGGTACCCGCCCGCACCGCCTTGGCCACGCCCAGAGGCACGGCAATCAGATAGCTGATGAAGAAGGTCCACAAACCCAGGCTCATAGACACCGGCAGTTTTTCCCAGATCAAGTCGGACACCGCGCGGTTCTGGAAAAAGCTCTTACCCAGATCAAAGCGGGCGAATTGCACGAGCATTTGCCAGAAACGCTCCGGCGCAGGCTTGTCAAAGCCATACAGCGCCTTGGCCTGCTCAATGCGCTTGGGGTCCACCCCTTGCGCACCGCGGTAGCTCAACCCGCCTTCGGCACTGGTGCCCGCGCCAGCCTTGGCCTCGGCGAGGTATTGCTCGACAGGACCGCCGGGCACAAACTGCACCACGGCAAAGGTCACCATTAGCACCCCCAACACGGTGGGAACCATCAAAAACAACCGTTTCAAGGCGTAATAGAACATGGTTTATTTGGCCCACCAGGTGTCGATGGCCCACGTCTCGCCCTGCGAATAGGGGGGCATTTGCGGGGGCATGGCGAGACGCCATGCGTTGTACGCCATGCGGTGCGTGCCAGCCGACCACTGTGGGATCAGCAGGTGGCTGTGGCTGATCACGCGGTCCAGCGCACGACAGGCCGGCAGCAAGTCGGCTTTGCGTTTGGCGCCGGTCATGTGCGTGATCAGCGCGTCCACCGCTGGACTTTTGATGCCGCTGTGGTTGCCCGAGTCTTCCTGATCCGCGGCCTTGCTGCCAAAGAGATCAGCGAACTCCTGACCCGGGTTGTTGGTCCCCTGGTAGGCCAACGAGGTGATGTCAAACTCGAATTTCTGCAGCCGCTGCTGATAGAGCGCGAAGTCCACGGGGCGAAACACCAGCTTGACGCCAATTTTCTCCAGATTGCGCGCCCAGGGGCTGACCACACGGACTCCGGCTTCGTTGCTATCGAGGTATTCCAGGGTCAACTCTTCGTTTTTGCCATTGCGCAGTGCGCCATCACGGTACACCCAGCCCGCCTCCTTGAGCAGTGTCTGCGCCTGGCGCAAATTCTCGCGCAGACTGTGCGCCCCATCGGTACGGGGGGCTTGGGCCATGGTGCCGAACACAGCGGCCGGAATCTGATTGCGCATCGGTTCCAGCAGCGCCAGCTCCTGCGCATCGGGTACACCACTGGCTTGGCAGTCGGTATTGCCAAAAATGCCTTGCACCCGCTGGTAGGCCCCGTAAAACATCTGGCGGTTCATCCATTCAAAATCCAGCGCCAGCCCCAAGGCCTGTCGCACCCGAACATCCTTAAGCGTGTCCCGCCGGGTATTGAGGACATAACTCTGAAAACCGGTCGGCAGGCGGTGCCTGAACTCGGCCTTGACCAGTTCGCCCGAGTCAAAGCGCTTGCCATTTACCCGACGCGCCCAGTCACCCGCCGAGA
>JAYTRR010000009.1:0-7749 GCA_043746005.1 Burkholderiales bacterium
GACCGCAGTGAAAAGTTCTTGGCCAGTGAGCTGGTTCGCGAAAAGTTGTTCCGTCTGACCGGTGACGAACTGCCCTATACATCGACCGTCATCATCGACAAGTTTGAAGAAGAGCCACCGCAGAAAAAAGGTCAGAAGCGCCTGCTGCGTATCGCCGCCACCATCGTCGTCGAGCGCGACACGCACAAGGCCATGGTGATTGGTGACAAGGGCGAGCGCATCAAACGCATCGGCATGGAGACCCGCGTTGAGCTGGAGAAGCTGGCGGATGCCAAAGTCTTTATCGAGCTATGGGTCAAAGTGCGCTCCGGCTGGGCAGACGACGAAGCGCGGGTACGCAGCTTTGGCTACGAGTGACATGCGGACCCCCACGCTCCGCCGCTGCGCGGGTCGCTGCCCCCCAGGGGGCTAACCCGCCTTGGGGCGGCCCGGCGGCGGGTTGGCGCCCCCACGCTCCGCCGCTGCGTGGTCGCTGCCCCCACCCACTAGTCCGTGGCTGCTAAACGCATCGCTGACGAGCCCGCGTATGTGTTGCACCGCTACGACTGGAGCGAGTCCAGCCTGATTCTGGAAGTCTTCACCCGCCACCACGGCCGTATCGCCCTGGTGGCCAAGGGTGCCAAACGGCCCAGCTCCAGTTTTCGCCCGGTTTTGTTGCCTTTGCAGATGCTGCATGTGGCATTTGGTGGCGACGCCGAAATCCGCACACTCAAAAGCGCTGAATGGCAGGGTGGCCATGTCATGCCCACGGGCGATGCGCTGCTGTCGGGTCTGTACCTCAACGAATTGCTGCTAACCCTTCTGGCGCGTGACGATCCCCACCCGGGTCTGTTTGATGTGTATGCCAACGTAGTGCGAGTCTTGGCCAGCGAGCACGACGAAGCCCTGCAAGCCACCCTGCGCACTTACGAGTTGCTGCTGCTGCGGGAAATTGGCCTGCTCCCCCAGCTGGATGTGCAAACCATGACACTCGGTGCACTCCGCCCGGATGACCGTTACAGCCTGGTGCCTGAAGGCGGACTGCGCCAAGCCCATGCGGACGACCGTGCCAGCCTCAGCGGTGCACAGTGGGCCCGTCTGCAGGCCGCATTGGAGGATCGCACCCCCTTCACCACCACGCTGCGCGCCTGTGCGGCGGTCATGAGCGAGCTTAAACCCCAACTGCGCACTTTGTTGCACTACCATTGCGGTGTCAAAACCCTGCGAACCCGGCAGATGATGCTGGACATCCAATCGCTATGAAAATATCTCTCTCCGTCAACCTGAACAAGGTAGCGCTGGTGCGCAACACCCGCCACTTAGGGCTGCCCAGCGTCACGCGCGCAGCCACGTTGTGTCTGCAGGCAGGCGCAGGAGGCATTACCGTGCACCCGCGCCCGGATGCGCGCCATATTCGGGCTGACGATGTACGCGAGTTGGCGGCACTGCTCAAGGACTGGCCAGACCGCGAATTCAATGTCGAAGGCAACCCGTTTCACAACCTGATGGATTGCGTGCGCGACCTGCGGGAGCGTCAGCTGCCGGTGCACCAGGTGACCTTTGTGCCCGACTCCGAAGGCCAGTTCACCAGCGATCACGGTTGGGTGTTTCCGCATGACGCTGCGCGCCTGCAACCGCCTATTGCAGAGGCCCATGCCTTGGGCCTGCGCGTGAGCCTGTTCATGGATGCCGACCCGGCGGCCATGGCTGCGGCCAAGGCGGTGGGCGCCGACCGGGTTGAGCTGTATACCGAGCCGTATGCGGCAGCGTGGGGCACTGCTGAGCAGGATGTGCAGTTGCAGCGCTTTGCTCGGGCCGCGCAGGCTGCACTGGATGCGGGCCTGGGAATTAACGCCGGACATGACCTGAACCGTGACAACCTGGCCGCCTTTGTGCAACAGGTGCCCGGCGTGCAAGAGGTGTCCATTGGCCATGCCCTGATTGCCGATGCACTGGAGCTGGGTTACGCGGCCACGGTACAGGCGTATCTGGACTGCTTGGCGTCGTGATCTACGGCATCGGCACCGACATTTGCGACGTGCGCCGCGTCCACGCCAGTTTGGCGCGCCACGGTGAGCGTTTTGCGGCCAAGGTGTTGTGCGAGAGCGAACTGGCCGTCTGGAAGGCCAGAGGTGCACGCTGGCCCGAGCGCGGCGAGCGCTACCTGGCCACCCGCTTCAGCGCCAAAGAAGCCTTCAGCAAAGCCATTGGGTTGGGCATGCGCATGCCCATGACCTGGCGGCTGTGCGAAATTACCAACCAGCCCAAGGGTCACCCCCAAGCAGGGCAGCCGGTGGTGGTGCTGCACGGTGTCCTCAAAGACTGGTTCTCGCAGCGCAAGCTCAAAGTGCACATCAGTGTGACGGACGAGACGGACTACGCCGCCAGCTTTTGCGTGGTGGAAACTTTAGATTAAAACGGTCATTAGCCCCCGTAGAATATGCGAAAGCAGCTATTGAATTCATAGCAAAAAATCTGAGAATCTCATCATCATGACCTTTCACGCACCGCTCATCATCGATATCGCTGGCCTTGCCCTGACCAAAATTGACCGTCAGCGCCTCAAGCATCCCCTGGTGGGCGGCCTGATTCTGTTCGCGCGTAACTGGCAGGACCGTGCCCAGCTCACGGCGCTGTGCCGCGACATCAAGAAAGTCCGCCCGGATCTGCTGATTTGCGTGGACCATGAAGGCGGGCGGGTGCAGCGCTTCAAGACCGATGGCTTCACGCACCTGCCGCCGATGCAGGCTCTGGGCGAGATGTGGATGGCCGAGCCT
The DNA here is from genome assembly GCA_043746005.1 of Burkholderiales bacterium. Classification (GTDB taxonomy): domain Bacteria; phylum Pseudomonadota; class Gammaproteobacteria; order Burkholderiales; family Burkholderiaceae_C; genus Allorhodoferax. Next base: position 2,757 of record JAYTRR010000009.1, read on the forward strand.
GCAACCGGCAAAAAAGCGAACCAGAAGGCAGGCCCGATGGATGCCACCAATGCCGCCACAGCTTGCGGCTATGTGCTGGGTGCCGAGCTACGCGCCTGTGGTGTGGACCTGAGCTTCACTCCGGTGCTGGATCTGGATTATGGTGAGAGCAGTGTCATTGGCGACCGCGCCTTTGCCCGTGATCCGCGCGTGGTGAGCCTGCTGGCCAAGAGCCTGATGCACGGCTTGCAAATCAGTGGCATGGGCAACTGTGGCAAACACTTTCCCGGTCATGGCTTTGTGAAGGCCGACTCGCACACCGACATTCCCGTGGACAAACGCAGCCTCAAAGCCATTCTGGCCGATGACGCGGCGCCTTACCGCTGGCTCAATACGGCCATGGGCAGCGTCATGCCCGCCCACGTGATTTATCCGAAAGTGGATGCCCGCCCGGCAGGCTTCTCCAGCAAATGGCTGGGTGATATTCTCAGAGGCCAGATGGGCTTTGGCGGAGCCATCTTCAGTGACGACCTGTCGATGGCTGGTGCCCGTTTGGTTGATGGACACGAGGTCAGCTATACGCAGGCGGCAGTGGCTGCGCTCAACGCGGGTTGTGACATGGTGCTGTTGTGCAACCAGTCCACGGCCAACAGTGACGGCGGCGGCAAGGCGCTGGATGAACTCATCGACGGCCTGACCGAGGCCGAGGTGAAGAGCCAGTGGCAAGCAGACCCGGCCAGCGAAGCGCGGCGCCGGGCGCTGCTGCCCCAAACCCCTGCTGTGGCATGGGATGACCTGATGGTTCAGCCTGCCTACATGCACGCGCTGGACTGGATCGCCTGATATGCCCCCTCGCCACATGCCGCCGTGAACGCTGCTGCCATGGGTAAATAGATGAAAATCAGGGGGAGCGGTGCAGACGCGGTGACGACAGCGCCACGATCTGGTCTTGCGTTGCCGAATCCACATTGGGATGGCGTGCCAGCAGCTTGCCGGCACCCAGCATTTCGCGTAGTTGTTGCAGGTCTTTGACGGTGGGCGCCACCTTGATTTGTGCCAAAGCCGCCTGGCTGTTGCCACCCTGCACGAGGGCTGCAACCTTGGTCGCCCAAACACTTTGACGGGACATGTCTAAATTCCTGGTGCGCGGTTAATCTGATGGTCATTGTGGCACAGCGACCGAAGCCAATCGTTCGCAAACCCGTGACCCTTCAGGCCTGAACGGTTTGGAGATAATCGGACATGAACTCCGAGAACCTGCAACTGCTTGTCACCCGCACCATGCCGTTCGGAAAATACCAGGGGCGCCTGATTGCCGATTTGCCGGGCGACTATCTCAACTGGTTTGCACGCGAAGGCTTCCCAAAGACTGAGCTGGGTCGTTTGCTGGCCTTGATGCACGAGATTGATCACAACGGCTTGTCGGATTTGCTCAAGCCCCTGCGTGGCCCTTCGGCAGTCTCGCCTGCAGGTAGGCCAGCAAGTCGTTGAGCGTGACGAGTTGTCCGTAGTCCGACTCGGCAATAACCACTTTCAGCCGCTGGCTCAGGCCAATGAGGAAGTTGAGCCAGTCCATCAATCCAGGTCAACCTGCAGGCGCAGCAGCCCGCCGCCTTGCCGTACATCTCGGTCATGATGGCGCGCATGGGGACGCCGCGCATCAGGGCGTGCGCGTGTTCGCGGTAGGTGGCGAGCACGTTGTTTTCTGCCGCCAGAGCGCTCAATGCGCCCACGGTACAGGCTTCCTCGCCGATGTAGAGGTGCAAAAACCCGCGAATCTTGCCGGCGCCATAGACTTCAGCGCACTTTTCTTCCATGTGGCGGATGCGCAGCATGTCCGCCAGCATCTTCAGCGACGCCGCTTGGGTCTCTTTGACCTGGGTCTTTGTCTTGGCATTCATGCTCCGGCCTCCAGTGTGGAGGTGTCACCCTCGGGTAAGCCCAACTCGCGCGCCTTGAGCAGGCGGCGCATGATCTTGCCGCTGCGCGTGCGCGGCAGTGTGGGCAAAAAGGCGATCTCCTTGGGGGCCACGGCCGCGGCCAGCTTCTTGCGTGCATGCCCCAGCAGTTCCATTCGCAGGGCTTCGTTGGGCTCATAACCCGCTTTCAGGGACACAAAGGCTTTGACCACTTCACCCACCATGGCGTCGGGCTTGCCGATCACGCCGGCCTCGGCAACGGCCGGGTGCTCCAGCAGCGCGCTCTCCACTTTGAAAGGGCCAATCAGGTGCCCGGCTAACTTGATGACATCGTCCATGCGGCCGACAAACCAGTAGTAGCCATCGGCGTCACGTCGGGCCAGATCGCCCGTGAGATACCAGTCGCCGGAAAAGCACTTCTGGTAGCGCTCCTCGTTGTTCAGGTAGCCGCGCAGCATGGAGGGCCAGCCCCCCTTGAGTTCCAGTTTCGCCTTCCAAGCCGGGCTCGTTCAACACCTCCACCGTGCCATCAGGCCGCTGGCGCACGATGGCGGCCTCCACGCCCGGCAGCGGCACGCCCATGGAGCCCGGTTTGATGTCCAGGGCCAGCAAGTTGGAGACCATGATGCCGCCGGTCTCCGTCTGCCACCAGTTGTCGTGAATCGGCAGCCCCAGCACGTCCTGACCCCACCACACGGCCTCCGGGTTCAGCGGCTCGCCCACGCTGGCGATGAAGCGCAGTTTGGGATACGTATAACGCTGTGCCAACTCGGCCCCCGTCTTCATCAGCATGCGAATGGCGGTGGGCGCGGTGTACCAGACACTGACCTGCTGCTCGTGCAGGATGCGCCACCAGCGCTCGGCATCAAACTCGGCCATCGTCAATGATGGAAGTCACGCCGTGCAGCAGCGGCGCGATGATGCCGTAGGACGTGCCGGTGACCCAGCCTGGGTCGGCAGTGCACCGTGTACATGCATGGCGCCCTTGGGCGTGCCCGTCGTGCCGCTGGTGAAGTGCAGCAGAGCGGGGTCTTCGGCTTGTGTGGCGACGATTTCAAATTCATCCGATGCCTGCGCCATCAGGCTGGCTAGGTCGTGGGTGCCGGGTAGGCCGGTAGTCTCGCCTTCGTCTGCCACCAGCAGCACGTGGCGCAGGGCGGGTAACTGGTTGCGTATTTTTGCCACATTGCGCTCGTACAAAATATCCGTGGTGACCAGCACCGCGCCCTCTCCGAGCTTCAGGCGTGTGACCAGTAGCTCGGGGTCGAATGCCGAAAACAGGGGTGACACCACGCAGCCATTCTTGAAGCTTTCCAGCACGGCCGTGTATAACTCCGGAATGCGGCCGGTCAGCACAAACACCCGTTCGCCGCGCCCGACACGCAGCGCCTTCAGCACGTTGGCAAAGCGGTTGGTCAGAAATCGGAAGGCCACATGGTCGGCAAGCGCGCCCTGTGCGTGGCGGTCCACGGCCTCGTAAGCGATGTTCAATCCACCGCCGGGCTTCGGTAATACCGGCCAGTCGGCAGGATCTTTTCGGATTGTGGCTGGATGACCCACATCTTGCTCCTTGAAGTGGGCCCATTTTGGGGGCGCTTTGACGCGACGGTTTAATAAGCGTCAACCCCTGTGCGGGTTGCAGCCCAAAGTCGTTGATCGGGTTCAAGCGGCGGGGTCCTGCCCCCACAAGCGTCCACCGCTGGCGTCCAGATGGGTCAGGTACACCCGCAGTTCAAACTCCAGCTGGTGGTAGTGGGGCTCCATGTAGGTGCAGAGCTGGTAGAACGCCTTGTCGTGACCGCGCTCGCGCAGGTGGGCAAGTTCGTGCACCACGATCATGTTCAGAAACTCCAGCGGCGCATCCTTGAACAGGCTGGCAATGCGGATCTCGCGCTTGGACTTGAGTTTGGAGCCCTGCACCCGTGACACCGTGGTGTGCGTGCCCAGCGCGTGCTGCACGATTTGCAGCTTGCTGTCAAAGGCGATCTTCGCCAAGGGCTCGGCACCCCGCAGGTGTTCCTGCTTGCGTGATTGCACATAGTCGTACAGAGACCGGTCGGTGCGCACCGCATGGGCTTGCGGGTACTTCTTCAGCAACCAGGCCCCAATGCGGCCGCCGTCCACCATCTCCTGAACTTGCGCGAGCGTCTCGTCAGGGTAGCCGTGCAGAAACTTCAGCCGGGATGGTGCTATTGAATTCATAGCTGCTTGCGCAATATCGATGGGGGCTAGAGGCCTATTTGGCTAGTTTTCCCGGCGCAGGGCCGGGAACAGGATGATGTCGCGAATGCTGGCGCTGTCGGTCAGCAGCATCATCAGGCGGTCAATGCCGATACCGCAGCCACCGGCCGGGGGCATGCCGTATTCCAGTGCGCGCACAAAGTCGTGGTCAAAGTACATGGCTTCGTCGTCGCCGCTGTCCTTGGCGGCCACCTGGGAGTGGAAGCGGGCCGCCTGGTCTTCGGCGTCGTTCAACTCGCTAAAGCCATTGCCGAACTCGCGTCCGGTGATGTATAGCTCAAAGCGTTCGGTGACACCCGGGTTGGTGTCGCTGGCACGGGCCAGCGGCGAAATTTCGACCGGATGCTCGCAGATGAACGTGGGTTGCCACAGCTGCTCTTCCACGGTTTCTTCGAAGTACATGACCTGCAGGCTGGCCAGGCTGCGGGTCGACAACTGATTCTTGGCCTCCGACAGACCCAGCTTAAGCAAGGCGTGCTGGAGCCATTCGGCGTCGTTCACGTGCGGGCCGGCTCCCGTGTACTTGGTTATGGCTTGCACAATGGTCAGTCGCTCGAAAGGTTTGGCCAGGTCCACCGGCTTGCCACCGTAGGTGAGTTGCAGGCTGTCGCCAGCCTTGATGGCCGCATCGCGGACGAGCTGTTCGGTGAAGGTCATCAGATCCTGGTAGTTCCAGTAGGCCGCGTAGAACTCCATCATGGTGAACTCGGGGTTGTGGCGTACCGAGATGCCTTCATTGCGGAAGTTGCGGTTGATCTCGAACACACGATCAAAACCGCCCACGAGCAGACGTTTCAAATACAGCTCGGGTGCAATGCGCAGGAACATTTGCTGGTCCAGCGCATTGTGGTGCG
>JAYTRR010000010.1:0-2454 GCA_043746005.1 Burkholderiales bacterium
ACCATGGACCTCAAACAAATTGAATCCTTTGTGCGCGTAGCCGAACTGGGCAGCTTCACCCGGGCCGCTGCGGCCCTGAGCATGCCGCAGCCCCTGCTAAGCCGGCATGTGCGCCAGCTGGAAGTGGAATTCCACCAGACCTTTTTGCTCCGCAATGGCCGTGGCGTGACCCTGACTGAAGCGGGCCTGGTTCTGCTGGAACATGGCCGGGGCATTCTTCACCAGGTTGCACTGGCGCGGGAAGAACTGGGGTCCGTGCGCGGTTCTCTGGCGGGCCGCGTCTCCATTGGTCTGCCCCCCTCCCTGAGCAAGCTGATCACGGTACCGCTGACGCTGGAGTTTCGCAAACGGTTGCCCAATGCGCACCTGACCTTGACTGAAGGATTTTCCGTGGTCATGAATGAAGGCTTGCGCTCTGGGCGGCTGGACATGGCTGTGCTATACAACACAGCGCACTCACCCGACATTGAAACCCAGCCGCTGCACCGCGAAGAGCTCGTGCTGATTTCATCGCAAGCTAGCGTAAAGCGCAACCCGGTGCCGGCACTGAGCGCGCGAATGCCCCTGTCCGCACTGGCCGATCTTCCCCTGATCGTGCCCAGCCGCCCCAATGCGTTTCGGGTGTTGATCGAAACCGAACTCATGCGCGTCAACTGCCGTCCGAAAATCGAACTGGAAGTGGATGGCCTTAACGCCATTCTGGATCTGGTGGGTGAAGGCCTGGGTTTTGCCGTGCTGCCACCTTACACCCTGAGCAACTTCCAGAAACCCCATGCCTTTTCGACGCACAAATTGCACAGCCCCCAGCTGATTTGTGAGTTGATGCTGGTGACCTCCGCGCGACGGCCTAGTACCGAGACACACAAAGAGGTCCAAAATTTGGTGGCCGATGTGGTCAAAAAGGCTGTTCAGGCATACGCCTAGACCATTACTGGCTTGTTGCCATTTCCGCTCCCCCAGCTGCAAACCGCAAGTAGATTAAAGATTCAATATGAGTAACACCAAATTTTGTCTGGCAGGCGTGATGGGATGGCCCGTCGCCCATTCGCGTTCACCCATACTGCACAACTACTGGATTCAGAAATACGGCCTCACGGGCTCGTATGTCCTACTGCCAGTGCTGCCCGAAAATCTGGAGGCGGCCATTGCCGGCCTGCCCGCTCTCGGGTTTGCCGGTTGCAACATCACCATTCCCCACAAAGTGTCGGCCATGGCCCTGGTGCATGACGTGGACAGCATGGCGCAGCGCATGGGCGCCATCAACACGATTGTGGTGCAGCCTGACGGGTCGCTCAAAGGCTTTAACAACGATGGTTTCGGCTATATCCAGAGCCTGCTGGATGCCAAGCCCGACTGGCACGCAGATTCCGGCCCGATCACGGTGCTGGGTGCGGGCGGTGCAGCCCGTGCCGTGGTTCTCAGCCTGGCCGAGCGTGGTGCCAAGGAGATACGACTGTTAAATCGATCCGAGGACAAGGCACAAGAGCTGGCGAGCCTGTTTGGCAGCCCTATAAAAGCCATGCCATGGTCTTCACGTCACGATGCCCTGGCCGATGTTTCTTTACTGGTCAACACCACCAGCCAGGGAATGCACGGCAACCCACCCCTGGAGTTGGACTTGACGCAGATGCCCCTGCACGCGCTGGTTTCCGATGTCATTTATGTACCCCTGGAAACGCCATTGCTGGCCGCTGCCCGCGAACGAGGCAACCCCACCGTCAATGGACTGGGAATGCTGCTAAATCAAGCCAGGCCCGCTTTTCACGCATGGTTTGGCGTGATGCCGGAGATAACCCCCGAGTTGCGTCGTGCCATTGAAGCCACCCTCTGAGCATCGTCAAGAGGACATTGCCTTGATCTCGCTTCAAACGATCGAGTGCCACTGCCACGCTCTCGACCCGTTGGGTTTGCCCCTATGCAGCCGATGATCAGGCCGTTACTTCAGCACGAGCGACCGCATTTTCGACCGCATAAAGCAGCGCGACGTCAATGGAATCCATAAACTCCTGAACGTGAATCGGCTTGGTCAAATAGCGAAAAAATCCGGCTTTCAGGCCCCGCGCGATGTCACGCGCAGTAGCGCTGGCCGATAGCACCATTACCGGAATATGGGCAGTTGCAGGCTCGTCACGCAGCACCTGGAGCGCGCCAAACCCGTCTATTCCGGATAAATTAATGTCCACCAAGATAATGTCAGGACGATAGGCTATGGCCATCTTGATCCCCAGTTCGGCGTCAATGGCTGTCGACAGTTTCAAATCACTTCGCCGCGCAATCAACTCCTCGACCAGAAGCAAATTCGCCGGATTGTCTTCAACGCACAGCAGCGTGCGCAGGGGAAGCGTAAGCGGCTGGGCACGGCACCTTGACCGTTCCGTCGGTTCAGGATTGCGGTTGCCAGCGATGCGGGAGCAACTCGTCGATGCGACTGTTCATGTGGCCAGGCAGTCTTGT
>JAYTRR010000011.1:0-22336 GCA_043746005.1 Burkholderiales bacterium
GCTCAAACCCGAGGCGGGCCTGTTCACCGCCATCATCGCCGGCCTGCTGATCTCGGCACTGGGTGGTAGCCGGGTCCAGATTGGTGGCCCGGCAGGTGCTTTCATTGTCATTGTGTATGGCATCGTGGAGCGCTATGGCCTGGCCAACCTGATCCTTGCCAGCGCATGTCGGGTGTGATGCTCTTTGCCATGGGGCTTTTCAAAACGGGCACCCTGATCCGCTTCATACCGGTGGCGGTCGTCATTGGCTTTACCAACGGCATTGCCGTGCTGATTGCGCTGTCACAGGTCAAGGACTTTCTGGGCCTGACCGTGCCGGCCATGCCTACCAACTTTTTTGGCATCCTGAGCACGCTGAACCAGGCACTGCCTACCCTGAATGCTCTGGCCGCATTGCTCGCACTGGTTTGTCTGGGCATTATTGTGCTGTGGCAGGTCGCCATGCCCCGGCTCGGCAAAACCCATTCATGGGCGGCACGCCTTGCGGTGGCGCCGGGGTCCGTGGTGGCATTGGTGGTGGCCACCCTGTTGGCATCCCTGTTGAAACTGCCCGTGGAAACCATTGGCAGCCGCTTTGGCGGTATCCCGTCTGCCCTGCCGGCTCTGGTGTGGCCTGATTTTTCATGGGAGTCTGCGCGAGTCCTGTTCATACCGGCGACCACGCTGGCTTTGCTAGCGCGATTGAGTCGCTGCTATGCGCCCGTGTGGCCGATGGCATGATTGACGACCGTCACAACCCCAAACAGAACTGATGGCGCAAGGCATCGCCAACTTCATCACGCCCTTCTTTGGCGGAATGCCGGCCACCGGCACCATTGCGCGCACGGGAACCAACGTCAAAAGCGGCGCCAGCAGTCCGGTGGCCGGCATCGTGCATGCGCTGACCCTGCTCCTGGTCGTAGTGCTGGCAGCCCCGCTGGCACAGGCCATACCGCTGGCAGTGTTTTTCCTGACGGTCGTTTTTGATCTGACGGTGGCGGGGGAAGTGGGCCTAGTCACCGCGTGCATCACCTTCATTTATCGTATTTCGAGCCTGTCGCGATGCGAACCCGTCGATTTTTCTACTTACCCGGCCGTAAACGCCCAAGCGCAGCACGTCACGGGTTTTCGGCTCTATGGTGCATTGTTCTTTGGTGCTGTCAAGCTCATTGAAGATCTGTGGGAGCACTTGCCAAAGCAGACATTGCAGCTGGACCTGAAAAACGTAATTTACATTGATTCATCCGACGCAGACACCCTGAATGATCTGACCCGCGCCTGCAACAAAAACAGCGTGCAACTGCTGGTGTGCGGACTCAGCCACCAGCCCCTGGACATCGCCACACGCTGCGGCTTTGTGGCCGAGATCGGCACGAGGCATCTGTACCCTGATCTGGCAGCCGGCATGGCCGCTGCCGTGCAGTCGCCTGAATGAACCCAGCCCCGGTAAAATGCCCTTAAACAAGCTCACACAGGTTATCCCCATGAATATTTTCCGCCGCCCCGACTACCAATCTGAAGTCACCCAGTTCATCGACAAGCTCAAGGTCGCCACGCCAGAACTGGAAGCGCAGCAGCGCCAGGGTCGCAACTTGCTGTGGGACAAAAGCGTGGATCGTGCGGCCTGGAAAGACTACCGCACCGCCGAGGTCGCGCAAAAACCGTACGTCTACCAGACCAACAATAAATAAGAGCCAAATACGTCTCTAGCCCCCGTATCCATTGCGTAACCAGCTATTAATTTAGTAGCGCCTTCATGACGCAAAACTCCGCAGACGCGGCGCTCACGGATCCACTGATACCGGTCTTGCCCGCCATGCCCCAGGTAGTGGACCGGGTGGCTTTGGCACGGCTGTATGGCGAACCGCTGTTTGCCATGCCGCAGGACCTGTACATTCCGCCGGACGCGCTGGAAGTGTTTCTGGAGGCCTTCGAGGGGCCGCTGGACTTGCTGCTGTACTTGATCCGCAAACAGAATTTCAACATTCTGGACATTCCCATGCTCAGCGTGACCAAGCAGTATCTGGTCTATGTCGAGCAGATCCGCAAACGCAACCTGGAGCTGGCCGCCGAATACCTGCTGATGGCGGCCATGCTGATCGAGATCAAATCCCGCATGCTGTTGCCACCCAAGAAGGTGGCCGAAGGCGAAGAAGCGGAAGACCCTCGTGCCGAACTGGTGCGCCGACTGATTGAATACGAGCAGATGAAACTGGCGGCGGCCCGGCTCAACGCACTGCCCCAGTTTGGCCGGGACTTTTTGAAGGCCGAGGTCTATATTGAGCAATCCCTGCAGCCGCGCTTTCCCGAGGTGGAACTGACTGACCTGCAGGACGCGTGGCGCGACATCCTGAAACGCGCCAAATTGATACAGCACCACAAAATCACCCGAGAAGAACTCTCGGTGCGCGAGCACATGGGTATGGTGCTCAAAAAATTGCAGGGCCGACGCTTTGTGGGGTTCGAAGATTTGTTTGATCCCGCCAGCGGCGCGCCCGTGTTGGTGGTAACGTTTATTGCGCTGCTCGAACTGGCCAAAGAAACCCTGATCGAGATCACCCAGGCCGAGGCTTTTGCGCCCATTTACGTGCGTCTGGCTTATTCGCCCACTTAAGGAGTCCACTCATATGGCACAAGAACCTGACAGCGCCGTTTCGGCCCAACACGCAACGCCGTACGGTACGCTACCTCCTGCATCCCCCATGCCCAGCCGCAAACCCATGAGCCTGCCGCGCCTGATGGAAATGCGTGCCCGGGGCGACAAAATCACCATGATCACCGCTTACGATGCCACGTTTGCTGCGGTGGCCGACGCGGCCGGTATTGAAAGCATTCTGGTTGGAGATTCACTGGGCATGGTGTGCCAGGGCTTGCACACCACGGTGGGCGTCACGCTGGAACACATGCGCTACCACACCGAAATGGTGTCGCGCGGCCTGCGCCGAGCCCAAGCCACAGCCTGGCTCATTGGCGACCTGCCATTCGGCGCCTATCAGGAATCCAGGGAACAGGCGATACGCAGTGCCTCTGTACTGATGCAGGCTGGCGCGCACATGGTCAAGCTGGAAGGTGGCGGCTGGACGACTGAAACCGTGCGTTTCCTGGTGGAGCGCGGCATTCCGGTGTGCGCGCATTTGGGATTGACACCCCAGACCGTGCATTCGCTGGGTGGCTACCGGGTACAGGGCAAGACCCAGGCCAGCGCAGAATTGCTCAAACGCGAGGCGCACGCGCTTCAGGATGCAGGAGCCAGCATGCTGGTGCTGGAAATGGTGCCGGCACCCCTTTCGCGTGAACTGACCGAGGAGCTCACCCAGTGCGCAACCATCGGCATTGGCGCAGGCAAAGGCACAGCCGGTCAGGTACTGGTGATGCACGACATGCTGGGTCTGAATCTGGGCAAGAACCCCAAGTTCGTGCGCAATTTCATGGATGACGCCAACAGCGTGCGTGCGGCATTTGAAGCCTATGTGGCCGCCGTGAAGAATGGCAGCTTCCCTGACGACGCCTTGCACGCCTGGTAAGCACGCCTGATGGCCATACGCCGCTAACATAAGAATCACCATGCATCTTGTTCATACTCTGCCAGACCTTCGCAGCCACTTGAGTGCCTTTCGCCATCCGTCGGTGGTTCCCACCATGGGCAACCTGCATGCTGGACACCTGGCGCTGGTGCGGCAGGCCAAACCACTGGGCGACATCACGGTTTCCACCATTTTTGTGAACCGCCTGCAGTTCGCACCGCACGAAGACTTTGACACCTACCCCCGCACACTGGACGCTGACTGCCAGCAACTGGAGGCAGCCGGGTGTGACCTGGTTTTTGCCCCACTCGAAGCGGAAATGTACCCCCAGCCGCAAACCTTCAAGGTGCATCCTCCGACCGAATTGGCCGACATCCTCGAAGGTCACTTTCGGCCCGGTTTCTTTATTGGCGTGTGCACGGTGGTACTGAAGCTATTGTCTTGCACCCAGGCACGCACCGCCCTCTTTGGCAAGAAGGACTACCAGCAGCTCATGGTGATCCGCAACATGGTCAAGCAACTTGCCATGCCGGTGAACATTGTGGGCGGGGAAACCCAGCGCAGTGATGATGGTCTGGCTTTGTCCTCGCGCAATGGCTATCTCAACCCGGCAGAGCGGGCGCAGGCCGTGCAGCTGTCTGCCACGCTGAAAACGGTGGCCCATGCCTTAAGGGACGGGCAAACACTGGGCACAACAGACATCAGCCGTCTCGAGTCACAAGCCATGCAGACACTCAGCAGTGCGGGGTGGAAGCCGGACTACGTGGCCGTGCGTCGCCAGATCGACCTGCAAGCGCCCCAACCCGGAGACGCAGTGGTCGTGCTTGCGGCGGCACGGCTGGGCGCTACCCGCCTGATTGACAACCTGGAAATCTGAACGGTCTAAAGAAACCGGTCCAGTATCTTGCGACTGTGAGGATTGAGCGTCCGGTGGTCGCGAACCAGAAACTGTATTCCATGGGAATCAGCCACTAACAGACTGCCTTCGGTGCCGACCCGGCGGATATCCTCATCGCCCCGCAACACAAACTCGGTGGTGCCCCGGTCGGTTTCCACCTTCCAGGTGCACGGTGTCGAAAAGCTGGTCACCGACACTATTTCCAGGATGACCGGCATGAATTCGCGGGTCGCCAACTCGTCGGCGATCAGGGAACGCTCGGGCTCATCCACCGCATCCAGCCGGTCCAGCCACGCCACTTCCTTGCCATCCAGGTTCACCAGCGCAATGCCGTCGTCGGGCGATTGAACCGGGAAAGCCCGGATGGGGACCACACTGTCAAATTGCTCACCCAAAGCGGTAGTCAGCACCAGCTTGCCAAAAGCATTGCGCTGCAGCGTGACTCCGGCGGCCTTCAGGGGGTCAGTAGCGTTCATTCTTTGTAATCCATGTCAACATCCATATTGCGGGCCTGCGCTTGGTACAGATTGAAATAAGCGCCTTCTTTGGCCATCAGGGCATCGTGGGAGCCTTCTTCTACTACCCGACCCCGGTCCAGGACCACCAAGCGGTCCGCCCGGTGCAGGGTGGAAAGCCGATGGGCAATAGCAATAGTGGTGCGGCCTTGCACCAGATTCTCCAGTGCCTTCTGAATCTCTTTTTCGGTCTCGGAGTCGACCGACGACGTGGCCTCGTCGAGTATCAGGATACGGGGGTCGATCAGCAGCGCCCGGGCAATGGAGATGCGCTGGCGCTCGCCGCCCGACAAACCCTGACCCCGCTCGCCCACCATCGAGTCATAGCCTTGCGGGAGCCGCAAAATGAATTCATGGGCATGGGCGGCTCTGGCGGAGCTGATGATCTCGGCGCGGGTCGCATGGGGTTTGCCATAAGCGATGTTCTCGGCGATGGTGCCAAAAAACAGAAAAGGCTCCTGCAATACCAGCCCAATGTTCCTGCGGTAGTCAGAGATGGCATAGGAGCGAATGTCCACCCCATCCACCTTGATGGAGCCCTCCGATACATCGTAAAACCGGCAAATCAGATTCACCAGCGTGCTCTTGCCCGAACCACTATGGCCAACCAGACCAATCATTTCGCCCGGTTCGATGGTCAGGTTGATGCCGCGGTTAACCTCCCGGTTGCCATAGCGAAAACCCACATCGCGCACTTCAATGCGGCCTTGCACCTTGTCGACGTGAACGGGGTGGGCTGGTTGGGGCACGCTGGAGACATGATCCAAAATGTCAAAAATACGCTTGGCGGCGGATGCCGATTTTTGCGTCACCGACACGATGCGACTCATGGAATCCAGACGGCCGTAGAAGCGGCTGATGTAGGCAACAAACGCACTCAAGACACCCACCGTGATCTCACCGCGCGACACCTGCCAGATACCGAAAGCCCACACGACCAACAACCCGAGCTCCGTGAGCAAGGACACGCTGGGCGAAAAAAGCGACCATATTTTGTTGATACGGTCATTGACCAGCAGGTTATGCCGATTGGCCTCGCGGAACCGGCTGGCCTCACGTTGCTCCTGCGCAAAGGCCTTGACCACACGGATTCCGGGAATCGTGTCGGCCAGCACATTGGTCACCTCGCCCCACACGCGGTCAATTTTTGCGAATCCGGTCGCCAGGCGGTGGCGCACAAACTGAATCATCCAGACAATAAACGGCAAGGGCACCAGCGTCACCAGAGCCAGCCATGGATTGATGGAAAACAGGATGACGGCCGTCATCAGGATCATGATCACGTCGGAAGCAAAATCCAAGAGATGCAAGGACAGAAACACGCAGATGCGGTCACTCTCGCTGCCAATGCGCGACATTAAATCCCCGGTGCGCTTGCCACCAAAATATTCCAACGACAAACGCATCAAATGCTCATAGGTGGCCGTCCGCAAATCAGCACCAATGCGCTCGGACACCAAGGCAAGAATGTAGGTCTTGGCCCAGCTAAGGCCCCACGCCAGCAAGGCGGAGCCCAGCAAGCCCAACAAATACAGCGCCACAATATTGGGGTCAATGTGCTGACCGTTCTGGAACGGAATGAGCACCTCATCCATCAGCGGCATGGCCAGATAAGGGGGCACCAGGTTTGCAGCAGTGCCCAGGAGTGTGAGGACAAAACCGGCCAGCAACCGCCACTGGTAGGGCTTGGCAAAACGCCACAGGCGCAGCAGATTCCAGGTAGAAGGCGGCGTGTGGACCACCTTGGTACAAATGGGACACTCTTCCTGGCCGGGCTCCAGCGGTGCCTTGCAACTCGTGCAAACGTTGTGTGACGTGAGCACGACCGGTTGCCCGCTGACGAGACTTTTTAGATGCCCCTGAAACTGGTCAACCAACCGGATCGCCTGCAGGTTTTGCCCCAGGGTAAAGCGCCAGGTCCCCAGCAAACCCTGCCCATTGACCAAATCCAGATGCCCCACGCCCGCATGATCATGGTGTTTCAGGGCCAGATCTGGCTGAAAACTCCAGTGCTGCCACTCGGTTCCTCCCTCGACCCGGCTGAGCAAACGCATATCCGTTACAACAACCAGCCCTTTTACAAAATTGAGATGGGTGTCGAGGTCAACCTCCAGGGTTGCCAAAACGTTTTCTTGCGAACGCAACTGTGTTTGCACATCGGCGCGCCACGACGGAGAAATATCGCCAGATTGGGGCGGTGCAGCAAGAGCTTCAGAGGTCATTGGAAACAGCAGGTATTTTTTTGTTACTTTGGCACCAGCGCTCCGAGCGAGCATGTTGCTACCAGCGCCATACTTTACGATACACGTCTTGGAGACTGAGCGCCTGACTCGAATTGGGCCAAGGTGAACCAGTTTATATAACGCGGTCAGCGCCACGATGGTGGACTGTCCAACCCAGAATCAGCCATGACGGACAAGAAAAACATTGAAATTCTTCGGGTGACGCACCTGCGTGGTCCCAATATCTGGACCTATCGCCCGGTCATTGAAGCCTGGGTTGATATTGGTGAGCTTGAAAACCACCCCTCCAACACTATTCCTGGCTTTTATGAGCGCCTTTCGGCGTTTTTGCCCGGTCTTATTGAACACCATTGCAGTCCTGGCGTACGCGGTGGGTTTCTTCAGCGGGTTCAGGAAGGCACCTGGGCGGCACACATTCTGGAGCATGTGACGCTGGAACTGCAGAATCTCGCCGGCATGCGCACTGGGTTTGGCAAAGCACGCCAGACCTCCAAACCCGGAGTGTACAAAATTGCTTTTCGCACCCGGCAAGAACAAGTCGGACGTGAAGCATTGGCGGCCGCCCGGGACCTCGTCATGGCAGCTATCCATGACACCCCCTACGACATCGCCACCACGGTGAGTCACTTGCGTAAAAAGGTGGATTCACTGTGTCTGGGGCCCAGCACCGCCCACATTGTGGACGCCGCCACCGCTCGCCAGATTCCGTCCATCCGCCTGACGGAAGGCAATCTGGTCCAGTTGGGCTACGGCATCAACCAGCGTCGCATCTGGACGGCAGAAACCGACCAAACCAGCGCCATTGCCGAAGAGATTGCGGGTGACAAAGACCTCACCAAATCCCTGCTGCAGTCGTGCGGTGTGGCCGTTCCTGAGGGTCAATTGGTCCGCAGCGCAGACGAGGCCTGGGAGGCCGCGCAGGACATTGGCGTGCCCGTAGCGGTCAAACCGTACGACGGCAATCATGGACGGGGAGTGTCTCTGGACCTTCACACCCAGGCCGATGTGGAAGCCGCCTATCAGCTGGCGCACCGCAAGGGCGGTGGTAGCGTTATCGTCGAAAAATTCATTCCGGGTAACGAGCACCGTTTGCTGGTGGTCGGCAAACGCGTGGTCGCTGCGGCTCGGGGAGAAACGGTGTCAGTGATTGGTGATGGCATCTCGACGATTGATGCGTTGGCTGACCTGCAAATCAATATTGATCCGCGTCGGGGTTCTGGCGAGGATGCACCACTCAATACGGTCAATCCCAGCGACAGCGCCGAAGTCATTCTGGAACTGGAACGTGCGGGCTTGACCCCGGAGTCCATTCCCGCCAAAGACCAGAAAATATTGATTCAACGCAATGGAAACGTGGCCTTTGATGTCACAGACATCATGCACCCGACGGTCGCTGCTACGGCGGCCTTGGCTGCGCGCATCGTCGGCCTGGATATTGCCGGCGTGGACATGGTGCTCGAAGACATTTCCAAACCCATGAACAGCCAGCGTGGTGCGGTGATTGAGGTCAACGCCAGCCCCGGCTTGCTGGCGCACATCAAACCGGCGCAAGGGCAGGGACAGCCAGTCGGAAAGGCGGTTATTGATCACCTGTTTGATGCTGAGAAGGACGGCCGCATTCCGATAGTTGGCATCACCGGCTCCCAAAGAACGGCCCGCATCGCGCGGCTGGTAGCCTGGCTGGCGCACATCAGCGGCAAGCATGTGGGCCTGGCCTGCAGTGAAGGCCTGTATCTGGATGGCAGGCAAGTGGTCGCCACGGACTGCGCGCACTGGGAAGCAGGGCAACGCCTGCTAATTAATCGTTCGGTGCAGGCGGCCGTCTTCGAAAACGGCAGCAAGATGATCCTCGCCGAAGGACTGGCCTATGACAAATGCAGCGTTGGCGTCATCACGGACGTCAGCTGGCACGAATCGTTGAGCGAATTTGACATTCTTGACGCCGAGCAGGCGTACAAAGTGGTTCGTACGCAAGTCGATGTCATCTTGCCCAGCGGCACCGCCGTGCTCAACTCTGCGGATCCGCAGGTGGTGGAGATGGCCGAGCTGTGTGACGGCAAGGTTATTTTTTACGGACTCGATCCAAGCCAGGTGACCATGGTCCAGCACCGCGCCGCCGGTGAACGCATTGTTTTCGTGCGCGACGAACAAATTGTGCTGGCGCAGGGAATGGAGGACATCGCCTTGCTGCCACTGGCGTCCCTCAAACCCGCCAAGGCATCGCAGCCCGAAATGGTGATGGCTGCGGTAGCCGCAGCGTGGGCATTGAATATTCCGCCGGAATTGATCGGTGCCGGCCTGCGCACCTTTGAATCCAGCCCCAAAAAAACTCCTTACTGATTGATCGCACCCCATGGAAGTTAACCGTATCCGGGCCCTGCGCGGGCCCAATCTCTGGAGTCACCATACCGCCATACAGGCGGTGGTGTCCTGCAGCCCCTCAGAGTGCGCCATAGAGAACATTACCGGCTTTGAAGTACGTTTGCGGGCGCGTTTTCCAGAGATCAGTCTCT
Organism: Burkholderiales bacterium; assembly: GCA_043746005.1. Taxonomy (GTDB): domain Bacteria; phylum Pseudomonadota; class Gammaproteobacteria; order Burkholderiales; family Burkholderiaceae_C; genus Allorhodoferax. The sequence goes on from JAYTRR010000011.1 coordinate 9,673, forward strand.
TTCAGCCAACGGGCCATGTGGACTCGATTCCCATGGCGCATGTGCTGGAGTTGGCCGCACTGGGCTTGCAGGCCCAGTCCGGCTGCCCGGTTACGTTCAGCTGCACCACACCCACCGTGGATGCCTGCGTCTACCAGGTCGTAGTCGAATACAGTGAAGAAGCCGTGGGGCGGCTCGCACTGGATCTGGCACAAGCCCTGTGCCAAGCGGCATTGGATGACACGCCCTTCGATTTAGCCCATGCCCTGTCGCAACTGCGTGAGCTTGATGAAGACGTGCGTCTGGGGCCCAGCACGGGATGCATCGTGGATGCGGCTGTGGCCCGCAATATTCCGTTCAGCCGGATGACCGAGGGCAGCATGGTGCGCTTCGGCTGGGGCAGCAAGCAGCGGCGCATTCAGGCTGCCGAGATTGACGTCACCAGTGCCATTTCGGAAGCCATTGCCCAAGACAAGGAACTCACCAAGAAGCTGCTGGCTGCTGCGGGTGTCCCTGTTCCCAACGGCCGCGCGGTGACAGACGCCGAAGATGCCTGGGTTGCGGCCTGTGAAATTGGTTTGCCGGTTGTGGTTAAACCCAATGACGGCAATCAGGGCAAAGGGGTCACCGTCAACATTACCGACAAGGCGCACCTGCTCAAGGCCTACGCGGCAGCAGCCGAATTCCGGGATGACATTCTGGTTGAGCGCTACATGCCAGGCAACGATTTTCGATTGCTGGTCGTGGGCGACAAACTGGTCGCTGCAGCGCGCAGGGATCCACCCAAAGTGGCGGGCGACGGGGTACACACCATCACTGAACTCGTGAATCTGGTGAATCTGGATCCGCGGCGTGGCTCGGGACATTCGACTTCGCTCACCAAAATGCGCTTTGACGACATCGCGCACGCCTGTCTGGCCTCGCAAGGATTCACGGCAGATGCCATTCCCGCCAAGGGGCAGCGGGTCAACCTGCGCAACAACGCCAATCTGTCCACGGGCGGCTCTGCCACCGATGTAACCGACGATGTTCATCCGGACGTTGCCGCACGCGCGGTGGCGGCGGCCCACATGGTGGGGCTGGACATCTGCGGCGTGGACGTGGTGTGCGACAGCATTCTGCGACCCATCGAAGAACAGGGCGGGGGCATTGTGGAGGTCAATGCGGCACCGGGCTTGCGCATGCACCTGAGCCCCTCGTTTGGAAAAGGCCGCCCGGTGGGTGAAGCCATCATCTCCACCTTGTTCAAGAACGGGCAGAACGGGCGCATACCCATTGTTGCGGTTACCGGAACCAACGGCAAAACCACCACGGTGCGCCTGATTTCGCATCTGCTGACGCAAAACGGCCTGTGTGTGGGAATGACCAACACCGACGGCGTCTACGTTGGCGGCAATTGCATTGACACGGGCGACTGCAGTGGGCCCAAAAGCGCACGCAGCGTACTGCTGCACCCGGACGTCGATGCCGCCGTGCTGGAAACGGCCCGCGGCGGCATTTTGCGCGAAGGCTTGGCCTTTGACCGCTGTGACGTAGCCGTCGTAACCAACGTCGGCAGCGGCGACCATCTGGGACTGAACTACATCACCACGGTGCAGGATCTGGCCGTGTTGAAACGCGTGATCGTCCAGAACGTGTCGCCCAAAGGCGTCGCAGTACTTAATGCGATTGACCCCAACGTGTCCGTCATGGCCAGCAAATGCCGCGGTTCGGTCACGTTCTTTGCCGTGGACAAATACCACCCCGTGATGGCGACCCATCGGGCCCAGGGTCAGGCGGTGGTGTACGTTGAGGATGGCCATGTAGTGGTGGCAAAAGGCGATTTCCAGGAAAAGATTGCCTTGGCTGACATACCCATCACACTGGGTGGCGCCATTGGCTTTCAGGTTGAAAACGTCATGGCTTCAGTTGCCGCGGTCTGGGCACTGGGCGTTGATTGGGATGTCATCCGCCAAGGTCTGGCGCTCTTCGCCAACGATACGGACAACGCCCAGGGGCGTTTCAATCTCTTTGAGTACCGGGGTGCCACCGTGATAGCTGATTACGGCCACAACCCCGACGCCATGGTGGCCTTGGTGCAGGCCGTACAGGCCATGCCTGGTACCCGCCGCACGGTGGTCATCAGCGGCGCTGGGGACCGGCGCGATCAGGACATCCGCCAGCAAACCGAGATTCTGGGTGACGCCTTTGATGAGGTCATTCTCTACGAGGACCAGTGCCAGCGCGGACGGCAGGATGGTGAAGTGATTGCCTTGTTGCGCCAGGGATTGGCCCAAGCCCGCCGCACCACCCGTTCAATGGAAATCCACGGCGAGTTTCTGGCGATTGATACCGCCATGGACAAACTGGCACCGGGAGAGTTGTGCCTGATCCTGGTGGATCAGGTGGAAGAAGCGCTGGCCCACATTGCGGCGCGGGTTGCGAAGGGCTGATCCAGGAGCTGATCAGGCCCCTTCGAGGGCCGGCTCCCGCCCCATCAGGGCGGCAACGGCCTGTGCAGGTTTCAGGCGTCCATCCAGCAAATCGACCACCGCCTCGGCAATCGGCATGTCCACGCCCAGACTGCGCGCGCGCTGCAACACGGTACGCGCGCTGTAGACGCCTTCAGCCACGTGACCCAGCGTTTCAACCGCTTGCTGCAGCGTTTTGCCTTGCGCCAAAGCCAGGCCCACACGCCGGTTGCGAGACAGATCGCCGGTAGCGGTCAGCACCAAATCCCCCAAGCCACTCAGGCCCATGAAGGTTTCAGTTTTGGCACCCAACGCCAGCCCTAAACGTGTCATCTCGGCGAGCCCCCGCGTAATCAAAGCGGCGCGGGCATTGAGACCCAGTTGCAGTCCATCACACAACCCCGTTGCAATGGCCAGAACGTTCTTCACGGCCCCGCCCACTTCGACACCCACCACATCCTCATTCGCGTAAACACGCAGCGTCGGGCTGTGGAAGGCGGCAACCAAGGCATCGCGCACCTCTGAATGCATACTCGCCGCCACCAGAGCCGTGGGTTGACCCAGCGCCACTTCTTGCGCAAAGCTGGGGCCACTGAGCACGCCGGCGCGCAGGCCGGGGGCGACCTCGCCTTGCACTTCGTGGCCCAGCAGCCCGGGAGCTGTGCCCATTCCTGCCTCAAAGCCCTTGCACAGCCACGCTACCGGGGCGCGGCAACCCTGTATCTGAGAGAGTAAGCCGCGTAGCCCGGCCATGGGCGAAGCCACGACTACCAGCTCATATTGCGACAGTGAATCGACCAGTTCAGACAAATTGCTCGCACTGATCTGCAAGTCCGAAGGCAGTGCAACCCCGGGCAGGTAGCGCCGGTTTTCACGCTGCTGCAGCATGGCCTGCCCCTGCTGGGCATCACGCACCCAGAGGGTGACCTGATGGCGTGACAAGCTGTTGCAACAAGCGCTTATGACCAACGCCGTGCCCCATGCTCCGCCACCCAGCACTATAATTTTCATAGCTGCTTGCGTAATGAATACGGGGGCTAGAGGCCGATTGGACTTAAAAATTACTGGGGCAAGCTGCCAGCAGGCGCACCAGCGCTTTCCGCTTTCTGCTGCTCGTACATGGCCTGGAAGTTGATTTCAGACAGATGCACTGGTGGAAAACCACCGCGCTGAATCAGGTCTGCCACGTTACCGCGCAAATAGGGATACACGATCTGCGGGCAGGCAATGCCCATGATCTGACCCAACTGCTCTTGCGGCAAGTTGCGGATCTCGAAAATACCGGCCTGCTTCGCTTCCACCAGAAACACGGTTTTATCCTTGATTTTGGTCTGCACGGTTGCCGTCACACACACTTCATAGATGCCCTCGGCAACCGGTGTTGCTTCTACGCCGAGCTGGATGTCCACCGCTGGCTGCTCTTGGTCCAGCAATATGCCGGGAGAGTTGGGCTGCTCCAGCGAAGCCTCCTTCAGGTAGACGCGCTGAATCTGGAAAATAGGATCTTGGTCAGACATGGAAAAACCTTCAAAGTGAAACAAAGCCCGCCCGAAATACGCCGGACGGGCTGACAACAGGAAATGCGACAAATGCAGATTATCTCAGCCGAAAACCCGCCAAGACGAAACCCCGCATGTGACTTTTATGTGGCGATCAGACTGCGTTGAGCAAAGGCAACAAACCGCCCCTGCTGTCCAGCGCCATCAGATCGTCGCAGCCGCCCACATGGGTGGGGCCAATGAAAATTTGCGGCACGGTGCGCCGACCGGTGATTTCCATCATCTTCACACGCTCGTCGGGCCGCGTATCAATGCGAATTTCTTCAATGCTCTCCACGCCCTTGGACAGGAGGACCCGCTTCGCCTGCACGCAGTAGGGGCAGACGGCGGTGGTGTACATCTTGACAGATTGCATGGATTTAGCCTTTTTCTATGGGCAGATTAGCGGCTTTCCAGCTTGCCAGCCCACCACCCAGGGATTGAGCCTGCTCGTAACCCAGTTTCTTCGCAATCGCAACAGCCCGTCCGGAACGCGCACCCGACTGGCACACCAGAATCACGGGAACGGTCTTGTTCTTGACCACGCCCGTGAGCTTGCTTTCCAGCTGGCTCAGCGGAATATTCCTGGCTCCACCCACATGCGCGGCCGCAAACTCCCCCGGCTCGCACACATCAATCACCACCCCTTTTTCACGATTGATCAGCTGCACCGCCGTCGCGGGGTCCAGGCCGGTCATCGCTGCGCCCTTCATCACAGGCCACAGCAACAGCGCCCCCGAAGCCACCGCTATGGAAATCAACATCCAGTTATCGAAAATGAATTTCACTTTGTTCCTTGTTAGTTACTTAACCGTCAGCCCTCCATTTTAGAATAATGACTGTTTCGCTGCCGGACACCCGGCCCCAATCCCGCATTTACCTCGGTCACCATGTACAAACTTGTTCTCGTTCGCCACGGCGAATCCACCTGGAATCTTGAAAACCGCTTTACCGGCTGGACCGACGTCGATCTGACGCCCACCGGGGTCGAACAGGCAATAAATTCCGGTCGCCTGCTAAAGTCCGAGGGGTACGAGTTCGATATTGCCTACACCAGTGTGCTCAAGCGCGCGACGCGTACGCTGTGGCATTGCCTGGATGAAATGGATCGCACCTGGCTGCCTGTGGTGCACTCCTGGCGTCTGAACGAGCGCCACTACGGTGCCCTGCAAGGACTAAATAAAATCGACATGGCAAAGCAATACGGCGATGCCCAGGTTTTGCAGTGGCGCCGCAGCTATGACACGCCACCACCGGCACTGGAGCCCACCGATGCCCGCTGTGAACGCTCCGACCCACGCTATGCCAAGCTGCAACCCGAGCAAATTCCGCTGACCGAATGCCTCAAGGACACCGTCGCGCGCGTCATGCCATTCTGGAACGACTCCATGGCACCCGCCATCCTGAGCGGAAAACGCGTGCTGGTGGCGGCCCACGGCAATTCGATCCGGGCGCTGGTGAAGTACCTGGACAACATTTCCGACGACAACATCGTCGGTCTGAACATCCCCAACGGTATTCCGCTGGTGTACGAACTCGACGCAAACCTCAAACCGATTCGCCACTACTACCTCGGCGACGCCGAAGCAGCCGCCAAAGCCGCTGCCGCGGTGGCATCCCAGGGTAAAACTAAGTAAAGCCCAGGTAAAGACAGGCCAATTCCTGGCCCGTTGCCGGCAATTCCCCGGTAATAGCCCAGCAGATCCCGTTTTTACTCGCATTTGACTCAGGAACTGAGGGAACTCAAAGCGGAAGCCCTCCTCCAAGGTGTATATTGAATCCACACAGGAATACTTATGGGTCAAAAACTGAAAATTGCAGGGTGGATCGGCGTCGGCGTCATGGCGGGGGTATTGACAACGGTGTCGCTCCAGACCGTTGCGCGCAATACGCTTGCGCCCTTGCCGCTGGAAGAGTTGCAGCAGCTGGCTGCCGTCTTCGGCATGGTCAAGAGCGACTATGTCGAGCCGGTTGATGAGAAAAAACTGATTACCGAAGCCATATCGGGCATGGTGTCCAGTCTGGACCCGCATTCCCAGTACTTTGACAAAAAATCGTTCAAGGAATTCAAGGAAGGCACCTCTGGCCGCTTTGTGGGCGTGGGTATCGAAATCACCCAGGAAGATGGTTTGGTCAAAGTGGTGTCTCCCATTGAAGGTTCACCGGCGTTCCGGGCAGGCCTCAAGACAAACGATCTGATCACCCGGGTGGATGACGCGGCAGTGAAGGGTATGACCCTGAACGATGCCGTGAAGCGCATGCGGGGCGAACCCAATACCAAGGTCATTCTCACGATCTTCCGTAAGGACGAAAACAGAACCTTTGCAGTCACCATTGTTCGCGAAGAGATCAAGCAGCAATCCGTGCGGGGCAAAATCATGGAGCCGGGTTATGCCTGGATCCGTGTCAGCCAATTCCAGGAACGCACCGTAGAGGACTTCGCCAAAAAACTCGAAGAAATCTACAAGCAGGATCCCCATATCAAAGGCTTGGTGCTGGATTTGCGCAATGACCCGGGCGGTCTGCTCAATGCTGCCGTAGCGGTATCGGCAGCCTTTCTGCCCGAGAACGTGACGGTGGTGTCCACCAACGGACAAACCGCCGACAGCAAGCAGATATTCAAGGCTACCCAGCGCGACTATCTGAGTCGCGATGGCTCGGACCCGCTGAAGGCATTGCCGGCAGCACTGAAAAAGGTACCTTTGATCGTACTGGTGAACGAAGGCTCGGCATCTGCCAGCGAGATCGTGGCGGGTGCATTGCAGGACCATAGCCGTGCCACCATCATGGGCTCCCAGACCTTCGGCAAAGGCTCCGTTCAGACATTCCGCCCGTTGGGGCCTGATACCGGCTTGAAGATCACCACCTCGCGTTATTACACCCCGAGTGGCAAATCTATTCAAGCCAAAGGCATCGTGCCCGACGTGATGGTGGACGAAACCGAAGAAGGTAGCCCTTTTGCAGCCCTTCGCACGCGTGAAGCCGATCTGGGGAAACACCTCGGCAGCGGTCAGGGCGAAGAAGTGAAAGACGCCACCCGTGAAAAGGCCCGGGAAGAAGCACTCAAGCGCCTGGAGGAAGAGTCCCGCAAGCCAGTTTCAGAGCGCCGTCCGCCCGAGTTCGGCTCTGACAAGGATTTCCAGTTGATACAGGCGATCAACCAGTTGAAAGGACGCCCCGTCCTGATCAGCAAGACCCAGGTGGAACGCAAGGAAGAGCCCAAAGACAATTGACCTGCGCCATGGATGATTCGCAGTTGCTGCGCTACTCGCGCCACATCCTGCTCAACGAGTTGGGCGTGGAAGGGCAACAGCGGATTTTGGAAGCACATGCGCTGGTGATCGGCGTGGGGGGGTTGGGCTCCCCTGCCGCGCTCTACCTTGCCACGGCCGGAATCGGGCACCTCACACTGGTTGACCACGATACGGTAGACTTGACCAACCTGCAGCGCCAGATCATCCATACGGAGGCCCGCGTTGGCCAGCCCAAGGTCGAATCGGCACGCCAGACTCTATTGGCCATCAATCCCGGCCTGCAGATCACGGTACTGAACGAGCGCGCCGATGCGGCACGCCTGGATGCGCTGGTTGTAGATGCCGACGTGGTGCTGGACTGCAGTGACAACTTCGCCACACGACAGGCCCTCAACGCTGCATGCGTTCGCCACCATGTGCCACTGGTATCCGGTGCCGCCATTCGCTTTGATGGTCAACTGGCGGTGTACGACCCCCGACGGGACGACTCGCCCTGCTATGCATGCGTGTTTCCCCCAACCACCAACTTTGAAGAAACGCGCTGCGCCACCATGGGAGTGTTCGCCCCGCTGGTGGGCATCATTGGCAGCATGCAGGCGGCTGAAGCGCTCAAGCTGGTCAGCGGCGCCGGCGAGCCCGCCATCGGCCGCCTCCTGATGCTCGATGGCCGCAACATGGGCTGGACGGACATCCGACTTCCGCGCAACCCCCAGTGCCCGGTATGCGGCACGGCTCACCGCCCCGGATAACAGCTACCGTGCCGGCGTCGAAAGTCGCCAGGCTTTTCGGCATTCCCTGAAGCAAACAGACCCCGACCCTGCACACGGGCTGCGACCTCCTGGCGGTCATAGCGGCCCTGGCGTGCATGCCAGCGATACGACCAGGCGTTCCCCTGCGCCACCATCCGTGCACCGGCATCGACCCCCTTTACACGCACACGGGCGACCAGACGCCCGTAGCCATCCTGTGCGCGACTTTGCACCTGTACGCGATGATGTAGCACATGCTGCGCCAGTGCCTGGCGCGCTTGCGGACCCCACGGCTGGCAAATTTCCGGGGCATCCAGCCCCTCCAGACGCACATGGCGCAATGGCCCGCCGCCGATCGGGCGGACATGCAAGGTGTCGCCGTCGACCACATATTCAACCAATCCAGTCCAATCCCCCGCTGCATATGCGCTAGCAGCTATGAAAATAAGAGCAATCGAGAGAAAAACTGATTTCATGGCAACATCATAGATGGCCACAGCCACACTAAGATACGGGGACTCATCCTTACCCACCACCCAATGACCCAACTTGCCCGATGGCTGCCATTTTTACAGTGGCCCCGCCCCACTGCCGCAATGCTGCGGGGGGAATTGGTGGCCGGGCTAACGGTTGCGCTGATCATCGTACCGCAGTCCGTCGCCTATGCCGCGCTGGCGGGGATGCCCCTGATTACCGGCATCTATGCCTCTTTTTTGCCGGCCTTGGTAGCGGTCTTGTGGAGTGCCTCGCCACGGCTGTCCGTGGGTCCGACGGCATTGACGAGCCTGTTGGTGATGGCATCGCTCGCCGGCCTGGCGGATCCGGGTAGCGCCCAGTGGGTCGCTTTGGCCGTCTGGCTGGCTTTGTTAAGCGGGTTGATGCAACTGGCATTGGGACTGGGCCGGTTCGGCTGGATTCTGAATCTGGTGAGCTCGCCGGTTCTGGCGGGCTTCACCCAAGCGGCCACCGTGCTGATTGTGTTCTCGCAGTTGCCGCCTTTGATCGGCATGCAAAGCAGCTGGTCGGAATGGCATTCCCTGCGCATGGCGCCGGCCGATGCCGCATTTGGCCTGGTCAGTCTTGCTGTGCTGGTAGCAGGCAAGAAGCTGGCGCCCAACGCGCCCACCGTGATGGCCGTGGTGGTGGGCGCCGGCGTCGTGAGCTACCTTAGCGGATTTGCAGCGCATGGAGGTGCCGTGATCGGCAGCCTGCCTTCGGGCTTGCCGGGTCTTTACTGGCCAGGCGGCTTGGACTGGACTACGTTGGGGGCATTGATTGTGCCCGCCATGGTGATTTCACTCGTGAGCTTTCTCGAAACAGCGTCCAGCGCCAAGGCCGAAAGCCAGCTGGAAGGAAAACCGTGGAACGACAACCAGGACCTCATCGCCCAAGGCCTCGCCAAAATGGCGTCGGGCTTGACCGGCGGATTCCCAACCAGCTCCTCATTTTCACGGTCTGCCATCAATTTGTATGCCGGTGCAAAGACCGGCTGGGCCACAGTGGTCACGGTTGCCATGGTTCTGGCCGTGTTGTTATGGCTCACGCCCGCGCTGTACCACGTGCCCTCGGCAGTACTAGCAGCGGTGGTAGTGGCCGCCGTCAGCAGCCTGTTCAAACCAGCCAGCTTTGTGCGACTATGGCGGGTGCTGCCCGTAGAGGCCCTCACCATGGGCGTCACTTTCCTGGTCACCCTGGTCACCGCGCCCCGCATTTACTGGGGTGTGCTGGCCGGCGTGTTGATGGGACTGAGCCACTTCCTGCACCAGCGCCTGCATCCAAGGATCATTGAAGTGGGCCTGCATCCGGACGGGAGTCTGCGTGACCGGCACCTCTGGCAATTGCCGCCCTTGGCACCCCATTTTTACGCCCTGCGCATGGATGCCGAACTGGATTTCGCGGCAGCGAGCAGCCTGGAGCGCAATATTGTTGACTACCTGGGTAATCATCCGGACATTCGCCATGTCGCGTTGTTTGCCCATCCCATCAACCGGATTGATGCCACAGGAGTGGAGGCATTCGGTCAGATCGCACGCTACTTGACTGGACGCGGCATAACCCTGCATATCAGCGGCATCAAACTGCCAGTCGAAGCCGTTTTACGCCGCGCAGGGCAGTTGCAGGAGAGCCCCTTGCTTCGGCTGTATCGCACGGACACAGAGGCTCTGGCGGACATTGCGCAGTTGCCACCGTCTTGATTGAAGCAGGAAAACGACCGTACAAAACCCTTTTCGAGTGCAGGCAGTCGCATGCTTTTCTGGCCTTATTTCGTGCAAAACAGAGCATCGCATCCTGTTAGACTTTGCCTGCAAAACACCAAATCAAACCGTGGTCTCCAAAGCCCCAAACACCATCATAGAATTGCGCAACCTGCAGTTGGATGACGCGCGCGCACTTCTGGACCATGACATGGTGCAGGCCCTCCCGTCGGCTGAGGAATCGGGTAGTGATTACCTGCAGGGAATCATTAACGGACTGTGTGAGTTGTCACTCAAGGACCCCCTGACGGGGCTTGCCAACCGCAGACACCTTTGCTCGGTGCAAGAGCGAACCATTGATGGCGTTGCGCGATCAGGAAGCCCGGCACTCTTGTTGATGCTGGACATTGATCACTTCAAGAAAGTAAACGATACCTACGGTCATCATGCTGGAGACCAGGTGCTGCGAGCCGTTGCCAAATGCCTGGCCAGTTGTGTGCGGCCCATGGATACTCTGGCCCGCTATGGCGGTGAAGAGTTTGCGGTAGTTTTACCCAACTGCCACACCTCTTTTGGCATAACCGTAGCCGAGCGTATCCGTCAAACGGTCGAGTCTTTGGCTATCCAGGTTTCACCCGGCATCACCATCCACGTCACCGTCAGCGTAGGAGGTGCTTACGCGCCTGAGTGGGTACGCTCGACCGCCGCTTTGTGGACGGAGCGCGCGGACGTACAGTTGTACAAAGCCAAGACCGAAGGACGCAACCGTGTCTTTCTGGACCGGCAACAAGAAATTTTTGTCAGTGCAGAAGAGAAAAATCTTCTGTTTGGCCATCTCGCGCTGGGTGATCCCGCGTGGGTCGAAAGTGTTCCCAGCGAAATGTCGGGCGCATCCGTCCACAGCGCGATGCAGAGGGTTAATTGATGTCTGATGTGCTGAATCCACCTGAACCCGGCGAGAGCAGCGCCACGGGTCCCCTCAAGCCTTTGGGAAAGGTGGTGGCCGTAACCAGCGGCAAGGGTGGAGTGGGCAAGACGTTCGTCTCGGCCAACCTGGCGGCTGCCTTGGCCAAACTGGGCCACCGGGTGCTGGTGCTCGATGCCGACCTGGGACTGGCCAATCTGGACGTGGTTCTCAACTTGTACCCAAAGATCACATTGCATGATGTGTTCACGGGTAAAGCCAAGCTCGAAGAAGCCATCATCCGGGCACCAGGCGGTTTTTCCGTGCTGCTGGCCGGCTCGGGTATGGTGGAATATTCCCGCCTCACACCCGAGGTGCGGGGAGATTTCCTGCGCATCATGAACGGACTGGTGCCGCATTACGACATCGTGCTACTGGACACGGGTGCAGGGATTTCCGATGTGGTGCTATTTGCCGTATCCCTCGCCTCCGAAGTGCTGGTAGTGGCCACGCCTGAGCCCACATCGCTAACGGATGCGTATGCGACCATCAAAGTGCTGGTCGGACAGCAGAAGCGGCAGAGCATCCGGATGGTGATCAACCAGACCGCACGCTTGGGGGATGGACGGGCCATTACCGTTCAGTTGCAGCAGGTATTGGATCGCTTTGTCGTCAGCGAGCCCGGACGACCCATCAAACTGATTCACATGGGTGATATTCCAGCCGACCCGTCGGTACGCCAAGCCATCATGCGGCGCCAGTTGCTGATGCAAAGCACCCCGGGCAGCCCAGCGGCAATGGCGATTTCCCAATTGGCGCTTAAGATCCAGGACGCGGTCATTCCACGCTGAACAGCACTTGGCGTGGTTCACGCGCTGATGATCCAGCCCTCCAGGGGATCCCCTTCAGGAGGCAAACCGTATCGGGGAGCACCGTCGCGCCTGCACCAGGCACAGCGCGGCATCCAGCGCATCTCTTTGCGCGTGCGATACCTTCAGACGCAAACCTAATCGCCTGCGACCCATTTCCAGCGCAGTTACAAGATCCTTGCGGGCAATCAAGCGGACAACGGTCTGTTTGGCCTCGTCATCACTCTTGTAATTTAAATTCTAATTCATAAGTGAAGTTAAAAAGACACCAAAAATCCACGGCCATGACACGATGGAGCCCACCTTATCCGGCTTCTCTTCGAAAGTTTTCAGCGCTAGGGTCAAGTGATCCTCCAAAGCATCGAGTCTCTTGAAGACCCGGTTGTGGAAGAACTTCTCGCGCAACTCATCCCAGACGTGTTCAATCGGGTTGAGCTCCGGTGCATAGGGCGGCAGAATCAAACTGTCCAGCTCACCTGTGCACACATCCACCGCGCCATAGGCGTAGGTGTATTAGCATGTGTCGAAAGGCGTCTTAACAATGGTGGTCATAGGTTTCCGATACGGTGTAGGTGTTCCGCCTCTGTACCGGAATCGTACTCTGCGTCAATTTTTGTACCGAAACCAAAGAAAAAGGACTTAGCAAAATTAAGCTAAGTCCTTGATTTTATTGATGATTAATTGGTGGGCCGTCACAGACTTGAACTGTGGACCAAAGGATTATGA
>JAYTRR010000012.1:0-7617 GCA_043746005.1 Burkholderiales bacterium
GATCTTCTCGGGCAAGCGGCGTACCAGCGGGCGCACATCAGCATGACTTCCAGCGGATAATGCAGCCGCCTGAGCACCTTGCGATGCTCGCCAAACATCGCGATTTGGTTCGTCTCAATCATGCGGTCATTGTCGAACGTGGCTTAATGTGACAGAACCCCAATCTTTTTAGAAACCGCATGGCTGAAAATCTTTCTTCCTCTGATATTTGGTCTGACATTCTGGCCGTGCGCGAACGTTCGCCATTGGTTCACAGCATCACTAATCTGGTTGTGATGAATCTCAATGCCAACGTGTTGCTGGCGGTTGGCGCGTCACCCGTCATGGCCCATGCCCATGAAGAAGTGACTGACATGGTGGGCATTGCGCAATCGCTGGTGGTCAACATCGGCACACTGGATTCCTACTGGATTGAGAGCATGCGGCTCGCCATGGCCGCCGCTGGTCGGCGCGGTATTCCCGTGGTGCTGGACCCGGTGGGTGCGGGAGCCACACCGTACAGAAACGCAAGTATTGAGCTTCTTCTGAACACCGTCCTTCCAACCGTCATTCGCGGCAATGGCTCCGAAATCATGAGCGTGGCGGGTGACAGCGTGCAAACGCGTGGTGTGGACAGCAGCGCGGCAGCCAATGACGCCATCGCAGCGGCTCTGGCCTTGGTGCAGCGTACACATGGAGTGGTGTGCGTGAGCGGGCAGACGGACCATATTCTGGATGCGAAGCACCGCTGGGCCCAGTTGTCCAATGGACACGAGTGGATGACCCGAATTACCGGCGTAGGCTGCTCCGCCACTGCGCTCATTGGGGCTTTCTGCGCCGTGCAGCCCGATGCATGGCGTGCCACGGTGTCCGCCATGGCGTTGATGGGTGTTGTCGGTGAAGTTGCGGCCGAAAAATCCGTGGTGCGTCGCCAAGGGGTAGGCAGCATGCAGGTCACCATGCTCGACGAACTGCAGTTGCTGGACCAAGCCACCTTCGAGGCCCGCTTGCAGCTAAAAGTTGAGCGGTGGTAGCGGGCGCCGTAGCATCCACGCGCTACGACAGGGTCGCGCTATTAAGGGCTCTGCGTCTGTATCTGGTTACCGACCAGGCCAGCTTGATGGGTCGCACGCTGGCGGATGTGGTGATGGCCGCAGTGCAGGGCGGCGTGACGTGCGTGCAGCTGCGCGAAAAGACGCTCAACACGCGGGACTTTTATGCCCAGGCGATCGCGCTGAGTCAATTGTTGGGGCCTTTGAAGATCCCTTTGGTCATCAATGACCGCATTGACGTTGCCTTGGCCTGCGCGGCGCAGGGCGTGCATTTGGGCCAGGGCGACATGCCCGTCGCCCACGCGCGGCGCTTGTTGCCGCCGGAGGTGTTCATTGGACTTTCGGTCGAGACGCTGGACCATGTTGTGCACAGCGCCACTCTGCCGGTGGACTATCTGGGCGTCAGCCCCGTGTTTGCCACGACCACCAAAACAGATATTTTGGCGCCTTGGGAATTGCATGGTTTGCGCGAGGTTCGTGCCCGCACAGATTTGCCGCTGGTTGCTATTGGCGGCATCCATGCCGGCAATGCGCGTTCGGTACTGGAAGCCGGCGCAGACAGCCTGGCCATTGTCAACGCGTTGTGTTCCTCGCCTGATCCGGCCGATGCAGCAAGAAATTTCAGGAGGCTATTCCATGGCGAATGAACCGTCCACATACCCGCTCACATACCGCTACCCGCGTGTCCTGTCGATAGCCGGGTCCGACAGCGGAGGGGGCGCCGGTATTCAGGCTGACCTCAAAACTTTTTCAGCGCTGGGGTGTTTTGGCATGACGGCCATCACTGCCTTGACGGCCCAAAACACCTGCGGTGTGCGCTCCATTCACCCCATCCCGCCAGCGATGCTGCGCGATCAAATCGACGCAGTGGTGGAGGATATCGGTGTCGATGCCGTCAAAGTCGGCATGCTGCACTCCCCGGAGATAGTGCACACCGTGGCCCAAGCTATCGACAGGCACGCCCTTGTTCACGTCGTGTTCGATCCGGTCATGGTCGCCACCAGTGGAGCGGTCCTGATCGACAACACCGCTGTGGATGTGTTGGTGCGAGAATTGTTTCCCCGTGTGTCAGTCATCACACCGAATCTGGACGAAGCGGCCCTGCTGGTCGGGCGCGTGCTGACCTCAGAACATGACATGGAAACGGCGGCTACCGAAATGCTGAAAATGGGTGCGCATGCCGTGCTGCTCAAGGGAGGGCATTTGGCCGGAGACACAGTCTCAGACCTGTACCTGGATGCCAAGGGAGCGCGTTTATGGATGCGTGCACCACGTATCCACAGTGCCAATACCCACGGCACGGGTTGCACGTTGTCATCGGCCATTGCCGCGTACCTGGCAGCGGGTGAATCCTTGATTGACTCCGTGCAGAGCGCAAGAACCTACATTCGCGGCGCCCTCCAGAATGGCTCACAAGTGCGCACCGGCCAGGGAAGCGGCCCGCTAAACCACGGGTTCACTCCTCTTGCGATGCGGCTGGTCCCGCTTTAGACGTTGGCAGCGAGCAGTGTGCGCTGGGGGCGGCTAGCCCAAGCCAGAGCGAAAGTCACGGCCAACGTGGGCAATGTAGCGCCCCATTGCGGAGCCCACGCGGCCAGTGCCTGGTAGAGGCCAATGCCCACAATCCAGATGGTCGCAGCCACATAGTCGATTTTGCGATGCGGTGCAGAGAAACCTGCCTGGCCCAGTCCCAGTCGGCCCAGAATGACGCCGTACAAAGGAACAAAAACGGAGCTCAGCATGAGCAGGAAAGGCTCCAGACTGTGCATGGGCAACACCATGGCCAGAGCCGTGCAAACCACGGCCAGTCCCACGCCCCATTTGCGAATCGACCACGATGGCTTGATGCTGTGGGCTGACACGGCACCCGAGTAAACGTCGCCATAGGCGTTGTCGATCTCATCAACCAGAATCAGGCTCAGGGCAATCAGTCCACCCTGCGCAAGCAGCAGTGCACTGACCAGGTCCATATCCGGCTGCGCGACGTTGGCAACCATCACGCCCAGCGCGTAGCACCACATGTTGGCAACGGCATAACCCAGCCAGGTGCCGCTCATGGCGCTGCGCCCTGAACGCCCGTGGCGCGCATAGTCCGCCACCAGTGGCAGCCACGATACGGGCATGGCAATCACCAGATCCATAGCCGCCAGCAAACCCATGCTGCCGTCGCCAGGTTTGGCCCAGAAGGCCTCGAATCCTTTGGCATGCAACTGTGTGCCGAACTGCCATGTCAGCCAAAGCAGCGATGCAATGACCAATGGCAAGCCGAAGCGCCCAATCAACTTGCGCACCAGTTTGGTCATGGAGCCCGACAGCAACAAGACCAGCACACCGCCCCACAACAAAGTCGTGATGGCTATCCCCGACGGCCCGTCCAGTGACAGCCCCAGAGACTGTTTTGCCACTGCGGCAGTGCCGTCACGCATCACTACCAGTTCAAACGTGGTCCAGCCAATCAACTGGGCGATGTTGAGCAACACGGGCAAGCGTGCAAACAGGCTGCCATAGGTGCTGTGCATCAAGCCAGCACTGGTCAGTCCGCTTTCGCAACCCAGACGGGCGGTCCAGGCCAGCAAGCCGGAGCCGACCAGGGACCCCAGCACAATGGCGATGGCCGCATCACGGGTACCCACTGCAGGCACAAGGTAGGCGCCAATCTGCATGACGAGCAAGCCCACGCCCAGACTGAACCAGAGCGACGCATGTTCATGCCAGCTAAAAACGCGGTCCGCGTTGGCGATGGGCGCCAAGGCTTCATTCACTGCGTCAGTTTTTTTTGTATTTGCCATACATTTGCTCCAAGCAAAAGTGTTGGCAGGTGGGCGTTTGTCCAACCACTGGCTTATGTCAAATGAGAAGACCGTGACAACGTGGCTGGACCAGCTTCCCTGCGCGAGGATTACCTCAATCAGGTTCAAAGGGACTTTCTCAGTCGCTCCGCGTTTTTGAACGCGAAGCAACACCCCTAGCGAATGTGCTCTTGCGAGCATGGTCTGGATTTTAAGCGAGGGAATGAACGCGGCAGGCGCGCTATGTAAACAATCGTAAATGTAGTCAACGCCAGTAGAAAACCCGGCGTTGTTACTATAAGCCCGGCAAACAAGTTGGGCCGCTCGTGACAGTCGGAGCTTATGCGACTGTCGTAATAGAGTGAGTACAAAACATGTTGAATTTCAAAACCCTTGTCGCTGCTGCCGTTCTTTCAAGCGTTGCAGCTGTTTCATTTGCCCAGGCGCCATCTGCGCCCAAGGTAGCACCCAGCACTCCCACCGCAACGGCACCTTCAGTAGCAGATGGCGGAACTACTGCAAAGCCTGCCGTAAAAAAAGCCCATGCTGTCAAAAAAGTGAAGCATGTCAAAGCCAGTAAGGGTACTGCTGTGAAACCTCCCGTTGCTGCTGGAAAATAGGGTTCAGTAACCATTCGTGAAAGGGTGCCAAGGTAGCTTGGCACCCTTTTTTGTTGGCGTCTGCGCAAACGCGCCCACTGCCGGTTGATGAGCCTCAGCGCATGCCGGTGTCCGATGAAGCCAACCGGAACCGCAACCGCAACCAAGGGAGGGACAAGAGCGGTGACAAGAGAGAGCGGGAGGACGGGCGATAGGGGGGCCTGACTGAAATGGCGGCCCGCGTTAAAATCAGGCCAACCGCCCACAAACAAGCCCACGCCCTGTGGGCTTTTTTCTCGACCGCTTCGGTCGTTGAAAAGCCATTTCATCTACACGCTCTGCACAGCATTTACCAGGATTCCCCCGTGACTACAGAAAGCTTCATCGTCGGCAAAGACGCCTCGTTAGAGTCGTCCATCAACTCCATGCAAGCCAAGCTGCTGGCCCTGGGCTTCCATGTTGAAGAGCGTTCGTGGCTCAACCCCATCGACGGCATCTGGTCCGTGCATGTGCGCGACCGCGATTGCCCCATCATGTTTACCAATGGCAAAGGCGCTACCAAACTGGCCTCGCTGGCCAGTGCACTGGGCGAGTTTTTTGAGCGTCTATCGTGCAACTACTTCTGGAACCATTACTACCTCGGCTACCCCTACGCCGAGAGCGAAGACCGCGCTTTTGTGCACTACCCGCAAGAAGAATGGTTGCAACCTGGTGAGAACGGCGAATGGCCTCTGGGCTTGCTGAACCCCGAGCTGCAAAAGTTTTACAACCCGCGCGGCACCATTGATGCCAACACGCTGGTCGATTTCAATTCAGGCCACATGGACCGCGGCATCTGCGCCATTCCCTACGTGCGCCTGCGCGATGACGCGGTGACGTATTTTCCGGTCAACATCATTAGCAACCTGTACGTGAGTAACGGCATGTCGGCCGGTAACACACAGCCCGAAGCCCGCACACAGGCGCTGTCCGAGGTGTTTGAGCGCTTCATCAAGTTCCGCATCATCAGCGAAGGCCTGTGTCTGCCGGATGTGCCGGAGGACGTGATCAACCGCTACCCCCGCATTGCCGCCGGAATCAAGGGCCTGCGCGACGCGGGCTTTGGCATTCTGGTGAAAGACGCCTCGCTGGGCGGCAAGTTTCCGGTCATGAACGTGACCCTGCTCAACCCGGTGGACCAGGGCTGCTTCTCCAGCTTTGGCGCGCACCCGCGCTTTGAGATTGCGCTGGAGCGCGCCCTCACCGAGCTGTTGCAAGGCCGTGCGCTGGATGCGTTGGCCGGCTTCCCGACTCCCGGCTTTGACATGGAAGAAATTGCCAGCTCGCCCAATATTGAAATCCACTTTGTGGATTCAAGCGGCATCATCAGCTGGAATTTCCTGGGAACGAAGCCCGACTTTCCGTTTGCCGACTGGAACTTCAGCACCACAACGGCCGAAGACTATGCCTGGTCAGTCAACACCATCCAAGCTATGGGTATGGACATTTATGTGGCTGACTTCACCCACCTGGGCGTGTACGCCTGCCGCATCATCGTGCCTGGCATGTCCGAGATCTACCCGGTTGACGAGCTGGAGTGGGAAAACAACAGCGTTGCTAACCCCATTCGCGAGGCCATCTGTCACCTGAGCGAGCTCGACAATGAAGAGTGCAGCGACCTGCTTGACACCCTCAACGAAAACGGCCTGACCGAAGACCGCCTGGTGGCGGCCCTGATTGGTCTGGCGCCCGGCAGCGATGCGTTCTGGAAAGACCTGCGCGTGGGCGAACTCAAAACCCTGCTGGCGCTGGCCTGCGGGAACCAGGCTGCGGTCGCAGAGGGCTGCGAGTGGATGCGCCATTTCGGCCAGATCAACGCCGATCGCTTGCGTGTGTACGGATGTATCGAAAACCTGCAACAGCTCGATGCAGGCCACGGCGCTGCCCGTTATGAGGCGGCTTTGCAAAGCCTCTACGGTGCGGACACGTTGAGCCAGGCACGCGCCCTGCTGGCGGGCGAGCTGCGCTTCTTTGGTGAGCCTTCGCTCGGCCTTGACTTGGCCCACTGCGACATGCACCAGCGCTTGCTCGCCGCCTACGGCAAACTCCACAAGGCCGCCTGAAGCCATGCGAACCCCTGACCGACTGGAGCCGCTGGTGGAGGACGGACTGATCGACACCGTGGTGCGCCAGCTCATGAGCGGGAAAGAGGCAATGGTGTACGTCGTGCGTCGCGGCGATGAGACGCTGTGCGCGAAGATCTACAAGGAGGCGACCCAGCGCAGCTTCCGGCAGGCCGTCGATTACACCGAGAACCGCAGGGTGAAGAACACGCGGCAGGCCCGCGCAATGGCCAAGGGCACGCGCTTTGGCCGGCAAGCCGCCGAAGCGGCATGGCAGAGCGCGGAGGTCGATGCGCTGTACCGCCTGGCCGCGGCCGGCGTCCGGGTGCCGAAGCCGCACAACTTCTGGGACGGCGTGCTGCTCATGGAACTGGTGGCCGACGCCCAAGGCGACGCCGCCCCGCGCCTGAACGACGTCTCGTTCACTGCCGACGCGGCCCGGGCGCACCACGCGACGCTGCTGAAAGAGGTGGTGCGGATGCTGTGCGCGGGGGTCGTGCACGGCGACTTGTCGGAATTCAACATCCTGCTGGCGGCGGACGGGCCGGTCATCATCGACCTGCCGCAGGCGATCGACGCTGCCGGCAACAATCACGCACCACGCATGCTGCTGCGTGACGTCGCCAACCTGCGCGACTTCTTCGGCCGCTTCGCACCGGAGCTGTTGCGCACGCAGTACGGCGCCGAGATGTGGCAGCTGTACGAACGTGGCGTGCTCAGCACCGAGACGGTCCTGACGGGGCGCTTCCAGCGGCAGCAGGGCGCATTCGACCTGGGCGCCGTGATGCGCGAGATCGACGCCGCGCGTGATGAAGACGCCGCCCGGCGCCTTCGCATGCAGGCCTGACTGTAAAATCACCCTAACTCAAGGAGCGCTGCAGCGGCCGCCACGGTCCGCCAGGCTTGAGTTCCCAACGGCGCTCACCTCCAACACCCGCATCGCGCGGTCGACCACAAGGTGAGCAGATGCCGGACAATCCCGTCCCCTCCATGAAACTCTCCGGGCTCGAGCCGGTTTCGATCGCGCCGGGCAGCCTGTTCGTCAACATCGGCGAACGCACCAACGTCACTGGCTCGAAGGCTTTCGCCCGCATGG
>JAYTRR010000013.1:0-2405 GCA_043746005.1 Burkholderiales bacterium
TCGACCACTTTTTGCGCGACGTTGCAAGGGGTCGCCCCGAACATGTCGGTCAGCACCAAGGTATTCGGCGTATTGAGTTCTGCCAGAAGAATCTGCGCAGCTGCGCAGGAAGCCTCGGTGGGCTCATTGGGGTGAACGTCCAGAGCCAGAACACCGCTGGCTGAATCCGGGTACACATGCAGGACGCAGGCGCGCAAAGCGCTGGCAAGCGGTGCGTGGGCGATGATGAGAATGCCAGTGTTCATAGAGTGTCAGGCATTCATTATGGCTTTTTTGACAGCACAAAACAGACGCAGATGCCGGTGCGGCGCATGCCATACAGCACGGGAGCACGCAACAGGCGGAAAACGAACGCCTTCACGGCGAAATTGGGCACCACCATCGCGGGTCTCGTGTTTCACTGAAGCCGGAGTTCCGAAAACAGGGTTTCTGTCATGTCAGCAGTAACCCGCGGCGCATAGACGGCAATGTGGAAGACCTCGGCCCCGGATGAGAACCAGAGAAGGCGCGCCTGCAAGGCGTCGCCGTCCGGTTTTTGCCCTTGCGCCTCAACCATGACAAGTGCAGACCCGGGGGGCTTTGCCAATGTGGCCGCGGGCGATTGCCCGGTGCTCGCGACGGGGCCAGCCCATGTGAAGGGCCGCTCCTGCAGGTCGGTAGCCCGCATATTTGCCAGCGCGGCCGTTTTCCAGGCACGCAACACGGCGTCCACCTGTGCCGGGTCACTCAGCCGCGTATGGCTAACGGCGAACAGCGCGCCGGACGTTTCGCAGCCAACCATGTCCAGTGCAACCTCCTGCGAATCGAGGCGGACGTTGCGCTGGCCCTGATCGGGCTTGCAGGGGAGCCAGACGGCCAGCCGATCCAGACGGACTTCGCGCCAGTTCAGTGACGGGCTGCAGGCGACCAGGACGACGGACATGGACGCCATCAGCTTGCGCAGTCTCATTGAAGCGCGCCAAAAACCTTGGTCAGAATGGCGCTGCCGTATGCCACCGGGTTTTGGCGGATCTTCTTTTCCTCTTCCGAAATCATGAAAAACAGTCCATCAAGGGTCTTTCCGGTGACGTATTGCTGAATATTAGCGTCTTCTTTTTTGAGCAATCCCAGTTCTGCGGCCTTGCCGGCCAGCTGGTTGTATTTGTCCGCCAGCCCAACCTTTTCAGTGGCCTTGGTGACCACGGGCAGGAACTTGATTGCAAGCGCGGGGCGGGTTTTGGAGGCGAAAAACTCGGTCACTGCGGTATGTCCTCCCGCCAAAATTCCTTTCGCGTCGGTCACGTTCATGGTGCGAACTGCATTGACCAGCAGGTCTTTCGCCATAGGCACCGCGGACTCCGCACCCCGGTTCATGGCGGTGATGAGTTCGTCCACACGCCCACTCTGGCCAAAGGTACGCAACAGATTAGCTGCATCGTTCAGGTAACCAGGTAAAGGAATGCGAACTTTTTCGTTTCCCAGGAATCCATCTGTAGCGCTGAGAATACCGACGGCCGACAACGCGCTTTTTTCGAGCGCCGTCTTGAGTCCTTTGGATGCATCTGCATTGGAGAGATCACCCAGGGTTAGTGCATGCGCCTGGCGCAGTGCGAGGGCCCCCAACAAGGCCACCGCGGACAGGGAAACCGAATTAAACTGGCGACGATCCATGAATGGCACCTTTTATGAAACAAAAAATAGTCTGGGCCGCCATCGTAGCGTCTTGCGCGGTACTGGCTGGCACTTATTTATGGAGTGGCAACACGGCTGCTCCTGCCTCCACTTTTGTGCTGCTGGATGGCTCCCAAAAGCAGACGACTGACCTGAAAGGCCGGGTCACTTTGGTCAATTTTTGGGCAACCAGCTGTGTAACGTGCGTGGCGGAAATGCCAAAAATCATCGCAACCTTTGATAAATATAAAGACCAGGGTTATGGCACCCTTGCGGTAGCCATGGAGTACGATCCTCCAAGCTATGTCGTCAACTTTGTTCAGACACGCAAGCTCCCGTTTGAAGTCGCCATTGACAACACAGGTGCAGTCGCAAAGTCATGGGGCGATGTGAAACTGACGCCAACAAGCTATCTGGTCAACAAACGTGGAGAGATTGTTAAACGATACGTTGGTGAGCCTAACTTTGCCGAACTTCACCAATTGATTGAAAAGCTGCTGCAGGAATCCTGAGCGTATGCGTGCCGCTGCTAAGGCCGATCGGCCGCGCTTGGTCTATCCCTCGACGGAATTTGAATTTGAGATGGACGGAATACGGGAACTCTTTCAGGAATACGCACAGTCCCTCAAGATTGGTTTGTGCTTTCAGAATTTTCCGCAAGAGCTCCCGGCGCTTCCAGGGGAATATCGCCCGCCTCGGGGTGCCTTGGTTGCGGCAATGGTTCAGGGCCATATGGCAGGTTGCTGCGCCATGCG
>JAYTRR010000014.1:0-7584 GCA_043746005.1 Burkholderiales bacterium
TCCTGGGCGAGCTGGTCAACACAGCTTTGCCATAGACTTTGGCCTATGTCGTGGCTGGGTGACAGGGTTTGATGGGGTGAAGGTCCCTCGGACATTTTCTTTTCAACTTCTGTGGATAGTTATAAATTGCTGTGTCGTCAATTGTAATTTATCAAACGCTTATCCACAATTTGGAGCGGAATGCCCAAGTTACAGCGATACGCTGCATTTCCGACGTAATGTGTTGCCGTGATTGAGAAAATTTGCGATAATCCGCGGTTCCCCTGATTTTGGTCGGGGTGATTTGACTGAGGTCCGCTTGTTTAAAGCTGCCGGATCTGAACTGAGCCCATTAGGAATTTGACATGAAACGCACTTACCAACCCTCCAAAATCCGCCGCGCACGTACCCACGGTTTCTTGGTCCGCATGAAAACCCGTGGCGGTCGCGCCGTGATCAATGCGCGCCGCGCCAAGGGCCGCAAGCGTCTGGCTGTCTAAGTTCGGATTTCGGGCGAACGCCAGCAAGCGCACCGCGAGTCTGCTGGTGTGTTGCCTTGCTGTTCTCCAAATGGTGTCCTGAACCGTGCAGCGATTAAAGACGCGGCCACAGTTTCAGGCTGTTTTGGCGGGAACTACGCTCGCCAAAACAGCGCATTTTGCTCTGCATTGTTGTGTGCTAGAGCAACCCGTGGCGCTGGTGAATAAGACTGTGTTACCCGCCCTGTTCCTTGTCCAAGGTGTCTGGTTGGGTGCCATGGTCCCCAAACGCTGGGCCAAACGTGCAGTGACCCGCAATGCCATCAAACGCCAGATTTACAATGTGAGTGCTGAATTCGAATCTGCATTGACTGAGCGCGCGCATCTTGTGCGTTTGCGTTCGGGTTTCGATCGAGCCCAGTTTGTCAGCGCCACGTCGGAGGCGTTGAAAGCGGCTGTGCGTGCCGAGTTGGTGCAATTGTTTTCCCGTGTCAAAGCGCCTGTTGCATCATGATGCGCGCATTCCTCATGGGTGTCGTCAAGGCTTACCGGCTGGTTTTGAGTCCCTGGTTGGGCTCCTCGTGTCGGTTTGAGCCAACTTGTTCGGTTTATGCGTTGCAGGCACTGCAGGCCCACGGGGCTGGTGCTGGTAGCTATTTGACCGCGTCGCGTATCCTGCGCTGCAATCCCTGGTGTTCCGGCGGGCACGACCCCATACCGGCCAATCCTCCCCGGCTGTTTACCCGGCTGCTCTCTTCTTCCTCTGAAAAGAAACCTTCATGAACGACATTCGCCGCACCATTTTGTGGGTGATCTTTGGCTTTTCCATGGTTTTACTGTGGGACCAATGGCAAGTGCATAACGGAAAGAAAGCCACATTTTTCCCAAGCCCCGCCCAGCAGACGACTCCTGCTTCGGTCAACGCGCCTGTAGCGGTTTCCGGCGGACCGGACGCCAGTGTGCCCAGCGTTGGCGGTCAGCCTGCTCCGGTTGCCGCGGTGCCTGTTGCGCCAGCCGTTGCGGCCGCTCCCAAAGAGCGTTTCGAGGTAACAACCGATGTGTTGAAGATGACGTTCGATACCGAGGGTGGGTCCCTGGTTCGTACCGAGTTTCTCAAGCATGCGGATATGGCGGACAAATCCCGCAATTTTGTTTTGCTGGACGACAGCAAGGACCGCGTATATCTGGCTCAGACTGGTGTGATTGGCGGCACAGCAGCGGGCGTCTTTCCGACCCACAAGACTCCCATGACGGTGAGCGGTGCACGTGCGCTGAAGGATGGAGAGAACGAACTGGTCATCAAGTTCACCTCTGCGGACGTGGGCGGCATCAAACTGGTCAAGACCTACACGATTCGTCGCGGCGCGTACGACATGGCGGTCAAGCATGAGTTGACCAACGTTTCAGCGGTTCCTCTGTCCCCCCAGCTTTACTTGCAACTGGTACGTGATGGCAACAAGCCACTGGGTGAGTCGTCGTTCTACTCCACTTTCACCGGTCCGGCGGTCTACACCGAAGCCAAGAAGTACCAGAAGGTCGAGTTCAGCGATATCAAGAAGAAAAAGGCGGACTACGAAAAACAAGCGGGTAATGGCTATGTGGCCATGGTGCAGCATTACTTTGCAAGCGCCTGGATGCTTCCGGAAGGCGTACAGCGGACGATCTCCCTGGATGCGGTCGACACTGGGTCTTCCGTGGCAGATTGCTGCTACCGCGCCACGATGATTACGCCGGTGGACGCTATTGCGCCCGGTGCGACCAAGTCGGTGGACGCCAAGTTCTTTGCCGGTCCACAAGAAGAAAAGATGCTGGAAGCCTTGGCCCCTGGCCTCGAACTGGTCAAGGACTATGGGTGGCTGACTATTCTGGCCAAGCCCCTGTACTGGTTGCTCGACAAGCTGCACGGCTTCATTCAGAACTGGGGCTGGTCCATCGTGGCACTGGTGGTGTTGCTCAAGGCCGCTTTTTACTGGCTCAACGCCAAAGCGTATGCCAGCATGGCCAAGATGAAGGCGGTCAATCCGAAGATCACCGAAATGCGGGAACGTCTCAAAGACAATCCACAGCAGATGCAGCAGGAAATGATGCGCATCTACCGGGAAGAGAAGGTCAACCCCATGGGTGGCTGCTTCCCGATCATGATCCAGATTCCGGTGTTTATTGCGTTGTACTGGGTGCTGCTCTCCAGCGTGGAAATGCGCAATGTGCCGTGGATCTTATGGATCAAGGATCTGTCTTCGCCTGATCCTTTCTACATCCTGCCGCTGTTGATGACTGCCACTTCCATGTTGCAGACGGCTTTAAACCCCGCTCCACCGGATCCTATT
This sequence comes from Burkholderiales bacterium, assembly GCA_043746005.1. Taxonomy (GTDB): domain Bacteria; phylum Pseudomonadota; class Gammaproteobacteria; order Burkholderiales; family Burkholderiaceae_C; genus Allorhodoferax. Next base: position 2,786 of record JAYTRR010000014.1, read on the forward strand.
CAAGCGAAGATGATGTGGTTTATGCCGCTGATCTTCAGCGTAATGTTCTTCTTCTTCCCGGCGGGCTTGGTGCTGTACTGGATTACGAACAACACCCTGTCCATCCTGCAACAGTGGGTCATCAATACCCGCATGGGCGTGCCACCGCAGTTCAATCTGCCGAAATTCGGTAAGTAATCCACAAGGGCCGCTGATTGCGGCCCTTCACCATTGGGTCTTGTTTCCACTATGTTGACTCGCCATAGCCAACCCATCGCTGCCATCGCCACCGCACCTGGGCGCGGGGCGGTGGGTATTGTGCGTATCAGCGGGAAGAATCTGGGCGGACTGGTGTTGCAGCTTTTCGGCCGAACCCTGCGTCCGCGCGAGGCGACCTACCTTCCCTTTAATGACGGCATGGGGGTGCCCATTGATCAGGGTCTCGCGCTGTTTTTCCCCGGGCCCCACTCGTTTACGGGTGAAGATGTCCTGGAGCTTCAGGCCCATGGCGGTCCCGTGGTACTGCAGTTGCTTCTGGCGCGCTGCCTGGAAGCCGCGGATCAATTGAATCCGGTTTCCGGAACGGCGTCATTGCCGGCATTGCGCATTGCCCAGCCCGGAGAGTTTTCCGAGCGAGCGTTTCTGAACGACAAGATCGACCTGGCGCAAGCCGAAGCCATCGCCGATTTGATCGATGCCAGCACCGAAGCCGCAGCGCGGAGCGCCACGCAATCGTTGTCTGGTGCTTTTTCGCGTGAAATCCATACTTTGCGCGACGCGCTCATCCACTTGCGCATGCTGGTGGAAGCAACCCTGGATTTTCCGGAAGAGGAAATTGACTTCCTGAAAAAGACCGATGCCCAAGGGCAGCTGGACCGGCTGCAGGAGGCGTTGCGCACCGTGATGCAGCGGGCATCGCAGGGCGCGTTGTTGCGCGAAGGCATCACCGTGGTGATTGCAGGGCAGCCGAACGCGGGCAAGTCGTCGTTGCTCAACGCACTTGCCGGTGCCGAACTGGCCATCGTGACGCCGATTGCGGGAACGACCCGGGACAAAGTGCAACAGACGATCCAGATCGAAGGAGTGCCAATCCGTGTTGTGGATACCGCTGGTTTGCGCCCCAGCGAGGATGACGTTGAAAAAATAGGCATTGCACGCGCCTGGGAAGCCATTGAAGGCGCGGATGCAGTCCTGTTCTTGCACGACTTAACGCGTTTGGATGCTATGAATTACATAGCTGCTGACGCAGACATTGCGGGGGCTATCGCCCTAAAACTCTCAAAGAATGTTCCCGTGATTGATGTGTGGAACAAGGCTGATGCGGTCGCGGTTGCCAATAGCACTTCGTCCCGCCCCGGCATCACACTGTCCGCCAAGACGGGAGCCGGGCTGGATCAACTGCGGCGCATCCTCCTGGAGACTGCGGGCTGGCAGGCCTCAACCAGCGGCATATTCGTTGCCCGTGAGCGACACATCCAGGCGCTGCGCCGGGTGGACGCGCATTTGATGGAGGCTGCCGCCCACTTGGCGGTGCAAGCCCAGTCTCTGGATTTGTTGGCCGAAGAGCTTCGGCTGGCGCAGAATGCCTTGAGTGAAATCACCGGGAAGTTCACGTCGGATGATCTGCTGGGCGTGATTTTTTCCAGCTTTTGCATTGGCAAATAGCCTACAGTACACTGTTTTTTGTCGTTGGATTCGAAAGCAATAACCATGTCTCTTTTCAACTGGTTTTCAAAAGCACCGCAAGGCAAATACTCCGATGCGGCCGTGAGTTCGGGTCTGGGTCACGTAGCCCCCTCGGTTCCGCTGAGTACCTCCCCGAGGGGGCGGGTGAGAATGCCGGCTTCTGCGCCAGGCAGTGCGGCCAATCGCAAGGGTGAGCGTCTGGAGCGGCGGGAGCAGTTGTACGGCGTGGTACGAGAAGCCTTGACCGGCGCGGGGATTTTGTCGTCAAGCTACAAGTTCAAGGTGCTGTCGCTGGACTCGCGCGGCCGCCAATATTTGATCATGATGGATATTGCGCGCCACTATCTGGGTGAAACGACCCGTTTGGCCGAAATTGAAGGCTTGATCGCACAAAGTGCCAAAGCGCGTTACGACATCCTGGTGACGGCGGTCTACTGGAGGGTGAACGAGCACATCACGGCAGGGCTGACTCGCATGTCCGCTCCGGCGCCATTGAGCCACAACCCAGACACCAGCAAATCTCAGTTACACCACGAACCATTGCTGCCAGACGAGGTTGCCGCATTCAAACAAGCACTGGCATCTGGTGCGACGGCAAAACCCGCGTTTGCACCCGCTACGGTTGCATTTGCAGCTGATGCCATGCGCCCTGTCCGTCGGGGACCCGCCTCGTATCTGGTTTTTGCGGATACGGAACTCGAAGAGCGCCCATCGCCCTTGAGTGGCACCCAGTACGGCGATTTGAACTAGGTTCCGCTGAAATCGACCAGCGTAAACAGCTGCAACCCAGAATCCTTGAGTTTTTGCGATCCACCCAACTCGGGCAGGTCGACAATGGCCGCGCCCTCCATCACATGGGCACCGAGTTTCTCGAGTAGCCTTCTGCCCGCCATCATGGTGCCACCCGTGGCGATCAGGTCATCAATCAGCAGCACGCGGTCGCCGGCTTTTACCGCATCGGTGTGCAACTCGACCGTCGCACTTCCGTATTCGAGTTCGTAAGTTTCTTCTACGGTTGTAAAGGGCAGCTTGCCTTTTTTGCGAATCGGTACAAAACCGACGTTGAGCTCATAGGCCACAACCGCCCCCAGAATGAATCCCCGGGCGTCCAGACCCGCGACCACGTCCGGGCGCATGCCGGGGTCCATATAGCGGTGCACAAAAGCATCGATGAGGATGCGAAACACCTTGGCGTCCTGCAATAGCGGTGTGATGTCGCGAAATTGCACACCTGGCGCAGGCCAGTCAGGTACGGTGCGTATGTGGTCTTTTAGGTACTGATTGACGCTTAGGTGCTGCATGGATGAACCACAAAAGAAGTGTCGAAAATCGGATTGGACTGCCATTGTGCCTTTAGGCCGCGCTGACTGTCGCTAACTCTTGAGCAATTTGTGCTCGGCGACCGCCAGTGCTTCCGCCTTACCAGAGAGCACGAGGATGTCGCCACTTTCCAGTACGGAATCATCTGAGGTGAGCGCACTTTTTCCGTTTCCGCGCCGCAGGCTGACCACGCGCACGCCCAACGCGTGCAACGCGAAAGACCGCAGCGGTCGCTTGGCGGCGTTGGAACCTGTGGGCAAGGTGACCGATGCAAGCCGTTCATGCTGGAGTTCGTCTGCAGAATCGTCGTCAGAGCCCCGAAAAAAACCGCGTAGAAGGTTGTACCGTGCGTCCCGCTGATCCTGAACAATGCGGATCACCCGGCGCATGGGTACGCCAACAAGGGCCAGTGCATGACTGGCCAGCATCAGGCTGGCTTCAATTGCCTCGGGTACCACTTCGGTGGCTCCCGCCTGGCGAAGCTTCTCCAGATCCATGTCGTCGATGGTGCGAACCACCACGGGCACGTTGGCAGCCTGTTCGTGGGTGTGGTGCAGCACCCGCAGGGCGTTTGCAGTATCCAGATAGGTGATGACCACTGCGCTTGCGCGGTGCAGACCGGCAGCCATCAAGGCCTGCAGCCGTGCGGCATCACCGTACACCACCGAATGGCCGGCCGCAGCAGCATGGCGGACGCGATCGGGGTCCAGGTCCAGCGCCATGTAGGGAATGCCCTCGGCTTCAAGCAGGCGTGCCAGATTCTGGCCGCACCGGCCGTAGCCACAAATGATCACATGTTTGTCCGCATTGATGGCCTTGCGCGCGATGCTGGTCATCTGGACCGATTGCATCAGCCAGTCGCTGCTCACCAGCCGCATGACGATGGTGTTGGTGTAGAGAATGACGAACGGGGTGGCCAGCATGGACAGCACCATGGATGCCAGGATGGGGTTGAACAACTGAGGGGGTACAAGGTTGTATTGGCCCGCCAGCGTGAGCAGGACCAGACCAAACTCTCCTGCTTGGGCAAGGTACAGGCCCACCCGCAGTGCCACGCCCATGGACGCGCCGAATGCACGCGCCAGGGCGGTGATCAGCGTGAGCTTGAAAGTCAGCGACAGTGTCAGAAGCAGGAGCACCAATGGCCAGCGTTCCAGCACCAGACGCCAGTCCAGCATCATGCCAATCGTGATGAAAAATAACCCAAGGAGCACGTCGTGAAACGGCCGGATATCGGTTTCAACCTGATGTTTGTATTCAGTTTCTGAAATCAGCATACCCGCAACAAAGGCCCCCAGTGCCAGCGACAGGCCGGCGTGTTCGGTCAGCCAAGCTAGGCCAAGCGTGATAAACAACAAATTGAGCATGAACAACTCGTCGCTCTTGCGACGCGCCACCAGCGTGAGCCACCAGCGCATGACTTTCTGTCCGCCGGTGAGCAGTACCCCGAGTAGCACCACTGCCTTGAAAAACGCCAGCCCGAGCGCTGGCAGCAGGTTCTCCGGGGCGGCACCCAGTGCGGGAATCAGCACCAGCAGTGGCACTACCGCCAGATCCTGAAACAACAGGATGCCGACAACGCGTTTGCCGTGTTCGGACTCTAGCTCCAGCCGCTCAGCGACCAGCTTGATCACTATGGCCGTGCTGCTCATGGCCATAATGCCGCCGAGTGCCACCGCTACTTCCCACGATACGTTCCACCACGCGGGTAACACCAGTCCGAGCCCCAGGGACGCCAGGGTGGTCAGCAGCACGGTTAGCGCCACCTGGGACAAGCCCAGTCCAAACACATGACGCCGCATGGCGCGCAATTT
>JAYTRR010000015.1:0-7566 GCA_043746005.1 Burkholderiales bacterium
AAACCGCCCTCCACTTTCCGCCGCGCGGCACCCCCACCCGGGCGCGCACCCGCAAGCCGTGCCGCCATTCCCGCCGGGCAAGCCAACACTGCGGCCATCGGCCCCAATGGCACCATGCGCCTGAACAAACGCATGGCAGAGTTGGGCCTGGCCTCGCGCCGCGAGGCCGATGAATGGATTGGCAAGGGCTGGGTCAAGGTGAATGGCACAGTGGCCGAAATGGGCATGCAGGTGCGCCCGGACGCGCGCATTGAAGTGAACAAGCAGGCGCAGGGCCAGCAGGCCAACCAGGTCACCGTGTTGATCAACAAACCGCTGGGCCTGGTCAGCGGCCAGGCCGAAGACGGCCACGAGCCCGCCATCACCCTGGTGCAGCCGCAAAACCGATGGGCAGAAGACAACGCACGCTTCTTCTTCCACCCCAGCCAGCTTAAAAGCCTGGTGCCCGCCGGGCGGCTGGACATTGACTCCACGGGCCTGCTGGTGCTGACACAGGATGGCCGTGTGGCCCGCCAGCTGATTGGCGAAGACGCGGTGATGGAAAAAGAATACCTGGTGCGCGTGATCTACACCGGCACCGAGAATACGGCGGCGGCCCTGTCGGCGGCGGCCACTTACGGCGGCAAGGTCACCCAGCTCAGCCGCATTGACGATGACGACCCCATCAGCACCGATGTGCAGTCGGTTTTCCCGGCCGACAAATTGCGCCTGCTACGCCATGGCCTGAGCCTGGACAACCAGCCCCTCAAACCGGCCAAGGTGGAGTGGCAAAATCCCGAGCAGCTGCGCTTTGTGCTGACCGAGGGGAAAAAACGCCAGATCCGCCGCATGTGCGAAATGGTGGGCCTCAAAGTCGTCGGCTTGAAACGCGTGCGTGTGGGCAATGTGATGCTGGGCAACCTGCCCGTGGGGCAATGGCGCTACCTGGCACCGCACGAAAAGTTCTAGAACCATCCTGCAGCGAGGACGTCCATGCCAAAGAAGCCCATCAAGCCCCACAAGCACCTGCGCCCGTCCGACATGCGCGCGGTGGTCCAACTGGCCACGCAGGCGACCCGGGGCGTGGCCCGCATGGCCGAAGGGGTGCACCAGTCGATCTGGAGCACGCTGGGACTGCCGGGCGGCCCGGATCAGACGGCCCAAGGCCTCACCGGGCTGGTGTACCGTACCGTCAACGGGGTCACCCAACTGATCGGCAAGGGTGTGGAAGCAGCCCTGATCCGACTCGAGCCTTTGCTGGGATCGGCGCTGGACACGCCCGCCGGGACGCCCCAGCGCGAAGCCTTTCTGGCCGCCCTCAACGGCGTCATGGGCGACCATCTGGCCGAGACCAACAGTCCGCTGGTCACCCGCATGACGCTGCGCTACCAGAACCAGGCACTCGACTGGCAGGCGCCGGTACCCCTGCCCGAGGCCACCGGAAAAGTCCTGCTGCTGATCCACGGTCTGTGCATGAATGATCTGCAGTGGCACAACCCGCCCAGTGGGAACGACATACCGGCGGTGGACCACGGCGCGACGCTGGCAGCCAGTCTGGGCTACACGCCCATCTATGTGCGTTACAACACCGGCTTGCACACCTCGCAAAACGGCCATGAACTCAGCGCCCAACTGGAGCAACTCGTGGCCCACTGGCCCGTGCCGCTAACGGAGATCACCGTCGTCGGCCACAGCATGGGGGGGCTCGTTACACGCAGCGCATTCCACTATGCCCAGCTGGATGCCTTGCGCTGGCCGCAGTATCTGAAAAATATCGTGTTTCTTGGCACGCCCCACCATGGCGCGCCGCTGGAACGGGCAGGCAACTGGGTTGACGTGATTCTGGGCAGCACGCCTTACACCAAGCCATTGGCCAAGCTGGGCCAATTGCGCAGTGCGGGCATCACTGATTTGCGTTACGGCCACGTGCTGGATGTGGACTGGGAAGGCCACGACCGTTTTCGCCGCAAGCCTGACAGCCGCCAGCCACTGCCCTTGCCAGCAGGGTTGGCCTGCTATTGTGTTGCGGCCACCACGGCATCCCAACCCGGCACGCTGGCCGACCGGTTGATAGGTGACGGCCTCGTGCCACTGAAAAGCGCGCTGGGACAGCACGAAGACCCACGCCGCCAACTGGTGTTTGCCCCCGAATCGCAGTGGATCGCCTTCAACACCAGCCACATGGCACTGCTCAGCAGCGCCGAGGTGACGCTGCAACTGGTGGCGTGGCTGACGCCACCAGTTGCAGCGTCACCCCTTGAAACCGCACCCCTTCGCCCATAATTGAAGGCTTCGCGCGTCGCCTGTCTGGCGCGCTGCATTCGTTTTTATTTGAAGCTTTACCGAAAGACTCCATTTCTCATGACCAAGCAAACCCTTTCTTTCCAGGCCGAAGTAGCGCAGTTGCTGCACCTGGTGACGCATTCGCTGTACTCAAACAAAGAAATTTTCCTGCGTGAGCTGATTTCCAACGCGTCAGACGCGTGCGACAAACTCCGTTTTGAGGCCATCAACGACAGCGGACTGTACGAGACCGACTCCGAGCTGAAGGTCAAAGTCACGTTCGACAAGGACGCCAAAACCCTGACCATCACCGACAACGGCATCGGTATGAGCGCACAGGAAGCCATTGACCACCTGGGCACTATCGCCAAGAGCGGCACCAAAGACTTTGTGAGCAAGCTCAGTGGTGACCAGAAGGCCGATTCGCAGCTGATCGGCCAGTTTGGCGTGGGCTTTTACTCCGGCTTCATCGTGGCCGACAAGATCACCGTCGAGTCCCGCCGCGCCGGCATGCAAGAGACAGAAGGCGTGCGCTGGGTCAGCGGTGGCGCGGGCGACTTTGAGGTGGACACCATTGACCGCCCCCAGCGCGGAACCAGCGTGACCCTGCACCTGCGCGAAGATGCCATGGACTATGCGTCAGCCTGGAAAGTCAAGGGCATCATCAACAAATACTCCGACCACATCAGCCTGCCCATCCTGATGGAAAAGGAAGAGTGGAAAGACGGCGCGCTGATCAACGCCAGCGACGAGCAAGGCGGCCGCCAGCCCGGTGGCATGGTCAAAACTGGCGAGTGGGAAACCGTCAACAAGGCCAACGCCATCTGGGCGCGCGCCAAGAAGGACATCAGCCAGGAACAGTACGACGACTTCTACAAGCAGATCAGCCACGACTTTGAAGCGCCTTTGGCCCACACACACAACCGCGTGGAAGGCAGCACCGAGTACACGCAGCTGCTGTACATCCCCGGCAAAGCGCCGATGGACCTGTACAACCGCGAAAAATCAGCAGGTGTGAAGCTGTACGTCAAACGCGTGTTTATCATGGACGACGCCGAGGCGCTGTTGCCCACCTACCTGCGCTTTGTCAAGGGCGTGGTGGACTCTGCTGACCTGCCGCTGAACGTGAGCCGCGAACTGCTGCAGGAGAGCCGCGACGTAAAAGCCATCCGTGAAGGTTGCACCAAGCGCGTGCTGGGCATGCTGGAAGACCTGGCCGCGCACGACAAGGCGCCAAAAGCGGCTGCAGACGGTGCAACCGATGCGACCACCGAAGGGGTCTCCGATGTCGTCAGTGCGGAAGACAAAGCGGCAGCGGATGCGGCCCTTGGCAAGTACAGCAAGTTCTACGCTGAATTTGGCGCCGTGCTCAAGGAAGGCCTGGGCGAAGACTTTGGCAACAAGGAGCGTCTGGCCAAGCTGTTGCGCTTTGCCAGCAGCACCACTGACTCCGTCAGCGTGAGCTTTGCCGACTACAAGGCACGCATGAAGGAAGGCCAGGAGGCCATCTACTACATCACGGCCGACACCTTGGCGGCTGCCAAAAACAGCCCCCAGCTGGAAGTGTTCAAGAAAAAGGGCATTGAAGTGCTCTTGATGACGGACCGCGTGGACGAGTGGGCATTGAACTACCTGCAGGACTTTGACGGCACGGCGCTGCAAAGCGTGGCCAAGGGTGCGGTGGATCTGGGCTCATTGCAGGACGAAACCGAGAAAAAGGCCGCCGAAGAAGCCGCAGAGACCTTCAAGCCCCTGCTGGCCAGGCTGAAAGAGGCGCTCAAAGACAAGGCCGAAGACGTACGGGTGACCACCCGCCTGGTCGACAGCCCTGCCTGCCTAGTGGTGCAAGACCACGGCATGAGCACCCAGTTGGCCCGCATGCTCAAGCAGGCTGGCCAAGTTGCACCCGAAGTGAAACCCGTGCTGGAGGTGAACGCCGAGCACCCGCTGGTCAAGAAGCTGGACGGGTCGGTGCACTTCAACGACCTGGCGCACATTCTGTTTGACCAGGCTTTGCTGGCCGAGGGCGGCATGCCCGCGGACCCGGCGGCGTATGTGAAGCGGGTGAATGCCTTGCTGGTTTAGTTGTAGCTATTGAAACAGGCGCGCTCTAGTCGGTGTTGACATCGCTGGAGCGCCGATTACTTGCCCGCTGCAATAGCAAGGTGACCAGCACGGTGGCCGCCGCAGAGCTTGTCAGTGAAGGCGATGCCGTCAACAGCTGGGCCAGCCCATTGATCGCGTCGCCGCTCACCTGCAAGACATAGTCCACCAGCGTCACCACGTCACCCGACTGGATGTTTTGCACCTCATCAAGGGGGACGCTCTTGTCAAACCAATTTCCCCTGGACAGGACCTGTGCAAAAGCCCCATTGGCCACCGCGGCAACAGACAACAGCCCCAGCGGTCTGAGCAAGTGCTCCAACAGCTTTCGCCGGGTCGCCGGCGGGGCGGCCTCATAGACTCTGCCGACCAACCGGGACAGGATGCGGGTGCGCACACTGACGTGCGCCGTCTCATAGACCTCCAGAATCAATTGCTCGACGGGAACCAGCGATTTACTGTGTGTCGGCTGACTGGATGGGTCGCTGCCCGTATCGGATTGATGCATGGGGGTTCTCCTTCTTGCCCGGGGAAAGCAACAGTGTGCGCCAGGACATGTAAACGAATTGTGTACTTCGTGTTAGCAGACGTAATCCAGCGCTCGAAATTAGTTCTGCTCAACCACCTTGACCAGTTGCCCGGCATTGGGTTCGCCGCCGCTGTAGTACCCATTGATCAGGCGCAACTGTTTTTCGGGGTTCTCAATGGGCGAGGTTCTCGCCAGTTCAGCAAAGCCGCCCCGAGGGTAAGGCACCGTCTTGAGCACCCAGGGCCGTGCCGCGTTGCGGTCTTGTGCCGTCATCGCGCGAAAGCTGCCTTCCGCCTCCCGCAACGCGGCGCGCGCACGTTGCAGCGCCTGCGTATCTTGGGCACCCCATTGCAAAAGGTACGAGTGGGTGCCGGGCCCGGTAACCACAGTCGCTTCCACGGACTGCGCCTGCCCCTGTGCGTTCTGGCGGGTGCCCGCAAAACGCGTAGCCTGCAAACCATTGATCACTGCGGACTCGGTACGCCCATCCGTGGGCTTCAGCAAGGTGCGGATGATGGCCGCAGGGTCGCGCCCCGCCTGGGCTGGCACCACACGCACCACCAGCATCGCGTCCCCGGCGGCATTGACCATGCCTAGCTTGTCGGCGTCATTCTGGATCTTCCACCCCGGAGGTGCCGTCAGCGCAAAGCCCAGTGGCCCGTGAAAAAAGTTGCGCCCCCGGGTCAAGCCCTGCCCCGCACTTTCACCAAACGCAATGCCTTGAATCGCTTTCTGGTAGCGGACCTGGCCCTCGTCGCTGTAGTTGCCTTTGTTGTACTGGCTGGCCAGCTGCGTAATGGTGCTCAGCCGCTGGTCATTGGACGGATGGGAGGCGAGCCAGCCACCCTGCGCAGGTGCGGCTCGGCCTTCGGCCTGGGCCAGATCAGCCGCAAAGCGCTCCTGGTCTTTTAGCACCTTGATCACATCAATCATGTTGCGCGGGTCAAAGTTGATGCGGGAGAGGTATTCGGCTCCCAGGGTGTCCGCCTGAAGTTCCTGGTCGCGTCCATACGAGGCGATATACCCGGCTGCCACTGATTGCGACACCTGCCCGGCCAGCTGGCCCGCGCCACTCAGGCCCTGGCTCTCCAGCACCGCGCCGAGCACGCTGGCGGCAAAGACGCCCAGCCCCGCATTCTGTTCACTGGTGGCGCGCTGGGCGCCGTGGCGTGCGGTGACATGGCCAATTTCGTGGCCCACAACGCCCGCCAAGTCCGCCTCGCTATCCATGTAAGCCATGATGCCGCGCGTCACGTACACGTAGCCACCCGGCAGCGCGAAGGCGTTGATTTCCGGGCTGTCGAGCACGGTGAAATGCCACTGCAACTGTTTGCGGTGCGAGAAAGACGCCAGGCGTTGCCCCACGCTGTTCACATAGGCCTGAACGGTGGGATGGTTGTAGGCGCCGTATTCCTGCAGCACTTGTTCGTGCTGCTTTTTACCCTCGGCAATCTCGGCGCCTTCGTCCATCACCGTGCGCTCGGCCTGCCCCGTAACCGGATTGACCACCGTGGTGCCGCAGCCCGACAGCAGCGCGGCTGCCAACATGGACGTAACAAGAAGGGTGCGCATAAGAACTCCTGGAAGGAAGCATGAAAAGTTGCCCGATTCTAGGGCCGCATCGCCCTTCTGACCTGACCCCAAAACGGCGCAAAAAGGGGTCGACCCGATAATCGGGGGATGACTACCACGACACATACGCCTTCCGCTGCGCAAGCGCCTGCCAAAAACAGCTTCGCCACACTGGCTCTCAACCCAGCCGCCCTGGCCAATTTGCAGCAATTGGGCTATCTGGAAATGACGCCTATTCAGGCCGCCAGCCTGCCCATTGCCCTTGCGGGCAAGGACCTGATTGCGCAGGCCCAAACCGGCAGCGGCAAAACTGCCGCGTTCGCGCTGGCGCTCCTGGCCAAGCTCAACCCCCGCTGGTTCGCCGTGCAATCACTTGTGCTGTGCCCCACGCGCGAGCTGGCGGACCAGGTGACGGTGGAAATTCGCCGCCTGGCGCGTGCCGAAGAAAACATCAAGGTCGTGACCCTGTGCGGCGGTGTGGCCCTGCGTGGCCAGCGCGCCTCGCTGGAGCACGGTGCGCACGTGGTGGTGGGGACGCCAGGCCGCGTCATGGATCACCTGGAGCGTGGCTACCTGACGCTGGAGGGCCTGAACACCCTGGTGCTGGATGAAGCCGACCGCATGCTCGACCTGGGTTTTTCACGGGAGCTCGATGCGATCCTGGCAGCCCTGCCGGCAAAGCGCCAGACATTGTTGTTCTCGGCAACTTTTTCTGATCCGATCCGCCTGCTTGCGGCAAAGCTGCTCACCAGGCCGCTGGAGATCGAGATCAGCGCACCCAACACGACCGTCAAGGCAATACGCCAGGTCGTGCTCACCGTCGACAAGAAACGCAAACCCGAACTGTTCCTGCACCTGCTGCGCAAGCGGCGCTGGCGCCAGGTGCTGGTGTTCGTCAAAACCCGAACGGGCGTCGATCAGCTGACGGCATTGCTGCTGGCGCAGGGATTGAAAGCCGACGCCATCCACGGTGACAAGCCGCAGCCGGCGCGCCTGCGGGCACTTGAACGCTTCAAGGCCGGCGAGGTTGCGCTGCTGGTGGCAACCGACGTGGCCGCGCGCGGCCTCGACATCGACGACCTGCCGCTGGTGGTCAATTT
>JAYTRR010000016.1:0-7510 GCA_043746005.1 Burkholderiales bacterium
TAGTTGACTTGCACTCTCCAGAATCCTGGCACCAAGGCTTGTACCGTTACGCGCTCGGCAAAGGGTATCCACGGCACATCGTGAAAAACCACGGTGAGAATCAGATTGCGCTCGTGCAGCACCTGGTTGTGTTTGAGGTTATGCATCAAGGCCTGGGGCACGGTTTCGGGGTTGGCCACGGCGGTGACAAAGGGCAAGAGCTCCGGGTCGTCATGATGATGAAGATGCCAAAGCCCAGTACCAGCGGGAACCAGCCCCCCTGAAAGAACTTGATGGAGCGACACCACCAGCAACAGATCCAGCGCCATGAAGACGCTGGTAGTCGCAATCGCCACGGGCAGCGGGTAATGCCAGCCATGGCGAATCACAAAGAAGGTCAGCAGCGTGGTGATGAGCATCGTCACCGTCACCGCAATGCCGTAAGCCGATGCCATGGCTGATGAACTGCCAAAACCAAACACCGCCAGCAGCAGCCAGTTCACCTCGGGCATGTAGATTTTCCCGGCCTCTTTGGCTGATGTGTAGTGCACCTGTATGTCGGGCAGCAGCCCCAGTTGCATGGCCTGTTTGGTCATGGAATAGGCACCCGAGATATCCGCCTGCGAGGCAATCACCGTGGCCAGCGTCGCCAGCACCACGGCGGGCATCAGCCAGGCCGAGGGGAACATGCGGTAGAACGGGTTCTCCAGCGCAGCCGGATCACGTATCAGCAGCGCACCCTGGCCCATGTAGTGAATGGCCAGTGCAGGCAGCACCATGCCGACCCACGCGTACTGAATGGGGCGTTTGCCAAAGTGGCCCATGTCGGCGTAAAGCGCTTCGCGCCGGTAAACGCCAGCACGATGGCCCCTACGGCCACGAACATATGCCAGCCCTGGGCGCTCAAAAAAGCGATTGCATTCAGGGGGTTGAGTGCGGCCAGAATGGCGGGTTGCTGGGCAATCTCCATCACGCCCGTCACCGCCAGCACGCCAAACCACAGCACAATGACGGGGCCAAACAGCTTGCCCACCAGCCCTGTGCCAAAGCGCTGCATCGCAAACAGCCCCACCAGCACGGCGGCACAAATCGGCAGAACATAAGGCTTGAAGGCGGGCGTTGCCACCTCCAGACCCTCGACTGCGCTGAGTACCGAGATGGCCGGGGTAATCACGCTGTCGCCATAAAAAAGGGCTGCGCCAAACACGCCAATCAGCAGCAGGATGGTCCGCTTCTGGGCCGTGCTGCCCGCAGCTTTTGCGGCCAGCGCCGTCAGCGCCATGATGCCGCCTTCACCCGGTTGTCGGCCCGCAGGATGAGCAGCACGTATTTCAGTGTGACCACCATCATCAGCCCCCAGAAGATGACGGACACCGCGCCAATCAAGTGCGTGGCGTCCAGCGGAATTCCTGTGGCGGGGCTGAAAATTTCTTTCATGGTGTACAGCGGGCGGGTGCCGATGTCGCCATACACCACACCCAGCGCACCCAGTGTGAGGGCGGCAAGACTTTCCCGTTTGGACGCTTTAGCCATGGCATTTCATTAACAGTGAACAGGACTCCACTGTCGCAGCCCGCGTATCAGGAACGCATAAGGGGCTGCGTATCAGGCGCGTATGTCAGGAAACGGCCAGGCGGTAACCCACACCGGTCTCTGTCAGCAAATGGCGAGGCTCCGCCGGGTCGCGCTCAATCTTGGCGCGCAGTTGCCCCATGTAGAGGCGCAAATAGTGCGTGTGCTCGGTGAACTCGGGCCCCTACACATCGGTCAGCAATTGCCGGTGCGTGACCACACGGCCCGCACTGCGCACCAGTCGCGCAAGCAGGCTGAATTCAGTGGGCGTCAGGTGCAGGTTTTCCCCATTGCGTTTCACCACCCGCAAGGCCAGGTCTACGTCCAACTCGTGCACCGTGACCGCAGTAGCCAGCGCCGTGCCCCGGTGGCGAAGCGCCACCCGTATTCGGGCCAGCAGTTCGCTCACACTGAAGGGCTTGGTCAGATAGTCGTCGGCCCCTGCATCCAGCAGTTGAATCTTTTGGGCTTCCTGGTGGCGGGCAGACACCACCAGAATGGGCAGCGAATGGTGCTTGCGCACCTCATGCACCAGCTCGACGCCATCGCCGTCGGGCAAACCCAGGTCCAGCACCATGACATCCGACAATGCATGCTTCAGCATGGCCCGGGCCTCGCTCAATGGCACGGCAGTCTGCACCTCAAAACCCTTCACTTAGCGGGACGATTGCATCATTGCCCTGATTTCACGGTCGTCCTCCACCACGAGAATGCGCAAGGTCATGGAGGGGCTCCTTGAGGCTGATGTGGGTCGATGGGTAGTGTCACGGCGAAGCGGTTTCCGCCTCCGGTACGCCGCCTGACCGTCAATCTGCCGCCATGCGCGGAAGCGATCGCCCGGCACAGTGCCAAACCTAGCCCTGCACCGTGTTGACCAGACTGGTCATTGCGGGAGTAGGGCTAAAATACCGCCGGGTATTTTTCTTCGGGAATCGCCTCGCCATGGTCTTTGACGGACACCTGCATCTCCTGGGCGGTGGTGCTCACGACCAGCTCAATCGCGTCAGCGCTGTACTTGAGTGCGTTGTCCAGCAAGTTGCCGATCAGCTGCGCCAGCAAAACCGGGTCGGCCTTGATCAGCGGCAAGCCCTCTGGGACCCTGGATTTGATGCGCCGGGCAGAGTCCCGCAGTCGCACGCGGACCAGAACGGCTCCCACGATTTCTTCCATGGACTCCCAGTCCCGTCTGATCGCTTGCGACGCGTTGGTCAGCTGCACCAACTGCAGGGTGTTTTCGGTCACGGTGGAGAGGTAGGTCGCCTCGCTGACGATGCTGCCGAGTAAGCGGTCCTGGTCGGCTGCGCTGAGTTTGTCGCGCTGCGTTTGCAGTGACGAGGCAGCGCCGACCACGGCAGCAAGCGGCGTGCGCAAGTCGTGTGAAATGGCTGCCAGCATCGATGCCGTCAGGCGCAGGCGCCACAACGCCTGTGCCAGCAAAGCGCACAGGGCCTGGGCGTGCTCCCGCCCATCGGCATCGGCCGCCAGACCATTCTGGATGCAGGCGGCCCCGTGCATCTGGCCCTTGTCGCCCAGCGGTACATACCAGGCGTTCAGGTCTGGCCAGCGCCAGGTCCCGGGGCCCAATACAGCGGCTTCACGCATGCAACATTGCATGCCGTCGCCCAAGGATGCGGCCAACCCGGGTGCCAGATCCAGAGTGCCGTCTGGTTGACGCAAGGCCAGCACGGAAGGTCCGGTGAAGGCGCTATCCAGAGCGTTCTGCCCCAGTGCCTGCACTTCGTGTGCGGTGGTGGCGCCGGACAGGTGGGTGGCCAATGCCTGCAGTTGGCGTGCCCGTTGCTCGTTGCGGTGCGCTATTTTCGTCTCGCGCTGAAGGGAGGCTGCCAGGTTGCTGATCACCAGTGCGACCAGCAGCATCGTGAACAGGGCAATCAGATGCTCCCGGCTGTCGACTTCAAAGGTCCAGCGCGGCGGAACAAAAAGAAGTTGAATGCCGTGACGGCGCCCACCGCACTGACCACCGAGGTAAGCCAGCGCAGGCGGTACGACACAATGACGACTGCCAGCACATACACCATGGCCTGGCTGGTGAGCGAGACGTGGTGGTCCAGCAGAAATCCGCCAACGGCTGCCGCCGTCAGCAGCAAGGCCACCGTGGCCCAGCTCTGCAGGGGTGCTTGGGTGTCGTTTGACGTTGAGGTAGCGTTCATGGTGCGGTCAGCGTACCACCAGCCGTATCAGGATTGCATCAGGGGAAAGGTTTTGACCATTTGCGCTTCATCCCCTACATTGCAGGCTGCAGAAAAGAATAATTATCCGGATTGACAACGATCGGCACGCACCCGTGCTGCGAAAGGTGCCCCTTCTCATGAGCAAATTGTCCCTGCTGGATCTCGGTTTTTTTATTGCCGAATCCGAAGCCAGCCCCAAGCATGTGGGCGGGCTCCTGATCTGCAAACGCCCTCCCAAATCAACAGCCGCCTTTGCCAAAAACCTGTACCGCGAGTATTTGACCTTCACCGATGTGAAGCCGCCGTTCAACCGCATCATCCATTTCTCGCTCAGCTCCATGCCGCACTGGCAGGATGCAGGCAAGGTCGATCTGGAGCAGCACGTGTTTTTTCACAAGCTGGAGGCCGGCCACAACGACCGCAAAGCCCTGTACGACTTTGTCTCCAAGCTGCACACCCCCATGCTCGACCGCACGCGCCCGCTGTGGGAAGTGCATGTGATCGATGGGCTGACCGAGGGACGCTTTGCGCTCTACCAGAAGATGCACCACGCCTATGCCGACGGCGTCACCATGGCGCGCTGGACGGCCGATGGCCTGAGCACATCGCCCGACGCCATGGAGCTGACTCCGGTGTGGACGCTCAAGCACAGTGGCCACGGCAGTCACCGCACTTCACGCAACCAGGAGTTGATGCAGATCGCCTGGAAAGAAATCACGGGCAACGGCCGGCGGTTTCTGGGTATAGGGCGTCTGGGTGTCATGCTGTTTCTGGAGAGCATCAAGCTCACCAAAAATGCCATTGCACTACCGTTTGTCTCCAGCGCCAAAACACCGCTCACAGGCCAGGTTACTTCCGGGCGGCAATTTGCCACGGCCGCTGTGTCCATGGAACGGGTGAACAAAATCCGGGCCAGTACCCGGTCTACTCTCAACCACATCGCACTCACCTGCCTGGACGGTGCGCTGCGCCGTTACCTGAAAGACCAGGGGGTTGAACTGCGCAAGCCCATCACCATCCAGATGCCGGTAAACCTGCGCAAAGAGGGCGAGAAAACGGCGGGCAACAAGATCGGCATCATTCAAGTGGAACTGTCGCCGCCCACGGACGACCCCTACGTGCGCCTGCGCAACATCGGGTATTCACTGCGCAATGTGCGCACCATGGTGGACAGCGTGCCGCCCGAAGCCATTGAGTCCTACACCATCATCACCGGGCTGGTGGCGCAGATCGCCGAGCTTCTGAAGCTGAGCAACAAGATGCCCCCCATGGGCAACACCCTGGTCTCCAACGTGCCCGGTCCCAAGGAATACCTGCACATCAAGGGCGCCCGCATGGAAGAGATGCACCCCATCAGCACGCTGCCGCCCAGCAACCTGCTCAACATCACGCTGTTCAGCTATGCCGACCAGCTGTTTTTCGGCCTCATCGCCACCGCTGAGCTGCCCGAGTTGCACCGGCTGGGCGGGTACGTCGAGGCGGCCTTTACCGAGCTGGAAGCCGCGGTGGTCGATGCCCATGCGCCGTAGTTGGCCCTGCCCGGCATCGACCGGCAGGGGCTGCGCGTCCGGCTGATATTTGAGGATCTGAGCATGGCCCACACCTACAGCTTCACCGATGCCAATGGCCTGACCGCCCACTACGCTGACCGCAAACGCGCCTGGTGGGCGATGTCCGTGGTCTACCCGCTGGTGCCGCTGCTGGGCCTGTGGGCGCACCACGCCAGCGGCCTGCAAATCGCGCTGGGCCTGCCGATCCTGATCAGCTACGGCTTGCTGCCGCTGCTAGACGCGCTGATCGGCGAGGACAGCAACAACCCACCCGAGGCCGTGGTGCCGCAGCTCGAAGCCGACCGCTACTACCGCTGGCTGACCTGGGCCACGGTGCCGCTGCACTTTGTGGCGCTGATCGCTTGCGCCTGGTGGGTCGGCACGCAAGATTTGTCATGGTGGGCGGTGCTGATGCTGGCTTTTGTTGCCGGTAGCGACGCCGGCCTGGGCCTGAACACCGCCCACGAGCTGGGCCACAAGAACAACCCGGTCGAGCAGTGGCTGGCCCGGCTGGTGCTGGCGGTGCCGGCCTACGGCCACTTCACGGTGGAGCACGGCCGCGGCCACCACCGCTGGGTGGCCACGCCCGAGGACCACGCCAGCGCCCGCATGGGCGAGAGCATCTACCGCTTTGCGTTGCGCGAGCTGCCCGGCGGCATGCGCCGCGCCTGGCAGTTGGAGTCGCAACACCTGCAGGACGCCGGGCAACCGGTCTGGGGCTGGCACAACACGATGCTGCAGTCGTATGCCATCACCGCCGTGCTGCAGGGCGGCCTGATCGCCGCATTCGGCTGGCTGATGCTGCTTTTTTTGGCACTGCACAACCTGGTGGCCTGGTGGCAACTCACCTCCGCCAACTATGTCGAGCACTACGGCCTCTGCTGCGGCGGCGCAGCAGAGGCGCTAGGCTTTCGCTGGGCCACGCCAGCGCGGCAGGCAGAAAAAAGGTCCCGCAGGACCCTCTCACTGACCGGCCCAGGCCGGACATGGCGCTTGCCGTCAGGCGTGAGCTGCGCGCAGCTTGAGCGAGAACTGCTCCAGTGCCTCGATGCCGCTGCTCTCGGCCTTCTTGCACCAGGCCTGCAGGTCGCTCAGCAACTGATCGGCCGAGACATTGGTGCGGGTCCAGAGTTGGCGCAACTCTTCGCGCATGGTCACCAGCTTGGCCAACTTGGGGCTGCCCTCGACCGCGCTGGCCAGTTGCGGCAGCACATTGGCGGGGATCTTCTCGGCATCGCGGTGCAGCCAGCGCTTGGCCAGTTGCAACTCGACCGAGCGAGCGCTGCCCTGCGCCTTGGCCAGCTCGGCCGAGCACGCGGCACGCATTTCATTGGCGTACTTGGCCATCAACTCGTAGCGGTTGGCGATGATCGCCTCCAGCGTGTTGGCGTCGGCCTGATCTTTGACGCTGCCCAGCTTGAGTTGCGGCGCCGTCTTGCGCACCTTGGCCCAGCCCACCATCTCCATCGCCCGGATATAGCCCCAAGCGATGTCGAACTCAAACGGCTTGACCGAGAACTTGGCCGAGGTCGGGTAGGTATGGTGGTTGTTGTGCAACTCCTCGCCGCCGATCAGGATGCCCCAGGGTGAAACGTTGGTCGAGGCGTCTGCCGCTTCGAAATTGCGGTAGCCCCAGTAATGCCCGATGCCGTTGATGATGCCGGTGGCCATCACCGGTATCCACAGCATCTGCACCGCCCACACCGTCAAGCCAATCGCGCCGAACAAGGCCAGGTCGATGACCAGCATCACGCCCACGCCTTGCCAGCTGAAACGGGTGTAGAGGTTGCGCTCGATCCAGTCATCCGGCGTGCCCCGACCGTACTTGTCGATGGTCTCCATCACCTTGGACTCGGTACGGTAGAGCTCGACGCCGGTCAACAACAAGGCCTTGATGCCGCGGGTTTGCGGACTGTGCGGGTCTTCTTCGGTCTCGCACTTGGCGTGGTGCTTGCGGTGCACCGCGACAAACTCCTTGGTCACCATGCCGGTGGTCAACCAGAGCCAGAACCGGAAGAAGTGCGCTGGAATCGCGTGCAAGTCCAGCGCCCGGTGCGCTTGCGCCCGGTGCAGGAAGATCGTCACGCCGGAGATCGTGAGGTGGGTCATCACCAGCGTGACCACCACCACCTGCCACCAGGCGGCGCTTGACCACAGGCCATGCGCCAGCCAATCCAGCAGCGCGTTCCCCAGCGTAGCAATCACACTCATCTTGAC
>JAYTRR010000017.1:0-2372 GCA_043746005.1 Burkholderiales bacterium
CACAACCTGGTTACGCCCCTGGCGCTTGGCCTGGTACAAGGCTTCATCGGCCAGCTTGATCAGGGCTTGCCCGCTTTGGCCTGGCACCCACTGGGCTATGCCACCCGAGAAGGTGCAGGCAAACGCAGTGTCCTGAACGGGATGCTGAAACTGCGAAAAGTCGATCCGGATGCGTTCGAGCAATTGGTGTGCCCGTGCTGCATCGGCATGGGCCAGAATGACTAAAAATTCTTCCCCACCATAACGTCCGACCGCATCGGACTTGCGCAGGCGCTGTTTGAGAAGCCAGGCAATGCTGCGAATAACCTGGTCACCCATCGGATGGCCATACCGGTCATTCACGTTCTTGAAATGGTCAATGTCGATCATGGCCACACACAGCGGTGTGCCACCGGCCACGGCAGACTGCACGGCTGTGTCCAGCCGTTGCTTGGATGTGGTGTGGTTGAGCAGCCCGGTCAGGCTGTCCAGGGTCATGGACCGGCGCAGGATGCGGTAGCGGTCAATCTTGCTTTTAACCACCGCATTCAGAATCACCGGGTTGAACGGTTTGGTCAAAAAGTGGTCGCCACCCAGGCGCAGCGCATCCACTTGCAACGCAATGCTGCTGTCACCCGACAAATACACCACG
The DNA here is from genome assembly GCA_043746005.1 of Burkholderiales bacterium. Taxonomy (GTDB): domain Bacteria; phylum Pseudomonadota; class Gammaproteobacteria; order Burkholderiales; family Burkholderiaceae_C; genus Allorhodoferax. The sequence goes on from JAYTRR010000017.1 coordinate 632, forward strand.
GGCGTGGAAAGGAATTCCTCGTGCTGGCGAATCACCCGCGTGACCTCCACACCCGTACAACCGGGCATGAACATGTCCATCAGCACCAGATCCGGCTGGAACGAAACCAGACTGGTGAGCACCTCTTGCGGCTTGGCAATGGCCATCGACTCAATGCCGCACTCCGACAGCGTGCGCTGAATCATGCGGGCTGCGGTTCTGGAATCTTCCACCACCAGCACACGGTAGGGCAACTCTTCTTCATGGCCGCACAGCTTGACGATGCGCGCCATTACCACTGACAGCGCCGTATCGGCCGGAAAACAGTAATCACATCCGGCACCCAGCACCTGTGTGAATGTTTCAAAATCGGATGTGAGGTTCAGACCGATGATGTTGCTCGCAGAAAAACGGCTGCGCAAAGCCCGCACCGTTGCGGCGAACGCCGCAGTCTCCAGAGAAACGGCGTCGACCAGCACAATGGCGGGCTCCAGCGCATCCGCCTGGTCATCGTCCGGACTGCGCAGCTCTGCCCGAATATTGAAATGTCCCGCTTGCAGCACCAGATCTTTCCACGCAGCGGGATCGGGCGTCAACACCCAGATTTTTTTGGCCTGCAGCAACTCAATCACCGCATCGCCTTCCTGACGGGCGCGACGCTCCATAATAGGCTGTGTAACGCCCTGCAAAAAGGTGGTGACGCGGGCGCCCAAATCGGAAATATGGGCATCCAGCTCATTCAGCGCGGCAACAGGCATCGCGTCGCCGGGCCCTTGATCATCAAACAGTGACAGAACTTTCTGCTCCAGGGCGTGGGCAAGTTGGTGCAGACCGGAGAGGCCCTTGCTGTCCAGAAATGCAGTGAAACTTGAGACGGTGACCGCGAACTCGACAAACCCGTCAAAACTGAGCTGGTTTTTACCGGATTCCCATTTGGTCAGGAATTCGTCGCTTTTTTTCTTGAGTTCTGCGGGAGAGCAAGACATTTTTTTCCTTGTTGCTATTGCATACAGCAGGGTTTATCAGGCCGTGGTTTCGCTCTGAAACCCACCTGCGCGCAGGGTAACGACCAGCGTATCGCGGTGCCCACCTTCGACCAATGGTTGAATCGGCGTGGACTCGTGAATCACCCGTGCGTCGTCGAGCAAGAGCACCGACCACGGCTCGCTCAGCGTAAAGCGCTGTCCATTGGGTCCGGCTGCATCAAACACGCGGGTCTCACCACCCTTGACGCCTTGGCGGTCGACCATGAAAACAGCCACTAGGTCCACCCCGTCCCGGTGTGCGCCTTCGGGAGTCGGCCGGCCAATGCCGTCCGTGGTGTCAATACGAAACTGGTGCGCTTCCGCAAACCACGTCTGCGCACCCTTGAGTTGCGAACACACCGACGCCAGCGACAGCAACAGCTTCGGCCATGCTGCACTGGAAACCGTCGCGGAGTCCATGGGCTCAAACCAGCGCTGCATGCCGCCATGCAGGGCGTTGTATTCCACAGGTTGCCAATGGGCGCGATGGGGAACCTGCTCTACGGTCCCGTCCTTCAATACAAAGCAGGCATGGCGCCTGCGCCGGTAGCGACCACCGTCCTTGAGGTATTCATCCGGTGGCAGCACACTCCAGCCGGGCACCAGCGCATGGAGATCGCTCAAGGGGGCACCTGAAAGAGTTGACACCGCGTGCGCATCCAGCACGGCATAGCCCTGTCGACACAGTGTGGCGATCAGGTCGGCAGGTGCAACGCAGGGGGGAGAAAAGGTGTCGG
>JAYTRR010000018.1:0-2332 GCA_043746005.1 Burkholderiales bacterium
TCAACCTGCAGGACGTGGTGAAAGACAGCAACGCACCGGCTGCGGCCACGCCCGATTTGGACGCCATCATCCAGATCGGTCCCATCAGTCTGGTCAATGGCAAGGTGCTGTTCTCGGACCGTTTCATCAAGCCCAACTATTCGGCGGACCTGAGCGAGCTCACGGGCAAATTGAGTCAATTCTCCTCGGTGCCCATTGGCGGCGTCGTGCAGCTGGCGGACGTGGATGTGCGTGGGCGTGCCGAGGGCACTGCTGCCCTGGAGATAACCGGCAAGGTCAACCCGCTGGCGCGTCCCGTGGCGCTGAATATTCATGGCCGTGTGCGTGATCTGGAGTTGCCGCCCCTGTCACCCTATGCCATCAAGTACGCAGGCTACGGTATTGATCGCGGCAAGCTGAGCGTGGATGTGAACTACGCCATCCTGCCCGACGGCCAGCTCACGGCCAGCAACAACATTGTTCTCAACCAGTTGATATTTGGCGACAAGGTGGAAGGAGCCCCCAACAGCCTGCCGGTCAAACTCGCGGTGGCATTGCTGGCGGATCGCAATGGGGTGATCGACATCAACCTGCCCGTCAGTGGCTCCATCAACGACCCGCAGTTCAAGCTGGGACCCGTAGTTTTCAAGCTCATTACGAACCTGATTGTGAAAGCGATCACGGCCCCGTTCAGCCTGCTGGCCAGTGCATCGGGCGGAGGCGGAGATGAGCTGGGAACGGTTCCCTTTGCCGCCGGTAGCAGCGTGCTGAGCGCGGATGCGCGGGTGGGGTTGGATAAGGTGGCCAAAGCCCTTGCCGACAGACCCGCCCTGAAAATGACTGTGACCGGTACGGCATCGCTGGAGGCCGAGCGCGAGGCCGTCAAGCGAGAGCGACTGGGCGCGCTGCTGATGGCCGAGAAACGCCGCCGCTCCGTGCTTGCCGGGCAGGATGGTGCAGAGACACCAGCGGTAACGGATGCGGAGTACCCCGATCTGCTCAAAGCCGTTTACCGGCGCGCCGACATCACCAAACCGCGCAATCTGGTGGGCTTGACCAAAGACATCAGCGTGGTCGATATGGAGTCACTGTTGATGACCAGCATGGGCGTGACGGAGGACGACCTGCGGGCGCTGGCGTTGCAGCGCGGGGTGGTGGTCAAGGACTACCTTGCGGCCAGTCAACTGCCAGCCGAGCGCCTCTTTTTGGGGGGTGTCAAAGTGGTCACCCCGCAGAATGGCTGGAAACCGCAGGCCGAGCTGAGCCTGACTGCCAATTGAGCCTAGCGCTCTTCCAGTTCGCCGTTGGCGTGTAACGCGAAACGGCCTTTGTCACGCGGATGCACCGGGTCGTTGTTCGGCCAGGGCCAGCCGCCAAATTCAGTGGCGCGGTAATCGGCAAAGGCCTGCTGGACTTCGGCCTGCGTATTCATGACAAAAGGGCCGTATTGCGCAACGGGCTCTGCGATCGGCCGCCCTTGCAGCATAAGCAGTTCGCACACGGTATCTCCCGCAATCAACTCGACGGACTGGTTGGCACCCACTTCAATCGCGGAACGGGCTGGCACGTCCTGCCCGTCAATACGAAGGTGTGAACCGTTGAAGAAATAGAGTTGACGGCGTGTGTCAGCCCGCTGTGCGGCCGGCAGCGTCCAGTGCGCACCGGACTCCAGGCGAATGGTGAAGATGGCGACCTCGGAGTCCACCTCGGATGCCCATGAACCGGGCGGCGGCGGGAGCCCTTGAACCCCGTTCAGTGATCCGGCAATGCACACCACGTCGCAGGCTTTGCCCTGTGCATCGGTGGTGTGCACGCGGGCGATTTTCTCGTGCCAGAACATGGTGAAGTGCGGCTCGATCATCTTGTTCTTCGCCGGCAGATTCAGCCAGATCTGGAACAGTTCCAGCGGGTTCGGTTGGTCTTGCCGGGTGAGGGGAAACATCTCGCAGTGCACGATGCCTTTGCCTGCGGTGAGCCACTGCACATCGCCACCGCCGAAGCGTGCCGTGGCGCCCACTGAGTCCGAGTGGTCAATCAAGCCCTGGCGTACGATGGTGACGGTTTCAAACCCCCGGTGAGGGTGCGACGGAAATCCCGGAATGGTGGACCCGTGGTACATGCTCCAGCCATCCTTGCGGGCAAAGTCCTGGCCGATATTGCGGCCTGTCAGAGAGGCGTCCGGGCCCATGTCGGCGTTGCCCTTTGGATAGGCATCGTCGTGGTGCACACAAAACAAAAAGGGGTCAAGCGTTTGCCAGGGAAAGCCCAGTGGCTGCACGTTGAGGATGCTGGTTGCGGGCATGGTGGTATTCGGTATAAGTTTCCGGTACGCCCATTGTCCGGGAAACGCATG
>JAYTRR010000019.1:0-2329 GCA_043746005.1 Burkholderiales bacterium
AAGCCGCAGCGGCCATCAGCACACTGCCTGCACCGCCGCGCATTGAGCGCCGCCGGGACCCCCTGCGCCTTCGGTAGCCGACTGTTTGGGACGCCCCGGCCCCAAGACTAAAATCGCGGCAGTCTCTAGAAAGCCGATTCCCGATGCCACGTCAACTTTTCGTCACCACCGCCCTGCCCTACGCCAATGGAAATTTCCATATTGGCCACATCATGGAGTACATCCAGGCCGACATCTGGGTGCGTTTCCAGCGCATGCACGGCAACGTGGTGCACTTTGTTTGCGCCGACGATGCCCATGGCGCACCCATCATGATTGCTGCCCAGAAAGTGGGCAAGACACCCCAGCAGTTTGTGGCCGACATCGCTGCCGGGCGCAAACCTTATCTGGACGGCTTTCACATCAGCTTTGACAATTGGCACTCCACTGACGGGCCAGAAAACCACCAGTTGGCACGAGACATTTACCGCGACCTGAAAAAGGCCGGCCTGATCAAGACCAAGGTGATCGAGCAGTTCTTTGACCCCGAAAAGAACATGTTCCTGCCCGACCGTTTCATCAAAGGCCAGTGCCCCAAGTGCGGCACCATGGACCAGTACGGCGACAACTGCGAATCGTGCGGTGCCGTCTACGCCCCCACCGAGCTGATCAACCCCTACTCGGCCCTGAGTGGCGCCACGCCCGTGCTCAAGAATTCCGAGCACTACTTTTTCCAGCTCTCCGACCCGCGCTGCGTGGAGTTTCTGGAAAGCTGGACAGGCGAATACGGCCACCTGCAGAGCGAGGTTTACAACAAGATCAAGGAATGGCTGGCGCCCAACGCCGAAGGCGTCCGCGAGCTGGGCGACTGGGACATCAGCCGCGATGCGCCCTACTTCGGCATTGAAATTCCCGATGCACCAGGCAAATACTTTTACGTGTGGCTGGACGCACCCATTGGATACCTGGCCTCGCTGCAAAACCGGTTTGCCAAGCTGGCGGGCAATGCAGAGCAGGGCGCGGCAGATTACAAGGCCTTCATGGCCGATCCTGCCACCGAGCAGTACCATTTCATTGGCAAGGACATCATCACCTTCCACACCCTTTTCTGGCCGGCCATGCTGCATTTCAGCGGTCGCAAAACGCCCAATGCCATTTTTGTGCATGGCTTCCTGACCATCAATGCCGAAAAGATGAGCAAGAGCCGTGGCACGGGCCTGGACCCGCTCAAGTACCTCAGCCTGGGCATGAACCCCGAGTGGCTGCGCTACTACCTTGCCACCAAGCTCACGCCCCGTAACGAAGACATCGAATTCAGCCCCGAAGATTTCATGGCACGCGTCAACAGCGACCTGGTAGGCAAGTACATCAACATCGCGTCGCGTGCGGCAGGGTTCATCAGCAAGCGCTTTGGTGGACAGCTGGGTGTCATTTCGCCCGATGGCGCGGGTTTGCTCGACACCTTGCGCGAAGGCCAGGACGCCATTGCCCAGATGTACGAGGCCCGTGAATACGCCAAAGCCCTGCGCGAAACCATGCTGATGGCTGACCGCGTAAATGCCTACGTAGATGCCAACAAACCGTGGGAACTGGCCAAGAAAGAAGGCATGGACGCCCGCTTGCACGACGTGTGCACCGTCTGCATCGAAGCCTTCCGACTGCTCACCATCTACCTCAAGCCGGTGCTGCCGCTGTTGGCCGCGAACGTGGAAGACTTTCTGCAAAGCGGGCCGCTGGCATTTTCAACTGCCAGCACAGCGCTGCCAGTGGGTCACCGCATTGGTGAATACAAACACCTCATGCAGCGGGTCGACATCAAGCAACTTGAAGCATTATTTGAGGCTGCAGCGCCCGTAGAATCTGCGCAGGCAGCTATAAAAATAGTAGCATCATCAGCCGATACCGAGACCCATGGTGCACCCGGCGGCGAGGTGCTGGCGCCCACCATCAACATTGACGACTTCGCAAAAATCGATCTGCGCATTGCCAAAATCGTGAACTGCGAAGCGGTCTCTGGCTCTACCAAGCTGCTGCGCCTGACCCTGGACGTGGGCGAGACCAACGATGCGGGAGAACCCACCACGCGCAACGTCTTCAGCGGCATTGCCAGTGCGTACCGACCAGAAGAACTGATAGGCCAGCTCACCGTCATGGTGGCCAACCTGGCACCGCGCAAGATGAAGTTTGGCATGAGCGACGGCATGGTGCTGGCCGCCAACCATGGAGATGAGAAGGCCAACCCCGGCATTTACATCCTCAACCCCTGGCCGGGGGCTTTGCCTGGAATGCGGGTGCACTGAGCGACCCACGTGAGCCTACCTGCATTTGAGTTTCGCCCCAAGCTGCTGAG
>JAYTRR010000020.1:0-21086 GCA_043746005.1 Burkholderiales bacterium
GGGTTGAAAGCAGCCACCCACCGCCTCAGCCGATGTCATCCAAACCCGGGAGTGAGCCATGCTCAATATTTTCACACTCGCCAACGGACGCCTCTTCCAGGAAGAGATCGAGTCCCTGGAAGAACTTTCGCAATTCCAGCCCATCTGGGTCGACCTGGAGTCCCCCACCGTAGAAGAAAAGCGCTGGATCAAGCAGTACTACGGCCTGTCGATTCCTGAAGATGCGATGGACGAGGATATTGAGGAATCCGCACGTTTCTACGAAGAAGACAACGGTGAGCTCCACATCCGGAGCGATTTCCTGATTGCCGATGACGACGAGCCCCGCACGGTGCGCGTGGCCTTCATCCTGAATCTGGTCAACGACGAGCTCAAAAGCAAAGGCGTCCTCTTTTCCATTCACGACGAAGATGTACCGGTTTTCCGCCTGCTGCGCATGCGGGCGCGCCGCGCGCCCGGCTTGATCGAAGACGCCAAGGAGGTACTTCTCAAACTGTTTGATGCCGACGCCGAATACTCGGCCGACACGCTGGAAGGCATTTACGACGAGCTGGAAAAAGTGAGCAACAAAGTGCTCTCAGGCGACGTGACCGACGCGATGGCCAGCGAGGTGCTGGGCTCCATTGCCCGCCACGAGGACATGAACGGCCGCATTCGCCGCAATGTGATGGACACCCGTCGCGCTGTGAGCTTCATGATGCGCAGCAAGATGCTCAACGGCGAGCAATTTGAAGAGGCTCGGCAAATTTTGCGCGACATCGATTCGCTGGATTCCCACACGGCGTTCTTGTTTGACAAGATCAACTTCTTGATGGATGCGACGGTCGGTTTCATCAATATCAACCAGAACAAAATCATCAAGATTTTTTCGGTCGCCAGTGTCGCCCTGCTGCCGCCCACGCTGATTGCGAGCATCTACGGCATGAATTTCAAATTCATGCCGGAACTGGATTGGTCACTGGGCTACCACTATGCCTTGGTACTGATGTTGGCGAGCGCACTGGTGCCCATGTGGTACTTTCGAAAACGCGGCTGGCTCAAATAACCAAGAGGATAATAAGCCCCTAGCCCCCGCAGATACTGCGCAGGAAGCTATATAAACTATAGCAATCGCATGAACTCGCCAATGATGCTTCGGGCGTAGACACTGGCAACTTCTGAGACAAACTTTGGAAAATCAACGTGTGCCTGGTCGTCGGCCCGGTCCGAGATGGTGCGTACGGCGGCAAATGGCACGCCATAGTCTGCGCACACCTGTGCCACCGCAGCGCCTTCCATTTCCACGGCCAACGGCAGGTGACCGCAATCGTGCAGAGCGCGCAGAATAGCTATCAATTCGGTCAAGCCGCTGACAAACTGATCTCCGCTGGCAATCAGTCCCTGGTGAACGCCTGCCACGCCCATATCCTTCCCGAGAGCCGTGCCGCACGCCTGCACCAGCAGGGCGGTCAGCCGGGCATCGCCGAGGAAAACAGACTGCCCGTACAAGGGAACTTCATAACGCGGGAACAGCGGTGAGGCATCCATGTCATGCTGCACGAAACCGGTGCCCACCACCACGTCGCCCACCTGCACACCAGGACCTACGCCCCCAGCGACGCCGGTGAAGACTACGCGCCCCACATCAAACGTCTCTATCAAAGCCGCGGTCGTGGTCGCGGCAGCCACTTTCCCGATACGGGAAAGCCCGAGAACCACCGGCTTGTCCGCAAGATGACCACACCAGAAATCCCGCCCGGCACGCTGGATCCGTTGCGGGTTGTGCAGCAGGGCGATGAGACCACCCTGCTCTTCTGCCAGGGCGCTCAGGATGGCAGTGGGCTGGTTTTCGGCTGCGTTACTTGTCACGCAACTCGCGGCGCAGAATCTTGCCAACGGGCGTTTTGGGCAAATCAGCCCGGAACTCCACGACCTTAGGCTGCTTGTAGCCGGTCAGGTTTTCCTTACAGTAGGCGCGGACGTCGGCTTCCGTCAGACCCGGGTCTTTCTTGACAATCACCAGTTTGACCGCCTCGCCGGACTTCGCGTCCGCCATACCCACACAGGCACACTCCATCACGCCGGGCATTTGTGCCACCAGATCTTCCAGCTCGGTCGGAAATACGTTGAACCCGCTGACGATGATCATGTCTTTCTTGCGGTCCACGATCTTGAAGAAACCGTTGGCATCCACCACCCCGACGTCACCCGTCTTGAAGTATCCATCGGCGGTCATGACCTTGGCGGTCTCATCCGGGCGCTGCCAGTAACCCGCCATCACCTGCGGGCCCTTGATGGCAATTTCGCCTGACTGCCCGGCTGGCACTTCGTTACCGTCGTCGTCCAGCAGCTTCATGTAGGTGCTGGGCAAGGGAATACCGATGGTTCCGGTGTACTCGGTCGCCGTCACCACGTTGCAGCTCGCCGACGGGGATGTTTCGCTCAAGCCGTAGCCTTCGCAGATCGGGCAACCGGTCTTCTCGAACCACAACTTCGCTACCGCGCTTTGTACCGCCGTGCCACCGCCCACAGACACCTTGAGGTGACTCCAGTCGACTTTGTTGAAATCCGGGTGATTGGCCCAACCGTTGAACAAGGTGTTGACCGCCGGCAAACTGTGGATCGTGTGCTTGCTCAGTTCTTTTAGAACGGCAGGAATATCGCGCGGATTGGGAATCAGGATCAGCTTTCCACCGGTTCGCATCGACAGCATCATGCCCACGGTGAAAGCGAAGATGTGGTACAGCGGCAAAGCGCACACGGCGGTGGGTTGTTCATTGGCCGGAACTTTGGCCATCACCGGCTGATTCCAAACCTCGGACTGCAACACGTTGGCAATCACGTTACGGTGCAGGAGCACTGCGCCTTTGGATACGCCCGTGGTACCGCCCGTGTACTGCAACACGGCCACGTCATCGGCCTTAAGGTCCGGCTTCTTGAAAGGCGCCTTGGTACCAACAGCGATCGCTGCATTGAACCGTACCGCGCTGGGCAGGTTGTAAGCAGGCACCATCTTCTTGACATTGCGCACCACATAGTTAATCAGTGCACCCTTGAGCAGACCCAGCTGATCTCCCATGGAGCACATCACCACATGCTTGATCGGCGTCGCTGAAATGCACTTCTCCAGGGTTGTGGCGAAGTTCTCAATAATGACAATCGCCTTGGCGCCCGAGTCCTTCAGCTGGTGCTGCAGTTCGCGCGCGGTATATTGCGGATTGACGTTCACCACCACGTAGCCCGCACGCAAGATGCCGGCAACCGCCACGGGATACTGCGGCACATTGGGCATCATGATCGCAATGCGATCGCCTTTGACCAGCCCCAAGGTTTGCAGATAGCCCGCAAATGCCTGACTCAGGCTGTCAGTCTGGGCGTAGGTGATGTCCTTACCCATGAAGTTGTAAGCGACCTTGCCAGCATACTTCTGGAAGCTTTCTTCCATCAAGGCCACCAAAGAGGTGTACCCAGACGTGTTGATATCGGCTGGCACCCCTTTGGGGTAGCTTTTGAGCCAGATGCGTTCTGTCATGTCGTCTTCTCCGTTTTATCCAAATGCAGGCTCAGGTATTTTCACAGTGCCACGCTTCCACCCAGGCTGTGTTTTCCCTAGTATTTAGCAGAAAAATCAGGCTTTCAACGCCGTCAAAACCTCGTCCAGCATCTTCTTGGCATCACCAAACAACATGCGGTTGTTCTCCTTGTAGAACAGCGGGTTGTCGACCCCTGCGTAGCCCGAGGCCATGCTGCGCTTCATGACCACCGAGGTCTTGGCCTTCCAGACTTCCAGCACCGGCATACCAGCAATCGGACTGGTCGGGTCGTCCTGGGCGGAGGGATTGACGATGTCGTTGGCGCCAATCACCATGGTCACGTCGGTGGTCGGGAAGTCATCGTTCAACTCGTCCATCTCGAAAACGATGTCATACGGTACTTTGGCCTCGGCCAGCAACACGTTCATGTGGCCCGGCATGCGCCCTGCTACCGGGTGGATGCCAAAGCGCACTTTGACGCCCTTGTCACGCAGGTATTTGGTGATCTCGAAGACGGTGTGCTGGGCTTGCGCCACAGCCATTCCGTAGCCGGGAACAATGATGACGCTTTTGGCTTCACGCAAGAGTTCAGCCGTCTCGGCAGCCGTCACCGCAACCACCTCACCCGCTGGCTGTGTCGCGCCGGCCACCGGCTTGGCTTTGGCGACGGTACCAAAACCGCCCGCAATCACGCTGAAGAAGCTGCGGTTCATGGCGTTGCACATGATGTAGGACAGAATTGCGCCGCTGGAGCCCACCAGCGCGCCGGTCACGATCAGTAAGTCGTTGGACAGCATGAAGCCGGTAGCCGCTGCGGCCCAGCCCGAATAGCTGTTGAGCATGGACACCACCACGGGCATATCGGCACCGCCAATGGCCATGACCATGTGCACGCCAAATAGCAAAGCCACCACGGTCATCACAATCAGCGGCGTCATGCCGGCGGCCATGGTTTCGACGCTCAGAAATTCACGCCCGAAGTAAATCACCACCAGCAAACCCGCCAGATTCATGAAGTGCCGACCTGGCAACAGCACCGGGCTACCCCCGATGCGGCCCGACAGCTTGCCAAAGGCGACGATAGAGCCTGCGAACGTAACCGCACCGATAAAGATGCCGATGTAAATCTCCAGCTCGTGAATCGCCTTGGCCGCACCTGCGAAGCCTTCGGTTGCAGAGGGGTCAATGAAAGTCGCAAAACCAACCAGCATGGCGGCCAGGCCGACCATGCTGTGCATCAGCGCGACCAACTCGGGCATCTGGGTCATTTGCACCGTGCGCGCGGCGTACAGGCCAATGCTGCCGCCCACCACCATGGCACCCACGATCCAGGGGATACCGGCCATGGTCACGCTGGGGCCAAACACGGTGGCCAACACGGCCAGCGCCATACCGACCATACCGTACAGGTTGCCGCGCAGCGACGTTTCCTGGTTGGACAGACCGCCCAGGCTCAATATGAAAAGAATGGTCGCACCAATGTAGGAGACCGTTGCCAAATTTGCAGACATCAATCGTCTCCCTTATTTACGGAACATGGACAGCATGCGCTGGGTGACAGCAAAGCCGCCAAACATATTGATGGCGGTGAGCACAATGCCCGCTGCGGCCAGCCAGGTGATCGCGTCATTGGGCCGGTTCAGGGCGCCCGCAATCGGCGATATCTGCACCAGCGCGCCAATCGCAATGATGCTGCTGATGGCATTGGTCACGCTCATGAGCGGTGTGTGCAAGGCGGGTTTGACATTCCAAACCACCATGTAGCCCACAAAGCAACCCAGCACAAACACTGTGAAGTGCCCCAAAAACTCCTTGGGCGCATTGGCACCGATGAGCCAGAACAGCAAGGCTGCAAAGCCAAAAATCACGGCCGTGCGCTGCACAGACGCGGGTGCACTGCTTTGCCCATGCCCGCCCTTGGGCTTGGCTACCACTGCCGCAGCAGGCTTGGCTACAACCGGCACAGCTGCTGGCTTGAGCGCGGGGGCCGGCCAGGTGACGTTACCTTGCTCGATGACGGTCAGCCCCCGGATGGCATCGTCCTGCATGTTGACGTTGATCATGCCGTCTTTGGTCTTGCACAACTCTTCCGAGAGGCGAAACAGGTTGCTGGCGTACAGCGTCGAAGACTGTTTGGACAGGCGCGAGACCAGATCCGTGTAACCAACGATGGTCACGCCGTGCTTGACCACCGCCTGGCCTGGCTCGGTCAGCTCGCAATTGCCACCCTGCTCGGCCGCCATGTCGATGATCACGCTGCCCGGCTTCATGCTCTTCACCATCTCGGAGGTGATCAGCTTGGGGGCCGGCTTGCCGGGGATCAACGCGGTGGTGATGATGATGTCCACCTCACGGGCCTGCTGGGCGTACATGGCGCGCTGCGCCTGCTGGAAGCCCTCCGACATAACCTTGGCGTAGCCGCCACCGCCCGAACCCTCTTCCTCGAAATCGACCTTGACGAACTCACCACCCAGGGACACGACCTGGTCGGCCACTTCGGCGCGGGTGTCATTGGCGCGCACAATGGCGCCCAGGCTCGCAGCTGTACCAATCGCGGCCAAACCGGCCACACCGGCACCGGCGATAAAGACCTTGGCTGGCGGAACCTTGCCTGCGGCAGTGATCTGTCCATTGAAGAAACGGCCAAAGGCGTTGGCCGCCTCGATGACGGCGCGATAGCCGCTGACGCCAGCCATGGAGGTCAATGCGTCCATCTTCTGGGCGCGACTGAGGGTACGCGGCAGGCAATCGATGGCCAGCACGGTGACCTTGCGCGCTGCGAGCAACTTCAGCAATTCCGGATTCTGTGCAGGCCAGATGAAGCTGACCAACGTTGCGCCTTCGCGCATCAGACCGACTTCTTCGGGAGTGGGGCCACGCACCTTGAAGACGATGTCGGATGCAGCCCACAGGTTGGCGGCACCCTCGATCACTTCAGCGCCTGCGGCGCGGTAGGTGTCATCACTGAAATTGGCAGCATCACCGGCACCCGATTCCACGGCAACCTTGAACCCCAGTTTGATCAGTTTTTCGACGACCTCGGGGACCGTGGCCACGCGCTTTTCGCCCGGAAAGATCTCGCGTGGAACGCCAATGCGTTGCGACGTTTCAGTGGATACACCAGCCTGCATGAAGCGACTCCTAGACTTGTTATTGGAAACTACACGGTCAGACCTTTCGACGGTAAGTTCCGCGAAAGGTATTGCGGCCGCAACTTTAACTGAATTTGCCCCTGCTACCGCTAAGGTCTGCCCCCGAGGAGACCCAAATGGAGCCGTATCCGATAATTGGCTATGGATACACGATGGAAACCCAGTGTCACCGTAGCGACGGTCATCGAAAAAGAGGGCCGTTTTCTGCTGGTGGAAGAGCACACCGCTGAAGGTCTGCGCCTGAACAACCCCGCAGGCCACCTGGACCCTGGAGAGTCGCCCGCCCAAGGCTGCGCACGCGAGACGCTGGAGGAAACCGCCTGGCAATTCACGCCCACTGCACTGGTCGGCATTTATCTATCCCGCTTTCAGCGCGCTACCGAAGACATCACCTATTTGCGATTCGCCTTTTGCGGCGATCTGGGCGCCTTTGACGCCGATCGCACGCTGGACACCGGCATTGTGCGCGCCCTGTGGATGACGCCCGATGAGGTTCGCCAGAGCGCTGCGCGCCACCGCAGTCCGCTGGTACTGCAGTGCATGGAAGACTATCTCAGAGGCCAGCGCTACCCGATGGCGCTCATCAACACCGACCCCAATGTTTGGCGGGCTGACGGATTGCTATGAAAATAGTAGCTGCTTGCGCAATATTTACGGGGGCTAGGGCCCGATTTGGAACTCAACAAGGGGCCCTGCAACGAGACTACTTAAAATCACGCAATGAGTAAGCAACGTATCGTGGTGGGCCTGAGTGGGGGCGTGGATTCGGCGGTGACCGCCTATCTGCTAAAACAACAAGGCCATGAGGTCATCGGCATCTTCATGAAGAACTGGGAAGATGACGACAGCGATGACGAGAACAATAAGTATTGCTCGTCGAACATCGATTTCGTGGACGCAGCGGCCGTGGCAGACGTCATCGGCATTGAAATTGAACACGTCAATTTTGCCTCTGAGTACAAGGACCGTGTATTTGCCGAGTTTTTGCGCGAGTACCAGGCGGGGCGCACCCCCAACCCGGACATCCTGTGCAACGCCGAGATCAAGTTCAAAGCGTTTCTGGACCACGCCATGCGGTTGGGGGCCGAAAAAATCGCCACCGGCCATTACGCCCGTGTCCGTCAGAACCCCGCCACCGGCTTGCATGAGTTGCTCAAAGGCCTGGACCCCAGCAAAGACCAGAGCTACTTCTTGCACCGCTTGAACCAGGCCCAACTGTCCAAAACACTGTTCCCGGTGGGTGAATTGCACAAGACAGAGGTGCGCCGCATTGCCGAGGAAATGAAGCTGCCCAACGCCAAGAAGAAAGACTCCACCGGCATCTGCTTCATCGGCGAGCGGCCGTTTCGCGAGTTTTTGAACCGCTATATCGCCAAGGAGCCTGGCCCCATCAAAAACCCCAAAGGCCAGACCATTGGCCAGCATGTGGGGCTGAGCTTCTACACCCTGGGCCAGCGCCAGGGCTTGGGCATAGGCGGCCTGAAGGCAAAAGGCACACAAAAAGGAGGGGGGGAGCACGCACCCTGGTTCGTTGCGCGCAAAGACATGGCTACAAACACCCTTTGGGTGGTGCAGGGACATGAACACCCCTGGCTGCAATCACTTGACCTGCAAGCACAGGACGTGAGCTGGGTCTCCGGGGCGCCGCCTAGTCCAGGCACGCTCGCGGCCAAAACCCGCTACCGCCAAAACGACGCAGAGTGCCTGCTACAAGACGCAACCCAAGACCGGTTCAGCCTGCATTTCACACAGTCACAATGGGCCGTCACGCCGGGACAGTCTGCCGTACTGTATGACGGAGACGTTTGCCTGGGTGGGGGCGTAATTGCCTCAGCCCATGCGGGCGAGTAGGGTTTCCATGTCCTTGAGAATATTGTCCAAATCGACTTTTTTCTCCGCGTCCGGGTTCATGCGGGCATTGAGCTCCTGTTCCATGAAACACACAGTCATGCGCAGATAGGTGCTATCCAGGGCCTTGCGGACCGCTGAAAACTGCTGCCCAATTTTCAGGCAACTCTCGCCCTCTTCCACCATGCGGTGAATGCCACGGATTTGGCCCTCCGCGCGGCGCAGACGGTTCAACACATCGGTTCGGGCTTGGGTATCGTTCAACACGGTCACAGGGCGGCTTTCATCAGTTGTTGCAATTTGGCCGTCTATTTTCGTTGGTATTCCCATAGTTGAACCACCAGGAAGGTTGTTAGTCGGGTACTACTTCAAACGTGCCTGCAGACTGTCGAAGACTTCAATCGCCACAGGAATACCCTGCCCGACACTTTGGGTCACGGTGCAATAGGCTTCAAACTGGTCCAGCACACGGTCCAGATGCGTGAGCGCCGCAGCGGGCACCCCCAAAGTGAGCACGGCACGGATTTGCAATACGCGCATCCGGCCCTGATCATTGCGACCCACCTCGGCGTGCACATCGCACTGCAGGGGCTCCGGCGCTTGCTTGAACTTGCGCAAGGCGAACAGCAGCGAATCAGACAAACAATTCCCAACCGCTGCGGCGAGCAACTGCACGGGTGACGGGCCCAGCCCGCTGCCCAGTGGCGTCGGCTCGTCACCCAGGATGGAAGGCACCGACGCCCCGAACTGAATGTCGAACTGGTAATCCTGCTTTTGCTGCAGGTGGACATGAATGGCGGCTTCGCTCATGGCACGTCCGGTCTCAGTTGACACAACCGATTTTTGACTCTGGCACACCCAGTTTTTTCAGGATGATGCCCAAAGGACAAAAATTGGTGAAGCCGGACTGAAACAGATTGACACCCACAAAGGCTGTGAAAGCGAGCGCCCATTTGCTGAGAAAGAAGGGGCTCCCCTCAACCCCCAGCGCCAAAGAAATCATGATGAACAAACCGGCAAAAACAACGATGTAACGCTGAACAGTCATGGAAATACTCCTAAAGAAAAAATAAATTGAAAAGACAGAAAACTTACGATTTCGTTTTCTCGGCCAGGCGGACGATGCCCAGGGCTTTGAGAACATATTTTTCATAAACGGGCTCCGAGTTGCCCGTCTTGATCTTGCGCATGAAGTACTTCTCAAACCCGATCTTGGCCAGATGGACCCACTTGCCCTTTTTGAACCAGTTCACATTGCGCGGGGGAATTTGTGGCAACGCAACAAAGGCCGCCCCGGTGTCCCCCATGTCTGCCAGGCAGATCGCATTCCAGGTGCCCTTGGCCTCGGCGGGTTTTCCGTTGAGCTCGTCCGCAATGTTGTGTGCAATGGCGCCCACCATGCTCTCGATCATGTAGCCGGTCTTGGGCGTGCCGGTAGCTACAGGCGTCACTTCCACTGGCGGAATGGCAACGCACACGCCAGCAGAGAAAATATTGCGGTACGCCTTGCTGCGCTGAAATTCATCAATCAGCACAAAGCCCCGCGGATTGCACAGATTGGGCACGGAGGCCACCGCATCCACCCCTTTGAACGCAGGCAGCATCATGGACAGCTTGAACGGAACTTCATGCTCTTTGTAGACTGCACCCAAGTCATCAAGCTGGGTTACAAAAAGCTTGCCTTCTTCGACGCGCGTGGTCTTGGCGTTGGTGATCCACTTCATGTCGCGGTTGCGCATTTCGGACTCCAGCATGGATTTGCTGTCGCCTACGCCACCCAGACCCAAATGACCAATATAGGGCTCGCTGGTCACATAGGTAATGGGCACCTTGTTGCGCAGCTTGCGCTTGCGCAAGTCGGTATCCAGAATGAATGCGAATTCGTAGGCGGGGCCAAAGCAACTTGCACCCGGCATCGCGCCGATCACCACAGGGCCCGGGTTTTCGAGAAACTTCTCGTAATCCTTGAAGAATTCCTGTGCATGGTCCACGCTGCAAATAGAGTGGGTAAAACCACCGCCACCCGAGGCCAGGGGCCCGGCGCCCGGCACTTCGCTGAAGGAGAGTTTGGGGCCGGTGGTGATGACCAGGTAGTCGTAGTCCAGTGTTGCCCCACCATCCAGCGTCACCCGGTTGGCCGGAGCATCAATAGCCGTTACCGCTTTAGGCACAAAGTCTATGCCCTTCTTCGCCAGATACGGAGCAATTGGCAGGGTAATCTGCTCGCGCTCGCGCCAGCCCACAGCGAGCCAGGGGTTGCTGGGCACGAACTGGAAGTAGTCGGTTGAATTGACGACCGTAACGCGGTGTTTTTTTCCCAGAAGCTCGCGAATTTCGTAAGCAGCGGGCATGCCGCCAATACCTGCGCCAATGATGACGATGTGTGCCATGGTTTGTCTCCTTCAGTTAAGAAGTTATTTATTTGGGTTTTACAAGAGAATGTTCGCGTCTGTGCGCGATTCCATACGGCGCCGGTACAAGGCGTAGTAGAGGACAGGAATGACCACCAGCGTGAGCACGGTCGATACCAAAATACCAAAAATGAGGGCGATGGCCAAGCCGTTAAAGATCGGGTCATCCAGGATGAAAAAGGCGCCAATCATGGCCGCCACGCCAGTCAGCACGATCGGCTGCGCACGCACCACCGCTGACTGCAAAACCGCGGTTTTGAACGCCATGCCCTGACTCACCTGCAACTCAATAAAGTCCACCAGCAAGATGGAGTTGCGCACGATGATTCCCGCCAGCGCAATCATGCCGATCATGCTGGTGGCCGTGAATTGCGCTCCGAGCAACGCGTGCCCGGGCATCACACCAATAAGCGTCAACGGAATCGGCGCCATGATGACCAATGGCGTTAAATAACTGCGAAACTGGGCCACAACCAGCAGGTAAATCAGAATCAGGCCTACACCGTAAGCAGCGCCCATGTCCCGGAAAGTCTCGTAGGTGATTTGCCACTCGCCATCCCACTTGATGGCGTATTCCTGGTAGTGATTTCCGGGCTGCCGTATCCAGTATTCACCGATCTTGTCGCTACCGGGTTTGGCAGCATCCTTCAGCGTCGAGCGAATTGCAAACAGCCCATACAGAGGCGAGTCCAGCTTTCCGGCCATGTCGCCCATGACGTAGCTCACACCCTGCAAGTCTTTGGTGTACAGGGGCTTGTCAATGATTCCGCGTTGCACCTGCACCAATTCCGACAAGGGCACCAATTGACCGTTGGCCGCACGCATGGGCAACGCAAGGATGGCATCCAGCCCAACCTGACTTTCTGGTGGCAGCTGAATCCGCACCGGAACCGGGTATTTGGACTGCTGGTCATGCAAATAGGCCGCATCGGTGCCCGACAAGGCCGATGACACGGTCTGGGCTATGGCCGCCACCGGAATCCCCAGTGATTCAGCGCGCTGACGACGCACGCGCAAAAATGCGCGGGGCGCGTCTTCCCGCAAGCTGGTATCTGTGCCAACGATGTCAGCCGTAGCGCCAAACGCGCTCGCTACCTGCAATGCAAGCTGCTGGCGACCCGCTTCATCCGGCCCGTAAATCTCGGCGACCAGAGGTGACATGACGGGTGGTCCAGGTGGTACTTCCACGACCTTGATCCGACCATGGTGCCTCAGACCAATGGCTTCAAGTTCCGGCCGCAGCCTTTGTGCGATGGCATGGCTTTTTTCGCTGCGGTGGTGTTTGTCCACCAGGTTAACCTGCACGTCCCCCTGCTCAACATCGGAGCGCAAATAGTATTGACGCACCAAACCGTTGAAAGTGATGGGGGAGGCGGTGCCCGCATAGGCCTGAAGATCCCGCACTTCGGGCTGTTTGGCGAGAAATGCGCCCAAATCCTGCAAGGTTGCAGCGGTATCTTCCAGTGGGGTCCCCGCAGGCATGTCCACCACAACCTGAAATTCGCTCTTGTTGTCGAAGGGCAGCATTTTGAGCACGACCCACTGAACCAACACCAAACCAACGGACAGGAGAAGTGCAATGATGATGCCGCCTAGCAACATCCAGCGCTTGCGTGCGCTGTCCAGCAGAGGCGTAAGAACCTTGCCGAAAAGCCGTTGTACTCTGGATTCTTTTACGCCCGCATCACCCGGTGAAGCCGTGGCATGGCTGGAATGCGCATGCTGGCGCATGAACTGCAAGGCCAGCCACGGCGTCACTGTGAAGGCGATGGCCAGGGACAGCGCCATGCCCAGGCTGGAGTTGATAGGAATGGGGCTCATGTACGGCCCCATCAGACCGGACACAAAGGCCATGGGCAACAACGCAGCAATAACCGTCAACGTCGCCAGAATCGTAGGTCCACCCACCTCATCGACCGCGCGCGGGATGATGTCTTTAAGGGCCGCTTTTGGTGTGAGCTGCTGGTGCCGGTGGATATTTTCGACCACCACAATGGCGTCGTCCACCAGAATGCCGATTGAAAATATCAGCGCAAACAGTGAAACACGATTGAGCGTGAATCCCCAAGCCCACGAGGCAAAGAGCGTTGCTGTCAATGTCAGGATCACCGCCGTACCGACGATCACGGCCTCGCGCCGACCCAGCGCAAACCCGACCAGCAAGATGACCGATCCAGTCGCAAACGCCAGCTTCTGAATCAGCTTGTTGGCCTTTTCTGCTGCGGTCTCTCCATAGTCACGCGTTACCGTTGCTTCAATGTTGGAGGGGATGACGGTGTTGCGCAGAGCCTGAAGCCGCGCCACCACGGCCCGCGACACATCGACCGCGTTTTCGCCCGGCTTTTTGGTCACGCTAATGGTGACGGCAGGGAAAGCTTGTCCCGTGGTGCGAGGCTCCGCGACAGCAGCACCTGCGTCTGTCGTGACGGGAGCGGATCCCGGGGTAAACCACACGTAGCGCTGGGCCTGCTGTGCGCCCGCTTCTATGTCAGCCACATCACGCAAGAACACCGGTTTTCCCTGGCTGGTGCCCACAATCAGGTCACCTACATCGGC
Organism: Burkholderiales bacterium; assembly: GCA_043746005.1. GTDB lineage: Bacteria > Pseudomonadota > Gammaproteobacteria > Burkholderiales > Burkholderiaceae_C > Allorhodoferax. The sequence continues at coordinate 13,480 of JAYTRR010000020.1, forward strand.
CTCTGAGCGCAAAAATTCGCCCGCATCCACGGTCAGCATCTGGGAGCCCGCGTCTGCCTTGGTGCTTTCCAAAACGCTTCCGGCGGGCATACCGAAGTTGGCTGCCGTTACCGTCTTCTTCAGGCTCAAGAGGTCTACACCCCGAGCGCGCAAGCGTACGGGATCCACCACCACATGAATGGCCCGGCCCGGCCCGCCAATGGTTTGCACTTCGCGCACACCAGGAACGGCCTTGAACTCGGTCTCTATGGTGTGGGCAACCGTCTCCAGCCCAACCGCCGGCAATGCTTCTTTGCTCCATAGAGTGACGGCAACCACCGGTACGTCGTCAATGCCCTTGGGCTTGACGATGGGCGTCAAAGCGCCCAAGTCTTTGGGCAACCAGTCCTGATTGGCGTTCAGTACGTCATACAGGCGGACTAGCGCTTCCGTACGGGAAACGCCAACCTTGAACTGAACCGACAGCACCGCCAGACCGGGACGGGCCACTGAATACGTGTGTTCTATGCCGGCGATCTGCCCCAGCAGCTGCTCTGCAGGGCGGGCGACCATGTTTTGCACGTCGGCACTACTGGCTCCCGGAAAAGGAATCAGCACATTGGCCATGGTCACATTGATCTGCGGCTCTTCTTCACGGGGCGTGACCAGCACCGCAAAAAGGCCGAGCAACATGGCCACCAGTGCCAGCAGCGGAGTCAGCGCGTTCGACTGGAATGCGGCGGCAATACGCCCCGAAATGCCCAAAGTCTGTTTTTCGTTCATAACGGACTCACTTTGCGGGTGCTGCAGGGGTGGCATTGATAAAGCCCGCGCGAATGGGATCCAGCGCTACGGACTCACCGGCCTTCACACCCGCCAGAACCTCCACACCCTCCTTGCCAAAATTTGCGCCCAGCCGCACAGCACGCAGGGAAAAGGCGCCGTTGACCGCCACGTAGACCGCCGTCAGTTCACCGCGCCGGACAACAGCTGCCTCTGGCACCAGCAATTTGGAGGACGGATTTAGCTGGGCTTGCGAGAACCGGACGTTCACCTGTTGACCCGGCATGAGATTGGCGCTATCCCGGGATGGCAACTCCAGGCGCCATTCCGTCGTTTGCGACACGGGATCTGCTGAGGGCACGGCACTGCGCGATACGGGAGCAATCCACTGCGCCTGATTCTGCGCACCATCGACTTGAATGAGTGTCTCGCTGGCCCCTCGAACCACCTGGATGCGCGACGCCGGCACCTGAACCACCACGCGCAATGGCAAAGGCGCGTACACAGTCATCAATGACTTTCCAGGTACCGCCAGATCACCCGCCTCCGCATGGGTCTGAAGAACCCAACCATCGTAGGGGGCACTCACCCGAGTGAAGCCCTGGGAAATACTGGACTGTCGGGCTGTAGCAGTTGCCTGATCCCGAACCGCAGCCGCACCCTTGTACTGCGCATCAGCGGTATCCAATGCCGCTTTGCTCAGAAAGCCCTTGCTTTGCAAGTCTCGCGTGCGCTCCAGATTGGCCTGTGCGTTGCGCAGTTCGGCATCCGCCTGATTGATCTGGGCCTGGCTTTTTTGCATGCCCGCAGCAGCCTCGCGGTCGTCGATCGTAGCCAGAACTTGTCCCGCACGCACTTTGTCGCCCGCTTTTACGGAAATAGTGGCAATACGGCCCGAGGCCTGCGCTGCAACCGTGCTCTGCTTGACCGGCTGCACGACGCCATCCAATTCATAAGCCGAACCTATTGCCCTGGATTGAACCACGGAGGTCGGTACCGGTGTGGATTGCGCCAGGGCCGGGACTACAAAAGAGGAAGCCGCCACTACCAACAAGGTTCTTTGGACAAAACCACGCCGAAGCGAACGATCATCACGGTGCGAAACTGTCGTCTTCATATCTTCTCCTGTATACCCCATACAGTATACGATAATACTACAAGGGGTATCACGCGTATTGATAAAACGCATGTTGCGTTGACGAACCTTCAGGCGCACTGGCAATTGCAGCGAATGATCGATATTCCTACACCAAGCTGGATATTTAGAGGTTGTTTCGCCACAAGGGGTCCCACTCAACACCTCCGGCCACTACGATAAAAGTGTCACCAATTGGGCTGCATCCAGAGGAGAAGGGCCTTCCGAATTTGTGACACATTTATTGTTTTCTACGAATGCGGCGAAAGTCGATTTATTCAAAACCGCCCCTTTGTGCGGAAAAGTGCACAGTTCAACCCCTGTAGATCCGGATAAAATTGCTACGAAGCTAACGTTATGAACAGTGGTCGCGCAAGTGCCATGTTGATCTTATTTCCGTCTTGTCGGTCTGTCGCGTCCTTTTTACAGGTTCAAGCGGTGTGAGGAGTTTCCATTGCAGAGCTTGTTGCGGTTATTGCTGTCGCTATTGGGAGGGTTATTGGGTGCGTCCGCATTGGCTGGCCCCGCCGGTGTGCCCATTCCCTCGAATGCTATGGCCTTTTATTACGGTGCCAATCCACCGTGGGCTGAACTTCAAGCCTTTGATATGGTGGTCGTGGATCCCGGCCATGTCGCTGATCCAACCCAACCTGCGCTGGCACACACCCGAGTTGCTGCCTATGTGGCGTTGGGCGAGGTGCAGCCGTCTCGCCCGTATGCCAATAGTATTCCGAAGGCCTGGTTACGCGGAGAAAACCGGGATTGGGGTAGCCTGCTGATTGACCAGTCACAACCCGAATGGCCCAAGTTTGTTGTCGACACTATTATCGGGCCGCTGTGGGGCCAGGGCTATCGCACGTTCTTTCTCGACACACTCGACTCCTATCAACTATTTGCCAAATCGCCATATGAGCGTGCGCGCCAAGAAGACGGTATGGTCGCAGTGGTCAATGCACTGAAGCTGGCTTATCCGCAGATCAAGCTGATTTTCAACAGAGGCTTTGAGATATTGCCGCGCACCCACCGGCATGTTGAGGCAGTGGTGGCCGAGTCACTGTTTCAGGGCTATGACGCAGGAAAAGCGACGTATACGACAGTGTCCGAACCGGACCGACAGTGGTTGCTAGCGCAACTTTTGCGTGCGCGGGACGAATTTCATTTGCCGGTCATCGTGATTGACTACGTGCGGTCCGGTCAGCGTGATTTAGCCCGTGAGACAGCCCGGCGCATCACAGAACTGGGATTCACCCCGTGGGTCGCAACGCCCGATCTCGCTACATTGGGTGTGGGTGCGATAGAGGTGATGCCGCGTAAGGTTTTGATTGTGCATAGCGTGTTGAAGGATGAATATGCCTTGCGCATGGTGAGTCCCTTGCGCAATGGTGCCATGCCTCTCAACTACATGGGCTATGTGCCCGAGTACGTCGATCCGCAGCATTTGCCAGAATATTCGCTGGCTGGTCGATATGCGGGTGTTGTCGTGTGGCTTACGGACGACGTGCAAGTTAGCGACAAAGCGCAATTGCTGGCGTGGCTTGGCCGGCAGGTTAATGAGAACATCCCGGTTGCCATGATTGGCCCTCCTGGTTTTTTGCTGGATGGCTCGTTTGGCAAAGTGCTGGGCCTCACGGCTTCTTATCCGCCAGCCACGACGGCACCTGTTGAAATCGTTCAGCAAAGTCCGATGATGGGTTTTGAGCGCACGCCACGCCCGGTGGCTGACAGTTTTTTCGCGTTGTCAATCGCGTATGGAACACCACTCTTGACGCTGCGAAGGGGTGAGCTGGAACAAGTCGCTGCGGCATTGATGCCTTGGGGCGGGTATGTGACAGAACCCTATGCGCGGATCACATTGCCTGGGGATAGTGGTGATCGCTGGGAGATTGATCCGTTTGCCTTTTTGCAGCAGGCATTGCGCCTGCCGGAGATGCCAGTGCCAGACGTCACGACCGAATCGGGACGCAGAATGCTGATGGTCCATATGGACGGTGACGGCTTTGTCAGTCGGTCTGAATTGTCCGGTAATCCCATGGCAGGTGAGGTTGTGCGTGACCGGATTGTTAAAAAATACCCTGTCCCCATGACGATCTCAGTTATCGAAGCGGAGATTTCTCCGAATGGTTTGTATCCAGGGTTGTCCAGCAACGCTGAAAAGATAGCCCAGGATATTTTTCGCGCACCCAACGTCGCTATCGCCTCGCACAGTTATTCGCACCCCTTCATTTGGCGTAAAGCAGGTTCTAGTGACGGCGATGTGAACGAAGGCTACAACCTGCGTTTGCCTGGATACCAATTTGATCTCAAGCGAGAAATTGAAGGGTCCATTCAATACATTGAAAGCCGGTTGGCACCTCCTGGAAAAAAAGTAGACATGTTTTTTTGGACTGGTGATTGCATACCCGGTAGCGACGCATTGGCTTTGACGCGCAAATTGGGCGTACTCAACCTGAACGGAGGCGACACCACGGCCACACGCCTGGAGCCTACGATGAACCGTGTCGAAGGTCTAGGGGTGCCGCGTGCGGGTGGTTTCCAAGTGTTTGCACCCAATCAGAACGAAAACGTTTACACCAACAATTGGCAGGGCCCGTTTTATGGGTATGAGCGCGTGATTGAAACTTTTGAAATCACAGACAAGCCGCGACGGCTCAAACCGATTGGTATTTATTTCCATACTTATTTGACAACCAAGTTGGCGGGTATGACATCGTTAGACCGTGTTTTTGCCTACGCATTGGCACAGGAGACTACGCCTGTTTTTGTTTCCGATTACGCACGTAAGGCACTCGATTTTCAGGATCTGGTTATTGCCCGAACGCCTGGCGGTTGGCGTGTGCGCGGGGCACCCTATCTGCGTACGCTTCGGCTGCCGTTCGCGATGGGTTTTCCGGATCTCCAAAGAAGCACTGGCGTTGCGGGATATCGTTCTGCGCAAAACGATGGCTATGTCCATCTGGGCAGCGACAAGGCGGAGTTGGTGTTGCGTCCTACCGAATCGAGCAGCATGCGTCTGGAGTCGGCCAATGCGCGGATCGAAAGTGCCGAGGCCACTGCGGATGGCTATCGGTGGAATCTGGTGGGAAACGTGCCTCTGAAATTTACGCTGGCTAATGTGGGTAACTGTCGCGTGCGTGTTGCAGGCGCCGACGTGAGTCCAAGCAGGCGTGATGCCCATCTTTCTTATTACGAACTAAAAGTCCATGTTGCCCGACCGCTCGAAGCGATATGCCGGTAACGATGGGGAGATACCCCGTCTGCTATTGGCCACCAACTGGCAGCTATTGCTGGTCGCGCTGCTGGTTCTGGTGTTGCTGGCTGTGATCTTCCCGCGCAAGAGTCTGGTGGAGAAGCTCTATGAACAAGCAACACTGGATGAGCTGACGGTTTCCTACATTCAAAATCTTTACAGAGCCAATACCAGCAATGCAGATGCAGCCATTTTGTTGGCTAAATCGCAACGGGAGACCCTTGATATCCAATCCATGGAGGGTATGTTGCTACCTTGGGTCCATGCGGGGGATGCCCGTCAACGCACTGAAATCCGGATCCTGTTAGCCAATGGCTATCAAAAGGCACTGGCTTCCACTCTGGATACTCGGGAGCGTGCGCGGTTGAAAACCCGAATGACTGAACTCATGAAGACAGCGCTTGGGGAAGATATCCCTGAATCACTTGCACGGCTCTTTGCTGCAGCGGCCTTCGAATTTGATTTGCCGCGCATGGGGCTGGATTTTTTGGCGAAAATCGAAGGGGCTGACGCCAAGGGCGCACTTGAGAAGTATGCACAAGACGCTCTTGGCGCTGGTGCGTACGGCCTCGCCGCAGAGTATTTTTTGATGGCGCGCGACCAGGCTACGAACGCCGACGACGCCAGACGTCTTTTTCAAAAGGGAATCAGTACGCACATGGCAGCCAGTCGATTCAGTCAGGCGATGCTGTCTGCACAGCAGCATCTTGGAAATCTGGAGGCCGATCCAGAGACACTGCGCTATCTCGCGCGTAACGCACTGGCGGCGGGGTACCCCGATCTGGCGGCTAGTTATGTCCGAAGGTTGGTATTCCAACCCCATAACTCCTCAGACACTCCATGAGAGTGAAACCCCTTCTTGCCTGCATGGCCTGCTCCGGTTTGTCGTCGGTCGTAGCGATGGAACTTCCCGTTGCGGGGCAGGACTATTACTCGTTGCAGATCGCTAGTGGTCAAAATGCGCAAGCATTGGCGAAGCTGTATGTGCGCTACGCCGAGTTGCCATTTGTGCGGGTAGAGCGGCGAGGCGTCCAATATGTGTTGCGCGTCGGATTTTGGCAAGATCAAGTGACTGCCCGGCTGGCAGTTTCCAATGCCAGTGTTGGTGCCAGTTTCATCCGAGTCGCAGCCTTTCGACCAGAAGCCATCGTTCAGCAGAATTGGCTGGAGGGAGTGGCGTTGGGGGGGACTTCCGTTGCCGCAGCTGCGTCAGTGCCTGTACCGCGGCCTTTGCCTGTGCCCAGCCCGCCCCCACTGCCACCCTCAATCAATCGCATGGAACCGTCGGCAGCTCGCACGGCGCTTGAACCCAAGCTAGCCGACGCCATGATGCGTCCTTTCAATCCTGAAGACTTTGCGCTGGCATACGAAATATTGGTGGGCAGCGGAGATTTGGCTCGGGCATTTCAAGTCGCTCAACATGCGGTGCAGCAGTTGCCAAAGGATATCGCGTGGCGCCGAAAATTGGCCCACGTTGCTGAATGGACCCAGCGTCCTTTGGTAGCGGGCGAGCAGTGGCGTACGCTGTTTCAGCTGGGGGATCATTCTTCCGAAACGGTATTAGCGGTGATTCGTTGGTCACCATCGGCAGACTCGCCCTTGCTTGCCCTGCGAGCGTGGGCGGTCAGAGAAACTCAGACCACGTTGACGCCAGAGCAATGGGCAGATATCTTTGATCTTTATGAACGAGCAGCGGAGCCCGACAAGGGATCACGGTTTTTTGAGACGCAATTCGAGAGAAAAAAGACACCTATTTTTCTTGAGTACGCTGCACGGTTTGCTGAAAATGGTGGGCAGGTCGAACGGGCCGAAGCACTCAACATGCGCCGCGCTCAATTGGAGCCTTTTTCATTAGACGCGGTGCTGCGTGCCGTGGTGAGCCTTGTTCGCCGGGATCACATGCGTGAGGCGCTAGCCCTGATGCAGACGTACGAAAACAAAGTGCCTGCGAGTGCAGCGGAGTATTGGCGCTTGTTAGGTCAGATAGCGTGGGAGCTTCGCGAATATGCGTCGGCACAAGGTGCTTATCAGCGGGTGGCTCAAACGCCACTAGCCACACCATCCGATTGGTCGCGCCTGGTGTTTTTGGTCCGCCAGAGCCACCCCGTTGAGGCTGCTGACTTGGCGATGGACGCTTTTCGCCGCTTTGGCGCGCTCGATCAACTGGTCTTCGCATTGGAGCTTTACGCCGAAAACGACGATTTTCCGGCACTGGCCCGCGTTTTTAAGTCACTGAGTGTTGATGAGCTGAGCAAGGCGGAGCAGGACGTACAATTTTTATTGATTCGCGCCCAGTTTCGGCAGCGCCAGAAGTTACCTGATCTCGCATGGGTCGATCTGCACCGTGCGCTGAATATCAGGCCGGATGCCACGAACGTCGCATTGGCGGCGATGTGGTTCCTGATCGATGAAGCTCGGACAGAACCCTTGTCAGAATTACTGAAACACTACGTTGATCAGGCG
>JAYTRR010000021.1:0-20947 GCA_043746005.1 Burkholderiales bacterium
AGATCCGCCATGATGGCAACCTCGCGGCCAGCGCGGTGGGCGGCTTCGCGAACCAGTTTTGCGCGATCAATGTGGTCCTGCGCCTTGCCGTGGCTGAAATTCAGGCGCACGACGTTGACACCGGCACGAATCATCTGCTCCAGCAAAGCGGGGTCACTCGAAGCAGGGCCCAGAGTGGCAACAATCTTGGTAGCGCGACGTGGCATGAATCAGTCTCCTTGTATTTGGAAACCATTTTCACATGGATACCGGTAACCGGTAACCGGTAACCGGTAACCGGGGGTTATATCCGAGCGTCAACTTGTGCGTGTCATTTATGATAATTGCCCACGCGAAAAGACCGGGCGGGGAAACCCTCTTCTGACTTTGCACTAGGTGTGGTTCAATATGCGACCTTGCATCAATAATCCTGCCCAGCAACCTGCCCATGATCGCTCTTGACACACCAATGGATGCATTGCTGGACAGCACCCATGGCAAGCCGAGGCTGCTGGTAGTGGATGACCAACCCATCAACATCCAGGTCATGCACCAGGTGTTTGCCGGTGACTACCAGGTTTTTATGGCTACCAGCGGTGCGCAGGCCCTGTCTATCTGCATCAATAATCCGCCTGATCTGGTGCTCCTGGACGTCGTTATGCCAGGGATGGACGGGTTCGAGGTGTGCGCGCAACTCAAGGCCCATGAAGGCACGGCCAACATTCCGGTCATTTTTGTAACCGCACATACCGATGCGGCGCAAGAAACCCATGGACTCAGTCTGGGCGCGGTGGACTTCATCGCCAAACCGGTCAACCCCGCTGTAGTGCGCGCGCGGGTAAAAACCCACCTCACGCTCAAATTCCAGTCCGACTTGCTGCGAAAACTGGTTTTTCTGGACGGACTGTCCGGCGTATACAACCGTCGATATTTTGACCAGCAATTGTCCGTCGAATGGGCGCGCGCGGCGCGCAGCAAGTTACCGCTGTCCATCATCATGCTGGATGTGGACTTTTTCAAGCGCTTCAACGACCGGTACGGACACCAGGCTGGCGACGATTGCCTGCGCCAGATTGCGGTGACCCTGAAATCGTGCCTGAAACGGCCCGCCGATCTGGTGGCCCGTTATGGGGGCGAAGAGTTCGCCTGCATTCTGCCCGACACCCTCTTTGACGACGCCATGGTACTGGCGGGGAATATGGAGCGCCGGATACGCGAGCAGGAAATTGCCCACGAAAACTCGGATGCAGCTCCGGTGGTGACGGTTAGCATCGGCCTTGCAACCCTGCTTGGGCACTGCGACGGTGGGGCACTGGCGCTGGTCGGGCTGGCGGACACCCAGCTCTACAACGCGAAGCAAAACGGCCGTGGGCGTATCTGTGGCGCCATCCTTCAGGGAGTCGCCGCCAGGCAGATGCCCGTTCACGATGGTGCGTAGAGGCCTGGCCATGGAAAACCTGCCGAAAACCCGCGCCGCGCACTTGGTTGACCATCTGGTCCACCTCAGTGGGCTTCGCAGTCGGGATGACCTGTTACGGGGCATTACGCTGGCACTGATTGAATCAACCAGCGCGCGCATGGTTGAAATACACAGCCTCGTCCTGGATGAAAACCAGCGTTTCTGGCTACCGCTGACGCGTGCCATTGCAGGCGAAAAAGTCCGGATCATGTCAAATACCCTGCGAACTGACCCGGGCGCACTGACTCCTATCGACAGCGAGCCCGAGCGCCTGCTCTGCGTGGACCGGGCCGAAGTACGGGTGACACCACGCGCGGTGCCACAACGGGGCTACCTGACACGATTTCCCGTGATGCTATCCGCAGAGACCCATCCGTGGGGGGTGATCGAGTTGCAATCAGACACCCCTTTGGGGAACGCAGACGTGTTGGCGGCCCAACGACTGATCACCCTGTACGGCAACATCGTCGACATGCTGGATTACAGCGAATGTGACGCGCTGACCGGGTTGTGGAACCGCAAACCGTTTGACGATCTTTTTTACAAGTCTCTGTCATCGACGCAGGCCACCGAAGAACCCCCGCCCCCCATAGAGCATCGCGCGGCAACGCCGGCCAGCGGGTTCTGGCTTGCGATGGTCGACATTGACCATTTCAAGCAGGTCAATGACAACTACGGGCACCTGATTGGCGATGAGGTACTTATCCTGGTCGCCCGAATCCTCAAAACATCTTTTCGAGCCTACGACCGCGTTTACCGTTTTGGCGGGGAAGAATTTGTAGTGGTCCTGCGTTGCAATGACCATGACGCCGCGATCGCTGCCGTGGAGCGTTTTCGCGTCGCCATGGCCAATTACGCGTTTCCGCAGGCGGGACGCATCACGGCGAGCCTTGGCCTGACCGGGATCGTGGCCGGGGACTCCCCCTCCGCCGCCTGCGAACGGGCCGACCGCGCGGTCTACTATGCCAAGCACCACGGTCGCAACCAGGTTTGCAGCGAGGCAGACCTGGTGCGCAGGGGGCTCCTCTCGTCCGACCTGAAAGTCGGCGAGGTCGAGCTTTTCTGATCAGCCCGCGGCGCGGCGAGACAACACCTCAAAGGCCGGCAGGGTTTTGCCTTCCAGAACCTCCAGAAATGCGCCACCACCGGTAGAGATGTAGCTCACCTGCTTTTCGATCCCATACTTGGCGATCGCGGCCAGCGTGTCGCCGCCGCCGGCAATGGAGAAAGCGCTGGACTCGGCAATGGCATGTGCAATCACCTTGGTTCCGTTTTCAAACGCGGCAAACTCGAATACGCCCACAGGGCCGTTCCACACAATGGTGCCAGCCGACTTGAGTTGCTGTGCCAGCGCTTGCGCAGTTTGCGGGCCAATGTCCAGAATCAGGTCGTCGTCAGCCACATCGGTCGCCGCCTTGATGGTCGCAGGGGCGTCGGCAGAAAAGGTCTTGGCAGTCACCACATCGGTCGGAATGGGCACCGCGGCGCCACGGGCCTTCATGGCCTCAATGACTATGCGGGCTTCCTCCAGCAATCCCGGTTCGGCCAGGCTTTTACCAATATTCAGACCCGCAGCCAGCATAAAGGTGTTGGCAATGCCGCCGCCCACAATCAACTGGTCCACCTTGTCGGCCAGGCTCTTCAAGATGGTCAGCTTGGTGGAGACCTTGGAGCCCGCCACAATCGCCACCAGTGGGCGCTTGGGGGCCAGCAGTGCTTTGGAGATGGCATCCATCTCGGCAGCCAGCAGGGGTCCGGCGCAGGCAACGGGTGCGTACTGGGCAATGCCGTAGGTAGAAGCTTCGGCGCGATGGGCGGTGCCAAAAGCATCGTGTACAAAAATATCGCACAGGGCGGCCATCTTGCGGGACAGGGTTTCATCGTTCTTTTTCTCGCCCTTGTTGACGCGGCAGTTCTCCAGCAACACCAGTTGACCAGGGACCAGCGCTTTCCCGTCCAACAGCACACCGTCAACCCAATTGCTGACCAGTGGAATGGTACGCCCCATGAGTTCCGCCAAGCGTGCCGCCACCGGGGCCAGCGAATCGGCCAGCGTGAAAGCGCCCTCGGTGGGGCGACCCAAATGGGAGGTCACCATGACAGACGCTCCGGCGTCCAGTGCCATCTGGATGCAGGGGATGCTGGCACGAATGCGGGTGTCTTCGGTAATATGGCCTGCGTCGTCTTGTGGCACGTTCAAATCGGCACGGATGAATACACGTTTGCCGGCAACTTGGCCCCTGGCGCACAGATCGGAAAAGCGGATAACGTTCATGAAAAACCTCGGGTTAATGGGGAGATTGTAAAAGCGCCTACCAGCCCAGGCCAATGTGGAGCGGCAAGTACACCGCCATGCCCGTGACGATGGTACCCAGCACGACCTGACCAGCACCCCGACGCCAGAAAAAATAGCCGACACCCGCCAGCGCGGCGTACAGCCGGGCATCCTGCAAGGTGTGAATCAGAACACCCTGGGTCATCACAATCTCGGGAACAATGACCGCCGACAGGGCTGCAATGGGGGCATATTGCAAACCGCGCTGCGCCCAGTGCGGCAAAGACCAGTTTTTCTCGGAGATAAAGAAAAACGAACGCGCAATGACGGTGATGCATGCCAGGCCCACGATGGTGGCCAGAGTCCAGGCATCGGTCTCACCGGCGAAAAAACTGTCCATGGTCAACGCCCGTCGCGCGCTGGTGCATCGGACGGCGGCAGCATCGACTCTTCCAGAAGCAGGCACACCGCCACTGCGGCGGCGATCGCCACCAGAATATTGAGCTTCAGGGGCAGGGCAAACGCCGCCACCGCGGCGGTACCCGCAACCGTGGCAGACACCCAGCGCAAGCGACTTGATGCCAATGAGCACAACATGCCCACCAGCGCCAGAATGCCCGCAAACCCCAAGCCCCATTGCGCCGGAATGGCGTTCGCCAATACGACACCCAGCATGCTGAAAAAGGTCCAGCTAAACCAGTTGATACCGCCGTTGCCCGCCAGATACGCCATTTGGGCGGCATGCCCCTGGGCATCGGTCGCGGGCTTGCTGAAGCGCTTCACAAACAATACGTAGGTCAAATCCGCCGTCAGGTAGCCGGTAACCAGCCGCTGCCAGCGTGGCAAGTGCATCACATAGGGCCGCATGTGCACACTGAACACCACAAACCGCAAATTCACGCACAATCCGGTGGCCAGAATCACCCACATGGGTGCCCCCGCCAAAATCAGGGGAATGGCCGCCAGCTGGGAACTGCCGGCAAACACGATCAGGGCCATGAGCAGTGCTTCAACGGTGCTCATGCCGGATTTGACCATCGCCACACCCGTCATCAACCCCCATGCGGCAATGCCGGGTGCGACGCCCAGCATGTCGGTGAAACCCTGGCGAAATTCAGGATGACGGTAATTGGCGCGCAGAAAAAACATGCCGAAGGTCAGCCCAGCCGCATGCCAGGCTGAACGTCAAAGCCGCGCAGGAAGTCAGCCACCGGCAGCTTCTTGCCGCCAGGACGCTGCAACTCCGTCAAAATTGCTATCGAATTCATAGCTTTTACCGCAATACCCTCGCGGGCTACGGCCACAATAGTGCCCGAATCCACTGGCATACTGCCAGCAGACGCTGCGCACGCCTCATCAGACAGCTCCACATGGGCAGACCATACTTTGATGGTTTCACCATTCAAAACGGTGCTGGCCCCGGGAAAGGGATTGAATGCCCGCACCCGCCGTGCAATGACCTGCGCGCTCTGGTGCCAGTCGATCGCCGCCTCGTGTTTGTCAATCTTGTGGGCGTAGGTGACACCGGCTTCAGGCTGAGGTTGGGGCTGCAAGTGTCCTGCAGCCGCCCGATCCAGCGCCTGCACCACCATGTCAGCACCCATATTCGCCAACTGATCATGCAGGAACCCCGTGGTGTCCTGTCCGCCAATTGGCACGCTTTGCACCAGCAGCATGTCCCCGGTGTCCAGGCCGGCATCCATTTGCATGATGGTGACGCCGGTTTCGGTATCGCCCGCCTCAATGGCGCGGTGAATCGGTGCAGCACCCCGCCAGCGCGGCAGCAATGAGCCGTGAATATTCAGGCACCCCATGCGACGCTGGCCATTCGTGCGCGGCGCCACCATGTCATCCAGCACCCACTGCGGCAGGATCAGGCCATAGGCGGCCACCACCATGACGTCGGCGTCTGCCTCAGCGATTGACTGGCGTGCAGCCTCTGCGTCCTGCGGATACTTGCCATCCAGTCGCAAGCTGCGCGGTTGTGCCACGGGGATCGCGTGGTCCAGGGCGAACTGCTTGACTGCCGAAGGGTGCAACTTCAGGCCACGTCCAGCCGGGCGATCGGGTTGGGTCAGAACCAGGGGGATGGTGTGTCCACTGGCGTGCAAACGTTCAAGAGCCACCCGGGCGAATTCGGGTGTACCCGCAAAGATAACCCTCATGAAGCGCACTGGGGGGCCGAGGCCCTCATCGCTCATCCTCGCGTTGGGCCTTGAGCATTTTTTTCTTGATGCGGTTGCGCTTGAGTGGCGAAAGGTATTCCACAAACACCTTGCCCATCAAGTGATCCATTTCGTGCTGGATACAAACTGCCAGCAACTCGTCGGCTTCAATCGTTCGTACTTGCCCATTGAGGTCCATTGCCCGCACATGAACGGCGTCAAAACGCTCCACGCCGTCGTAAATTCCGGGCACCGACAGGCAGCCTTCTTCATTGAGGTGGGTGGTGGGACTGGTCCAGACGAGTTCGGGGTTGATCAGCACCAGCGGCTCGTCGCGCTCCTCGGACACGTCCATCACGATCAGACGTTCATGAACATCGATTTGCGTGGCCGCCAGGCCGATGCCCTTGGCGTCGTACATGGTTTCGATCATGTCGGCGGCGATTGCACGGATGCGCGCATCCACCGTGGCAACCGGTTTGGCCACCTTGTGCAACTTGGGGTCTGGATAACAAAGAATGGAAAGTAAAGCCATGGGTTCTTTTTCGAAGATGTCGCTATTTTCGCCACTTTTGGGACTTGCAGCACAGCCCATGCGCCAAAAACGTTGCCGAATCAAGGGCTTGAGCGCAAAATCGTGCGTAATTTATCAAGTTACTCCTTCGGACTGCGGCACGATATGACGACACATCTAATGGCGAAATCCACAGTGGCAATAGCCGCGCTGACTACATTGGTCAGTGCGCTGGTGGCCGCTCCCGCATGGGGGCAGAGCTACCCGATCACAGCCGACCAAAGGCAAACCGCCAATCAGGTCGCCGAAAAAGGCGTGCCGCTGAGCGAGTTGGCAGCCAGCGCGCCCGAGCGCTACACGATCAAGAGTGGAGACACATTGTGGGCCATTTCCGGTCTGTTTCTCAAGCGTGCGTGGCGCTGGCCCGAGTTGTGGGGCATGAATCTGAACGACATTAAGAACCCGCACCTGATTTATCCCGGGCAGATTCTTGTTCTGGAACGCAAAAACGGCATGGCCCGCCTGCGTGTCGAGGGCGCACAGGCCACCGACGAAGCCCCCACTGACACCGTGCGCGTTTCCCCACGGACCCGGTATGAGGCGCTTTCCAGTGGGGCACTCCCCACCCTGCGATCCAACGTGATCGAGGCCTTCCTGGCCGAGCCAATCATTGTGGACGAAGCGGGTCTCAAGGCGGCGCCCCGCATCGTATCCACCCAGGAAGGGCGTGTGATGGTCACCCGGGGGGACCGCGCCTACGTGCGCGGACCAAACGGCACCCCTTTGATGGACGATCAGCCGCAACTGCAACAGTTCCGCATCTTTCGCAATGCGACGCCACTGAAGGATCCAACCACTGGCGAGGTGCTGGGCTATGAGGCGCAGTACGTGGGCAAGGCCACACTGGTGCGCGGAGAAGCAACAACCGAAGTGGAAAACAAGGATGGCTCCCGGAGCACCGCGGTTGTACCTGCCACCATTGATATCGTGGCAGCCAAAGAGGAAATGCGGGTGGGCGACCGCATGCTCCCCGAGCCTTCCCGCCAGTTACTCACTTACACACCCCATGCCCCCGAGGCCAAAGTGAGTGGCCGCATCGTGTCGGTTTACGGCAATGCCGTGGTGAACGCCGCACAAAACCAGGTTGTCGCCATCAACCGTGGCACCCGCGACGGCATGGAAATCGGCCACGTCTTGGCCATCCTCAAAGATGGCGCGCGCATGGTAGACAAGTCGGATGAAGAGCGGCCCCTTATGAAGCTACCGGATGAGCGCAACGGGCTGTTGATGGTGTTTCGCACCTTCGACCGTTTGTCGTATGCGCTGATCCTTGAAATCACTGATGGCGTTCGCGTGGGCGATCGCCTGACCAACCCGCGTTAATCTTCTGCCTTCCCGAAGTATCGATCGCAATTGATGGACCGCGACGAACTCGCTGTCTGGTTGCGTTTGCACCTGACACCCGGTGTGGGTAATGCTACCGCACGCAGGTTGTTAACCGCATTTGGCCTGCCGCATCACATCTTTGAACAGCCCACAAACACATTGGGCGAGGTTGCCAATGCCCAGCAATGTGCGGCGCTGCAACGGCAGCCTCCAG
Source organism: Burkholderiales bacterium (assembly GCA_043746005.1). Taxonomy (GTDB): domain Bacteria; phylum Pseudomonadota; class Gammaproteobacteria; order Burkholderiales; family Burkholderiaceae_C; genus Allorhodoferax. The sequence goes on from JAYTRR010000021.1 coordinate 7,993, forward strand.
AGTTGCCGTCGCTGTTGGCCACCACGTGGGAGTGGCTCCAAGCGGACCCCGAGCGGAACCGGCTGCTCACGCTGGGCGACCCGGCCTATCCGCAATCCCTGCTCAACATGGAAGACCCGCCTTTGCTACTGTATGGCATGGGTACGCCAGAGTCCTGGCAGAGTGGCGGGCTGGCCTCGCGTGCCCCGCGCTCGGTCGCTGTGGTGGGAAGTCGCAACCCGACACCCCAGGGTGCGGCCAACGCCCGGCAGTTTTCACAAGCGCTGGCGGAAGCGGGGTTGACCATCGTTTCCGGTCTCGCGCTGGGTGTCGACGGCGCAGCGCACGAAGGCGCACTGGACGGAGCACCCCCCGGTCAGTTAGCCACCATTGCGGTGGTGGGAACCGGCCTGGACCGTGTGTACCCCAAGCAGCACCTGAATCTGGCCCACCGCATAGCGCAGCGTGGGGTATTGCTCAGCGAATACGCGCTGGGCACACCCCCGGTTCCCGCCAACTTCCCCAAGCGCAACCGCCTCATTGCGGGTCTTTCTTGCGGCACACTAGTGGTCGAAGCGGCATTGAAGTCCGGCTCATTGATCACTGCACGGCTGGCAGCCGAACAGGGTAAAGACGTTTTCGCCATCCCGGGGTCTATCCATTCCACCCAGGCACGCGGCTGCCATGCGCTCATCAAACAAGGTGCCAAGCTGGTGGAGAACGCACAGGACGTACTCGAAGAACTGCAACTGGGACCTGTTGCACATTTCACTATGAATTTGATAGCCGAAAGCGCAGATGATGCGAGGGCAACAGGTCTTTCTGATTCAGTAAACGACTTGCTGGACGCCCTGGGCTTTGATCCCGTCGGGCTGGATGCATTGCAAGCCCGCACCGGCCTGGACACCCCGACGCTCCAAGCGCAACTGATGGAGCTCGAAATACACGGCCATGTCGCACGCCTGCCCGGTGGCCTGTTTCAGCGTATGGCACGTAGTTAGCGTGTGTGAATTCAGTCACCCACGCGGCCTAAACCCGAAATAGAGGGGCAAGTCCGGTGGACTGGACCCAGTCAGATTTTCTGCGCTATATTGGCACCATGTTTGAAGTGCTTGTCTTCGTCTACGAAAACTATTACGCCGGTGACAGTTGTCCTGAACCGGCTCATCTGGAGCGCAAGCTCAACGCGGTTGGCTTTGAGTCGGAAGAGATCGACGATGCAATGACGTGGCTCAACGGCCTCAACACTGCGGCTCGCGGTTCATCCGGTTACGTCAGCGCATCGCAGCCTACGCCGCCTGAACCCTGGCTCCGGGAGCCTTCTCCCACCAGTGTGCGCATCTACCCTGCTGCGGAACAAAACCATCTGGGCGCGCAATGCCTGGGCTTTATCAGTTTCCTGGAATCTGCCGGTGTATTGGCGGCGCCCATGCGTGAAGTCGTCATTGACCGCGCCATGGCGGCTCCCGGCGCACCCGTGTCACTGGACGACCTCAAGATCATCATCCTCATGGTTTACTGGAGCTTTGGGCAGGAGCCCGATGCTTTGGTCCTCGATGAGTTGTGCGACGACACGTGTGATCGCGTAGCGCACTAGCGCAACGCCAGTGCAGCAACCATCCTGACCCCGTCAGGCCAACAACCGTTCCGGGTTGGCTTCCAGCTTGGTCATGGCATCGCGCGTGGCGCGCACGGTCAGCGTCTCTTCTTCTTGCGGCAGGAGCAAGCCCGCTTGCAGATAGGCCGCGAGACGGCCCGCCTGGATCAAAAAGCTCTTGCCGGAGGTCGCGGCAAACAAATTCAGGTGTTTGCGGTCGCTGCGCCAGGCAAACTGTACCTGCGTTATCTGGTTATTGTGGTCCAAGGTGTACCAGGAACCCAGCTGCAGCTCCTGCGCCCAGGCCAGCATGGCCGCAGTGGGTTTTGATCCGCCATTCGCAACCACTTCGATGTCCGACGCATCGATGCCAAGCATCATCTCGATGCTCTCGGAATCCAGTGGCAAATCGCCCATGCCATCTTCACTGACGAAGTCTTCCAGGTTACCCAGGCGTTGGGCCATGGCGTCAATTTTAGCTTGCGGAATGGCTTGCGTCTTGGACATAAACGCATCTGCCAGGGTGTCACTGATCGTCTTGACGTGGCGCTCCTGCTCAGAGGGTGCCATGGCCAGCAGTGTCATGCCCGAGCGCAGGCGCAACAGCAAATTTGGCAGGTCCTGGATAACGCGCGCACGGTCAGCACGGTTGGGCTTTGCACTGGCCGCCCAGACAAGATCAGTTGCCGATTTCTTGAATGTCAGGGTGTCGACGTGCTGTGGGCCTTTGCGCACCGCAGCGACGGCCAACACCTCGGCCCAGACCTTGAACAGGAAATCACGGATTTCGTCGCGCACCGGCATATCCTTGAGCATGTTGCGCATCTCGATGGTGTATTGGATCGCGAGCGTTTCTTTTTGCTCCACCTGTTGCGCCACGCTCACCACTTTCTTGGCAGGCCCTTTTTCGGTCAGGAACTTGCCAAGGAACTTCTGAAATTCATCGTAAACAATCTGGTACACCTTCTTGCCGGTTTCAGGGTACTGCTCGATAACCTGCACGATACGCTTGATCTCGGTTTCCATGGCACCGCCGTGGACGCCCGCCGAATCAAAACCCATCACACAGGAACCCATGCGATCAATCAACAAACGGGCTGGGTGCGTGGTGGTACCAAAAAAGTCAGGGTCTTCCAATGCCACGCGCAGCACTGGCATTTGCAGCCGGGCAAACCACACCCGGATACCCGGGGGAATGCGCTCTTCGGCAAGAATCGCCTGGAACATCAGCGCAACGATTTCAATCGTTGCCTTTTCACCCTTGGTTTCGGCTTTCTTTTTAAGCTCGGCAGTCTTCTCGCGCAGGTCACCCGCTACACGGGCCATTCCCGCAGGGCTGAAGTCTAGGTAAAGGGTACCTCCTGTCGCGTAGGCGGCCGCCTGCCCCGGGCGGGGGGGCGCAAGCGCAGCAGCCAACGCTGGCGATGGTGCCTGGTGCGCAGTACCTGAAAAATCTCCGCCACCATGGCGGACAAACATACGGCGAATCTGGCCAATGACACCCTGCGCCCGGCTTCGGGCACGCGCCAAAGGCGTGTTGGACGTCATCAAACGGGTTTCGTCGGAAGCCCCGTAATTTTGACCCGGGCCGCTTTGCCCTCCTGCCCCCTGTTTCCAGAAAGGAGCGGATGGAGAAGAGGTCGGCCCCTGTCCTCTGGAACTAGACGGCCCCGCAGATGCGCCTTCACTCCCGGATTGGGAAGCACTGGCTCCGGGTTGACCCCATCCCAGCCGACCACCGAACAGCCCGCCATTTGATGGCGGCGCAGGTGCCCCGTGACCTGATCCATAAGAACCACCACCGCCCGCATCGCCATGGGCGCCGGGCGGCCCCCCACCGGATGGCAGGCCGGCATCGGGCGAATCCGCTGATGAACGGGGACGCGGTGGTGTCGAGCCGCGCACTTTGGCTTTGACACGGTCCTTCAATTCGATGGTGGGCATGACTCCCTTCTTGATGAGCACCTCATTGGCATTGGCATAAGCCACTGTCAAACGCGCAATCAGCAGCTTCTGGACGACATCGTTGACCATGGGCCACGAGTCACCCGGCATGCCCGAAGTAGCCCACTGCTCTACCATCAGCAAAACCAGTACTTCCGGACGCAAGACGTCATGCCCGTCCAGTTCTTCCGTGCCTTCCAGGAAGCGCATGCGAAGCCGCAAGTCTTCCAGTTGCCCGCCGACTTTTTCCATGACCGCCAGCACCATGCGCGAAGCCAGAATCTTGTTCTCGACCACCTCGGTGCCTACCAGTTCCAGTCCGCCGGATTCTTCCTTGGCGAGTCTCGCCGATTTACGGTCTTTGGGAGGGTCAAGACACTCCCGCCACACCTTCATGGTGCCGTCCAGCCAGGCCGGGCGACACCGTTTGTAGGCCATCCAGGTGTCGCGTCGTGCCTGGCTTTCCCGCGCATTGGCGGGCTCATCCATCAGGGTAGTAATCCGCTCATGCACAGCGCCACTGATCTCAATCATGGCCTTTCCTGCCTCGGCGACGAAGCGTTCGCGCACCGCTCTGGCGAACTGCAATCGGGGCGAAAGGCTGGGAGGGGTTGCCATGGGTCAGGAAACGGTCAAACAGTAGCGCCCGCGTTAGGGTCGTTCGGATCGTCTTCCTTCTTGACCGGACCCTTGACCAGGTCTTCACGTTGAATACCAAGCCACATCGCAATGGCTGCTGCCACAAAGACCGAGGAGTAGATGCCGAACAAAATGCCGATCGTCAATGCCAGCGCGAAATAATGCAATGTCGCGCCCCCGAACAGCAACATGGACAAAACCATCAACTGGGTAGAGCCATGGGTAATGATCGTGCGGCTGATGGTCGACGTGATTGCGTTATCGATGATCTGCGTGGTATTCATCTTGCGATAGCGGCGAAAATTCTCACGAATCCGGTCAAAGATCACCACGGACTCGTTCACCGAGTACCCCAGCACGGCGAGTACTGCAGCGAGCACTGGCAGCGAGAACTCCCACTGGAAAAATGCGAAAAATCCGAGAATAATGACCACATCATGCAAGTTCGCAATGATGGCCGCCACCGCGAACTTCCACTCGAAGCGCAACGACAGATAGAGCATGATGCCCACGACCACACACGCCAGCGCCTTGAGGCCATCGGACGCTAGTTCGTCTCCCACCTGGGGCCCGACAAACTCGGTTCGACGCAGGTTGGCTGAAGCATCCCCCGCCTTCAGGGCCACCAGAACACGTTCACTTTGCTGGCCGGAACTGCTGCCTTTTTGCACCGGCATGCGGATCAGCACATCCTGCGCATTGCCAAAGTTCTGCACCTGCACATCGTTGATGCCCAGAGACGCAACCGTGGTTCGAATGGCGTTGAGGTCAGCAGGCTGGGAGTAGCTCACCTCCATCAGCGTACCGCCGGTGAATTCCACCGACAAATGCAAGCCGCGGGAAAACAGAAAGAACACGGCCACCAGAAAAGTGACGAGCGAGATCAGGTTGAACACCAACGCATGCCGCATGAACGGAATGTCGCGGCGGATTTTGAAAAATTCCATGCCGTTTCCCTTTAGTCTGCCGAGACCTGATTGCCAGAATCAGGACGCCAAACCGTCCCTATGGACACATTTTTAAGTTTCTTTTGTCGACCGTACCATAAATTGACCACTCCCCGGGAGAAGAACACCCCGGAAAACATGCTGGTCAGGATACCCAGACAGTGCACCACCGCAAAACCTCGCACCGGCCCGGAGCCAAACGCCAGCAGGGCCAGCCCGGCAATCAGGGTGGTCACGTTGGAGTCGATGATGGTGGCCCATGCACGGTCATAGCCCGCATGAATGGCCGCCTGGGGAGATGCCCCATTACGCAATTCTTCGCGGATGCGCTCGTTGATCAGCACATTGGCGTCGATCGCCATACCCAGCACCAGTGCCATCGCGGCCATTCCTGGCAAAGTCAACGTGGCTTGCAGCATGGAGAGCACAGCCACCAGCAGCAACAGGTTGAACGCGAGTGCGATGCTGGAGATCACACCAAACAACATGTAGTAGGCGCACATGAAGAGGGTGACAGCCACAAAGCCCCACGTCACGCTATTGAAACCTTTGGCGATATTCTCGGCACCCAGGCTCGGGCCGATGGTGCGTTCTTCAACGATTTCCATAGGCGCTGCAAGCGACCCGGCACGCAACAGCAAAGCGGTGTCGTTGGCTTCCACCGTGGTCATGCGACCCGAGATCTGAACCCGTCCACCGCCAATTTCGGAGCGAATGACAGGCGCCGTGACCACTTCGCCCTTACCCTTCTCGAACAGGAGAATGGCCATGCGTTTGCCGATGCTTTCACGGGTTACATCGCGAAAGATGCGGGCCCCCTTGGCGTCGAGCGACAGATTGACGGAAGGTTCCTGGGTTTGGCTGTCAAAGCCCGGCTGGGCATCCGTCAGATTTTCTCCAGTCAACAGGACCTGTTTCTTGACAATCACTGCTTGCCCGTTGCGTTCCAGATACCGCTCGGAACCAAATGGCACCGGCCCGGCTCCCTGCTCAGCCGCGCGGGCTTCCGTGCCTTCATCCACCATACGAATTTCCAAAGTAGCTGTGCGCCCCAGAATATCTTTGGCCTTGGCTGTGTCCTGCACGCCGGGCAACTGGACCACGATGCGGTCCTGCCCCTGCTGCTGAATCACCGGTTCTGCGACGCCCAACTCGTTGATCCGGTTGTGCAGAGTGGTGATGTTCTGTTTGAGCGCCTGGTCCTGCACCGCGCGCGCAGCCACTGGCTTGATGGACGCCACCATCTTGAACTCCACGCCCTCCGGAGACTCGACCGTCGCCAGATCAGGAAACTGGTCCTGAATGACACGCTTGGCCGCCTCTACGGTCTGGGCATCGCGGAAACGGATTTCAATCGTCTGACCATTGCGGTTGATACCACTGTGACGTACGTTCTTTTCCCGCAGGATGGTGCGCATATCGCCCGACAGGGACTCTGCTTTCTTGGACAGCGCCGCCTGCATGTCGACTTGCAGCATGAAGTGCACGCCACCGCGCAAGTCCAGCCCCAGGTACATGGGGGACGCGTGCAAGGCGGTCAGCCACGCGGGTGAACGGGACAGCAGATTGAGCGCAACCACATAGCCTGGTTCTGCCGCATCGGGGTTGAGGGATTTCTGGATCGCATCCTTGGCCTTCAGCTGCACATCGGTGCTGCCGAAACGGGCCTTGATGGAGGTGCCGTCCAGCGTCACCGCATCAGCCGCAATGCCTGCGGTCTTGAGGGCTTCTTCCACGCGGGACAAGGTGGAGGCGTCGAGTTTCATCGATGCTTTGGCCACCGAAATCTGAACAGCAGGCGCCTCACCAAACACATTGGGCAAAGCGTACAGGCCGCCCACCACGAGCGCGATCAAGATGATCGCGTATTTCCACACCGGGTAACGGTTCATGATCGCGCTTGAATAGGTAGAGGGACGTTGCGGGGATTACTTGATCGTGCCTTTAGGCAAGACCTGTACCACGGCGCTGCGTTGAATTTGTACTTCAACGCCATTGGATACTTCCAGACTCAGGTAGTTGTCGCCCAGCTTGCTGACTTTGCCCAGCAAACCACCGGAGGTCACAACTTCGTCCCCCTTGGTGACCGCCTCAATCATGGCGCGGTGCTCTTTCTGCTTCTTCATCTGGGGACGAATCATCACGAAATACAACACCACGAACATCAGCACCAATGGCAGCATGCTCATCAGCGAGGACTGCATGTCTCCGCCAGCGGCAGCAGCGGGGGCGGTTTGGGCAAAAGCAGAAGAAATGAACACAGGCAACTCCACAAAACAAGGGATAACGACAAACCCGCACCCTGAAACAGGGTGGCCCGCTTACAAGCGCGCGCAGGGGAGAACAGCCCGCAATTGTAAGCGGGCAGTGTTCGTCGCAATTCTGCCGCCCCGCTTGGCCCTAAGAGATCTGGGGACCCGGGCGGTGGAACTGCTCTTGCAGAACACTCCACTGCTGGCGTGCCGCGACCAGATGTCGCTCCTTGACATGCCCAAATCCACGTATTTGCTCCGGTACGCGGGCGAACGCAAGCGCAGCATCCCGGTTATCCTGCGTCAACAAGGGCAACATGCCTTCAACGACACTTTGGTACTCTTGCGCGAGCGCCCGCTCCTGGCGACGTTCGGCGGTGTAACCGAAGACATCCAGCGGACCGCCACGCAAGACCCTGAGCGGCGCAAGCAGGCGGAAGGCGGCTTGCATCCAGGGTCCAAAACTGCGTTTTTGCAGTTCGCCCGCCGCGTTGCGTGGTGACAGCAAGGGCGGCGCCAAGTGGTAATGGAGCTTGAAGTCGCCTTCAAACTGGGCACCGACTTTGGCGAGGAAGGCCACGTCGGTATGCAGGCGTGCCACCTCGTACTCGTCTTTGTAGGCCATGAGCTTGAACAGGTAACGGGCTACTGCCTGGGTCAGCGGTAGCTCGGGCTGCCTTGACGCCACGGCGGAAGCCGGAACGGGCAAAGCCTCTTCGACGCGGCGCACCTGATCCACAAAGTGGGCGTAACGCGCTGCATAGGCCGCATTCTGGTACCCGGTCAGAAACGCGACACGCTTGCGCACCATCTCATCCAGGGGCTGTACTGAGCGCGGCGTAAATGCCACGACCTGACCGGGATTGAGCAGTTTTTGAACCGCAGGCCAATCGTGCGCAGCCTGCCGGCCCCAGGCAAAAGCGGCCTTGTTGTTCTCCACCGCTACGGCATTGAGTTCGATGGCGCGGATCAACGAGGCCAGCGCCAACGGGATCCAGCCTTTTTGCCACGCATAGCCCAACATGATGGGGTTGGTGTAAATGCTGTCACCCATGAACTGGGTAGCGATGCCATCGGCATCAAACGTGCCGACGCATTCGTTGCCCACCACCTCGGCGATTTCCGCCAGGCAATCCTGCCCAGGATTGGTCCAGTTGGCATTGGATACAAAGGCTGCTGTGGGCGCGCTATGGGAGTTCAGTGCGACATGGGTGCGCCCGCGGCGCATGCGCAGGGCGGTTTCCTTGCCGGCCACCACTATGGGGTCGCAACCAATAATCAAATCGGCCGAGGCCATGCCTACGCGGGTGGTGCGGATGGCATCCTGCGTGGGGGCGATCAGCACATGACTCCAGGTGGCACCGCCCTTTTGGGCCAGTCCACCCGCATCCTGCGTGACGACGCCTTGGCCATCCAGATGGGCGGCCACACCCAGCAACTGCCCGATGGTGATGACGCCGGTACCACCCACTCCCGCTACGACAATGCCCCAGGCAGCGGCATCGCCAGGCCCGCGCTGAGGAAGTCGCGGCTCAGGCAGCGCACCCAGCTCAAACGGAGAGGGCGCGGCACCCTTGGCTTTTTTGCGCAGTTGCCCGCCTTCCACCGTCACAAAGCTGGGGCAAAAGCCGTTGACGCAACTGTAATCTTTGTTGCAGGTGCTCTGGTTGATCTGGCGCTTACGGCCGAATTCGGTTTCCAGCGGCTCCACGCTCATGCAATTGCTCTTGACACTGCAGTCGCCACAGCCCTCGCACACCAGTTCGTTGATGATTACGCGCTTGGCCGGATCCACCAGCGTGCCCCGCTTGCGGCGGCGGCGTTTTTCGGTGGCACAGGTCTGGTCGTAAATGATGACGGTGGTTCCCTTGATTTCCCGAAACTGCTTCTGAATCGCATCCAGCTCGTCCCGGTGGTGCACGCCCACACCCTCCACCAGCTTGACGCCGTCGTACTTCTCGGGCTCGTCCGTCACCACTACGATTTTGATAGCACCTTCCGCACGCATGGACTGGGCTATCTGCACAACGGAGTGCCCTTCAGGGCGCTCGCCCACCTGCTGGCCACCGGTCATGGCGACCGCATCGTTGTAGAGAATCTTGTAAGTGATGTTGACACCAGCGGCAATGGCCTGGCGCACCGCCAGCAGCCCGCTGTGAAAGTAGGTGCCATCCCCCAGGTTGGCAAACATGTGCTGATCGTGGCTGAAAGGCTGCTGCCCCACCCACGTCACACCCTCGCCACCCATCTGGGTGAAGCCCACGGTGGCGCGGTCCATCCATATCGTCATGAAGTGGCAGCCAATGCCGGCCATGGCGCGTGAGCCCTCGGGCACCTTGGTGCTGGTGTTGTGCGGGCAACCGGAACAGAACCAGGGCTGGCGCTCGGCACCCTTGACACCGCTGACCTCCAGCACGTGCATCGCACTTTCCTTGGCGTTCAGAATGGCCAGCTGCGCATCCATGCGTGCCGTGGTGTCCGCATCCAGCCCCAGCTTCTTGAGGCGCTGGGCAATGGCACGGGCGATGATGGCAGGCGACAAATCGGCATTGGCGCGCAAGAGGGTGCTGGCGATGGGGTTGGGCATGGACCACTCGCCGCCACTGCCGTATTCCGAGCGCTGGCCGTCGGCCGTTTCCACCTCGTTGAACTTGCCCAGCACCGTGGGGCGCACATCGGCGCGCCAGTTGTACAGCTCTTCCTTCAGCTGGTATTCAATAACCTGGCGCTTTTCTTCCACCACCAAAATCTCCTGCAGACCGGTGGCAAATTCACGCGTGAGTTGCGCCTCCAGCGGCCAGACCACACCCACCTTGTGCAGGCGGATGCCGATGCGCTGGCAGGTGACGTCGTCCAGCCCCAAATCCAGCAGCGCCTGGCGCGTATCGTTATAGGCCTTGCCGCTGGCCATCAGGCCAAAACGATCGTTCGGCCCCTCAATCACGTTGTAGTTCAGGCGATTGGCACGGATGTAGGCCAGCGCGGCGTACCACTTGTAATCAAAAAGGCGCGCTTCCTGCGCCAGCGCCGCGTCGGGCCAGCGGATATGCACGCCGCCCTCGGGCATCACAAAGTCAGTCGGGATTTTAATCTGCACCCGGTCCGGGTCAATCATTACGGTGGCGCTGGACTCGACGATCTCCTGAATTGTCTTCATGCCCGCCCACACGCCCGAGAAGCGGCTCATGGCGAACGCGTGAATGCCCAGGTCCAGAATCTCCTGCACATTGGCCGGAAAGAACACCGGCGTGCCGCAGGCCTTGAAGATGTGGTCACTCTGGTGCGCGGCGGTCGAGCTTTTGGAAATGTGGTCATCCCCTGCCACGGCAATCACGCCGCCCCAGGGCGTGGTGCCGGCCATGTTGGCGTGTTTGAACACGTCCGAGCAGCGGTCCACACCCGGGCCCTTGCCATACCAGATGCCAAACACACCATCGTATTTGTTGCTGCCCAGCGGCGCAAAGCCCAATTGCTGCGTACCCCACAGGGCGGTGGCCGCCAGCTCTTCGTTCACGCCCGGCTGGAACACCACGTGGTGCGCCTTGAGGTATTTTTCGGCCTTGACCAGCGACTGGTCATAACTGCCCAGCGGCGAGCCCCGGTAGCCGCTGATAAAGCCCGCCGTGTTTTTACCCACGCGCATGTCGCGCACGCGCTGCAGCATGGGCAGCTTGACCAGCGCCTGCACGCCACTCATGAAGGCGTAGCCGTAATCCAGGGAGTATTTGTCGTCGAGGGTGACGGTCTCCGACGATTTGCGGATGTGTTGGGGCAGCGGTGCGTTCATGGTGGCTTGTCTCCGGGCTATTGGCTTTACGTTGGCTTGCGCGATCAAGGATGTCCTTCGTGGGGACTCCTTTTTTTGATGGGTCAGTGTATGCGTGACACGCAGAACTGTCTTTGCGTTCTTTGCCTGATTCAGGCTATGCTTAGAAAGGATCTTGCGCAAAAAGACGGGATTATGGAAACTCTGGACAAATTCGACATCGCCATCCTGGGCGAACTCCAAAGCGATGGCCGGCTCACCAATGCCGAACTCGCCTCGCGCGTGGGCTTGTCAGCCGCACCGTGCTGGCGTCGCGTGCGCGCGCTGGAAGAAAGTGGGTTCATCACCGGCTACCGTGCGGAAATCAGTCGCAACAAGATTGGGCTGGGCGTGCTCGCCTTTGTGCGGCTCGACGCTGCGCAAAACACCGGGGAGATTTTGCGCACACTGGAAGACGCCATTCGCAACATTCCCGAAGTGGTGAGCTGCCACTACATCAGCGGCACCGGCACGTTTGAATTGCAGGTCGTGAGCCGCGACCTCAATACCTTCAGCCAGTTCGCACGCGACGTGCTGATCAACCTGCCCAATGTAAAAGACCTCCACACCAGCTTTTCACTGGGGGAGGTCAAAGCCAGCAGCGCCTTGCCACTGGGTCACCTGATGCGCACCGCGCCCCAGGATTCAAGGAAATAAGGGCGTAAGCCCTCGTGAACACTGCGCAAACAGCTATCTATTTAATAGCGTCTGCGTCTTACATCAGCGTGCGTTACGCTCCAAAACCTGGCGAATCGTGGCTCCCAGTTCCTCGGCCACAAACTTGGCAATGTAGGCATCCGCTCCGACGCTCTTCACATGCCCCTCGTTGGTGGTGCCGGTTAGTGACGAGTGGATGATGACCGGAATTCCCTTGAAACGCCCATCCTGCTTGATGTTGCGTGTGAGCGTGAAACCGTCCATCACGGGCATTTCCAGATCGGTGAGCACCAGAGCCACTTTGTCCTGAATGGTCTTGCCTTCAGCGGTTGCCTTGGCGGTCATGGCCTCCAGTGTGTCCCAGGCTTCCTTGCCGGTTTTGGCCATGACATACGGCACGCCCATGGATTTGAGACCCTGCTCGATCATCATGCGCGCCACGGCCGAGTCATCGGCCGCGAGAACAACGGTACTTGGGGGCAAGCGCACCTGGGGAATTCCCTCGGCACTCTCACTGGATTTTTGCTCCTGTGGGAGCACATCGCGCAGAATCTGCTCCACATCCAGCACTTGCGCCAGACGGGTGTTTTCCGCGCTGCCATCCAGGCGGGCGATGCTGGTCACCAGACCACCGCCGCTGTTCTCGGCAGACAGCACATGCTTCCACTCCAGGCGCACAATTTCATTCACTTCTTCGACTGCGAAGGCCTGGGTCGTGCGGGCAAACTCGGTTACCAGCAAAATGCCCAGCCCCTTGGTCGGCTTGCAACCCACCACCGCCGGCAGGTTGATGACCGTGATCATCTGCCCACGAATATTGGCCACGCCCATGACGGTGGGGGGCATGTTGACCATGGCGGTGATTTCCGGCATCACCAGAATTTCACGGACCTTGAAAACGTTGATGCCAAACAACTCGCGACGATCGGTGCCGGGCGCCTCGCCCAAACGAAACAGCAACAGCTCAAACATGCTGTTACCCGCCAGGTTGGTCCGCTCATCAATGTCCCGGATGCTTGTATTCATGGCTTTTTCCGTTGTTGACCGCTTGAAGATGCAGTTCAGTGCCGTGGATGGTAACGTGATCTGGCCTATTTGGGCCACAACACCCACATCTGCAGAGGCTGTTTCAGTC
>JAYTRR010000022.1:0-7231 GCA_043746005.1 Burkholderiales bacterium
CCGCATGTGGTGCATGGCAATGCGCTGCGGCTGGACTGGAATGAGGTGCTGCCTGCGCAGCGGTGTAGCTTTGTGCTGGGGAATCCGCCGTTCGTGGGCAAGAAGGAACAGTCGGAGGCACAGAAAGCTGACTTCGCACCCGTGATGGCGCACATTCACGGCGCAGGTGTTTTGGATTTCGTAGCCGCTTGGTATGTGAAGGCCTCCCGCTACATCAACACCGTTCGGGCTGAGCCTGTCGAAGCTGTGGCAGCGGCGAGTGCGGGGTACCCGCCGGGCGCTCATGAACCTGCGGTTCCGAAATCGCGCCCATCGGGCACCCCGCACTCGCCTTTCGGCTTGGAAGTGGTTCATTTGGCGCGTGTGGCGTTTGTGTCAACCAACAGCATCACGCAAGGTGATTTACGAGTACGACGACATCAAGGGCGAGCCGCACGCGGTGGCTGCGGCCAACATCAACCCGTATCTGGTGGATGCGCCAGATGTGGTGTTGCCCCGCCGCTCATCGCCTATTTGCGCGGTGCCTGAAATCGGCATTGGCAACAAACCCATTGACGACGGCAACTACCTGTTTACCGCTGCCGAGCGCGATGCCTTTGTTGCGCTTGAGCCCGCCAGCGCCAAATGGTTTCGCCGCTGGCTAGGCGCTGACGAATTTTTGAACGGCTACGAGCGTTGGTGTCTATGGCTGGGCGACTGCCCACCTGCTGAATTGCGCGCCATGCCCGAGGCAATGAAGCGGGTGCAGGCAGTCAAATCGTCACGCCTTGCAAGCAAGAGCCCCCCCACGCAAAAATTGGCTGAAACGCCCACGCGGTTTCATGTGGAGTTCATGCCCAGTGAGCCTTACATGGTCATACCGGAAGTCTCATGTATGAAGGTGGATAGGTCCGCGTTTTTGAGCAGGCTCATGATGCTGGCCTGCTGGGTGATGTCGTTGGCGAAGGAAATCTGGCCGCGTGCGGCCTTGTCTACGCCTTGGCGGAACGTCTCGCCTAGTAGCGGCCCTGCGCCTCGTTGGCTTGTGCCAGGTCTTCCCAGCTCTTGCCCTTGTTCTCTTCCTTGAAGCGGTCTATCGCCGTTTGCAGACTCTCCCGAGTCATTGGTGGCTGTGAGCGCTGAAAAACGGCTTGCCGAGATTGTTCCGTTGTCACGGGCTTCTGTTGCGATTGCATGTAGATCCCTTTCGACTTGATTATCGTCGTAGACCGGAACATCGTCAAGAACACCCACGTGGATATCCCCCACCCCACCCAGGTTATTGACTATCGCGATAGTCACATTCGGGTTGTCCTTGTACTTTTCAGAGCGCCGCGAATACATCCCATTGGGTTACTTGCAACCAGAAACCCTGGCAAGCAACAAGCTCCGATTGCTGCCACACGCGCAACTGTGGCAGTTCGGCGTTCTGCAATCAGCAATGCATGTGGCTTGGACGAGATACACGTGTGGCAGGATGAAGAGCGACTTTCAGTACTCCATCAGCATCGTCTACAACAACTTCCCCTGGCCCGATTTGCCGCAGAGTTCAGAGCCAAATCAGGCCACAGCCCCCGTCCATAAAGTGCAGTCCGCTATCGAAACTGCAGCACAGGGCGTGCTCGACGCCCGCGCCCAGTTCCAGTCTGGCGCGCAGCCCGCGTCGCTGGCCGACCTGTACGACCCGCTCACCATGCCGCCTGCGTTACTCAAGGCGCACCAGAAGCTCGACGCGGCAGTAGACGCCGCCTACGCGCTGAACGGTGGCAAGAAAAGCTGGAAGAACGACGCCGAGCGGGTGGCCTATCTGTTTGAGCTGTACCAGCGCTACACCAGCCTGTTGCCTACCGACAAAGTGAGGCCGAAGCGGCGGGCAAAACGACGTTTGCGCGTGAGTTCTTGCCGCAGGAGGCCCAGTGCCCCGTATTCATCAACGCCGATTTGATTGCGGCCGGTTTGTCGCCCTTTGCACCAGAGGCGGCAGCTATCAAGGCGGCGCGCATCATGCTGAGTGAAATTGACGAGCACGTCGCCCACCAACGCAGTTTTGCCTTTGAAACCACCTTGTCTGATCGGGGTTATGCGGCAAAAATTTTGTTGTGGCGTGCAGCGGGCTACTGGGTAAGTGTGTATTTCTTGAGCTTGCCAAACTCTGAGGTGGCCGTGGCACGCGTGCGCTTGCGTGTGTCCCAAGGTGGGCATAGCATTGCGGAGCCTGTCATTCGACGGCGATTTAAAGCGGGACTGCAAAACTTTGAGCACCTTTACAAGCCCATCGTCAATGAATGGTTTCTGTATGACAACCAACACCGCCAGCCGATTCTGCTGGCGCAAGGAGTAAATCCATGAACAGCACAAACACAGCTTCATCAAACAATGCAGGTCTTGCAGCACTGGACGCCCTCAAGCGGGCTGGTTTGCGCGCCGCCCAGGAGGCGCTGCGCACCAACACCTACATGGTTGTATCGGAGAACGGGACTGTGGAAAGACTCAGCCCGCAGGATTATTTGCGTGCGCGCGAAGATGCTCAAAAAAAGCAGTCTGATTGAAGGGTAGCCGCATGAAGCGCAACCTGATTGTTCTCACCGGCGCCTCACGTGGCATGGGGCTGGCCATGGCGCAGCAGTTGCTGTCGCCCGCGGCTGCGGTTGTGTGCATCTCCCGCCACACCAACGCAGCGCTGGCTGAACAGGCGGCGCAAAGCGGCGCCACGCTGGAGCAATGGGCCGTGGACCTGGCCGATGGCGCCGCAGCGGCGGCCCGCCTTTCGGAATGGCTGCGGCTTCAGGCGCCTGGCACGCTGGCCAGTGCCACGCTAATCAACAACGCGGGCGTCATCCCGGCATTGCTCCCTCTGAGCCAGTCGGACCCCGCTGACCTGGCCCACGCCCTGCGCGTGGGGCTGGAGGCGCCCATGCAGTTGTGCGCTGCTTTTCTGGGAGCCACCGAAAACTGGCCACTTCCACGCAAGGTGCTGAACATTTCGTCGGGGCTGGGCCGCCGCGCCATGGCATCCCAGGCAGCCTACTGCGCAGCCAAAGCGGGCATGGACCATTTCACCCGCTGCATGGCGCTGGATGAAGCACTCAAACCCAACGGTGCAAATGTCTGCTCGCTCGCTCCCGGCGTTATCGATACCGACATGCAGGCACAGTTGCGCAGTGGGGACGCAGGCGGTTTCCCGGACCGCGGCGCGTTTGCCGCAATGCACCAGCAAGGCCAGCTCACCAGCCCCACCAATGCCGCTCACCGTGTGCTGGCCTATCTGGCGCGGCCAGATTTCGGCGTTGAAGCTGTGGCAGATGTGCGCGGTTAGCCGCCTTTTTCTTGATCAAAATACCCGTAAGGTCTGTGCAGCTTTTGCGGCGCACACTCCTTGTCGGCCGGTTTTGGTAAAACCCGTTTCGTCTAATTAAAGGAGATTTTCCATGTCCCGTGAAGTAGTTGTTGTCAGCGCCGTGCGCACCGCCATTGGTACTTTTGGCGGTAGCCTGAAAGACATTCCCCCCACCGAACTGGCAGCCCAGGTCGTGCGCGAGTCGCTGGCCCGTGCCAACGTGGACGGCAAGGATGTGGGCCATGTGGTGTTTGGCCATGTGGTCAACACCGAGCCCAAAGACATGTACCTGTCCCGCGTAGCGGCCATCAACGGCGGCTGTGCCGAGGGCACCCCCGCATTTAACGTCAACCGCCTGTGCGGCTCGGGCCTGCAGGCCATCATCTCGGCCAGCCAGAGCATCCTGCTGGGCGATGCAGACGTCGCCATTGGCGGCGGTGCCGAGAACATGAGCCGGGGTCCCTACGCCAGCCTCAACACCCGTTGGGGTGCCCGCATGGGTGACACCAAGATGATTGACATGGTGATCGGCGCGCTGCACGACCCGTTTCACACCATCCACATGGGCGTGACCGCCGAGAACATTGCCGCCAAGTGGGGCATCACCCGTGAAGAGCAAGATGCGATTGCGGTCGAGAGCCACAACCGTGCCCAGCGCGCTACTGAGGCGGGCTACTTCAAGAGCCAGATCATGCCGGTGATCCTCAAGAGCAAAAAGGGCGATGTATCCTACGCCACCGACGAGCACTTCCGCCCCAACTGCAGCATGGCTGACATGGCCAAGCTCAAGCCCGCTTTCCTGAAGGAAAACGGCACGGTAACAGCGGGCAACGCATCGGGCATCAACGACGCTGCTGCAGCGGTGGTACTGATGGAAGCTGCCACCGCCAAGGCGCGCGGCCTCAAACCCCTGGCCCGCCTGGTGGCCTACGCCCACGCCGGCGTGGACCCCAAATACATGGGCATCGGCCCCGTGCCTGCCACGCAACTCGCACTGAAAAAAGCCGGCCTGACGGTGAAAGATCTGGATGTGATTGAGGCCAATGAAGCCTTTGCGGCCCAGGCCTGTGCCGTAACGCGCGACCTGGGACTGGACCCCGCCAAGGTCAACCCCAATGGCTCCGGCATCTCGCTGGGTCACCCCATTGGTGCGACCGGTGCGCTGATTACCGTGAAGGCTCTGTATGAGCTGGAGCGCATTGGCGGGCGCTATGCGCTGGTCACCATGTGCATTGGTGGCGGCCAGGGTATTGCCGCCATCTTCGAACGCGTTTAAGCGGCTACCACCGCATCTGCGGGCAGCATCTGTCCGGTCTCGACATAGCGCGAGTGCCAGGACAAGGCTTCGCTCAGCAGGTGCGGTGTGTGTTTGCCCGGCGCATCGCGCAGGGCACGTTCAAAGTAATCACGCAAGGCCGGACGGAAATCCGGATGGGCACACTTTTCAATGATCAGACGAGCCCGCTGTGTAGGCGACAGGCCACGCAGATCCGCCAAGCCCTGTTCTGTCACGATGATTTCCACATCGTGCTCGGTATGGTCCACATGCGAGACCATGGGCACGATGCAGGAGATAGCGCCATCCTTTGCAGTGGAGGGCGTCATGAAGAACGACAGATAGGCATTGCGCGCAAAGTCGCCCGAGCCGCCAATGCCATTCATGATGCCGGATCCCATGATGTGTGTGGAATTGACGTTGCCATAAATGTCGGCCTCGATCATGGCGTTCATCGCAATCAGGCCCAGACGGCGAATCACCTCGGGGTGGTTGCTAACCTCTTGCGGGCGCAGCACGATACGTTCGCGGTAGAAGTCGATGTTCTCGTTGAAATCGGCCAGCGCCGTGGGGCTGAATGACAACGCAGTGGCCGAGGCCATGGTCAGCTTGCCCGAGCGCAGCATGTCCAGCATGCCGTCCTGCAGCACCTCGGTGTAGGCCGTCAGGTTTTCGAACGGTCCCTCGTTCAGACCCATCAGCACGGCATTGGCAATATTGCCCACGCCAGACTGCAACGGCAGCAAATCGGCTGGCAAACGGCCCAGCTTCACCTCCTGCTGCAGGAAGTCGATGATGTGACCCGCAATGCGCTGCGAGGTCTCGTCTGGCTCCGCAAAGGCGGAGTTGCGGTCAGGCTGGTTGGTCTCCACCACGGCGACTACTTTGCTGAGATCGCAATGCAGGTAGTGCTCTCCGATGCGGTCGCCCGGACTGACCAATGGAATGGGCCGCCGCAAGGGCGGCAGGCGTGTGCCGTAATAAATGTCGTGCATGCCTTCCAGACCCGCACTTTGCAGGGAGTTGACTTCCAGAATGATCTTGTCAGCCCGGTCCAGCCAGGTTTTGTTATTACCGACCGACGACGAGGGGATCAGGCGCCCATCGGGCAGGATGCCCGCCACCTCCACCACCGCAACGTCCAGAGGGCCCAAAAACCCGAACCAGGCCAGTTGCGCCACATGCGAGAGATGGATGTCGGTGTATTGCATCTGACCCGCATTGATCTGCTTGCGCACCGTCGGGTCCGACTGGTAGGGCAGGCGCATGGAGATGCCGTCCACCTTGGCGAGTTCGCCATCCAGCTCGGGCGCCGTGGAGGCACCGGTCCACAGGCCGATGCGAAATTCCTCTCCCGCCGCGTGCAGACGCGCAATGCGTTGCGCCAGTGCCTTGGGCACCGCTTTGGGATAGCCTGCACCCGTAAAGCCGCTCATTCCCACATTGGCACCCGCCGGGATCCACTCGGCTGCCGCTTCGGCCGACATGATCCGGGATTTCAGGATGGGGTTCTGTACACGGTCGGCAATAGGCATAAAAACAGCTTCGGGTAAGGTTAGACAAGGAGAATCCTCGCGCTTAGGCGCAACAAACGCGCCAGATCTCAATAGGTGAACCCAAGAATTTTAGGGTAAACCCTTACATTTTATCGGACACCTAAAGGCTGCACTGGAATTGCTCTAGATCAAGACCGCGCGTCGCCGATCTGTCTAGACTTGCTTGGTGCATTTGCCAATAGTTACTGGAATTGCACAAGGAGTTTGATTTGCTGCCCGCCTACATCACCCACGCCGATTGCGCCCGCCACGAAATGGGGCCGCACCACCCCGAGTGCCCCGAGCGACTGGGTGCCATCAACGACCTGCTATTGGTCAAGGGGCTGCTGGACTACATGAACAGCTACGACGCGCCGCTGGCCACGCAAGAGCAGTTGGCCCATGCGCATTCATCGCTCTATGTGAGTGAGCTCATGGACGCCTCACCCACGGAGGGTTACCACAAGGTCGACCCCGACACCGACATGAACCCCTTCACCATCAAGGCGGCCCTGCGCGCAGCTGGTGCGGCTGTGCTCGCGACGGACCTGGTGCTATCGGGTGAGGTACCCACCGCCTTTTGCTGCGTGCGCCCCCCGGGCCACCATGCCCAGCGGGCCGCGGCCATGGGATTCTGTTTTTTCAACAACGTGGCGGTTGGCATACGCCACGCCCTGACCGTGCATGGCGTGGAGCGCGTAGCGCTGATTGATTTTGACGTTCACCATGGCAACGGCAGTGAAGATATCTTTCGGGGCGATGACCGTGTGCTGATGTGCTCCATCTTCGAGCAGGGTCTCTACCCCTTCACCGGCGAGGAAGCCACCGGGCCCAACATGGTCAACGTGGGCTTGCCCTCGCGCTCGGGCAGCGACAAGTTTCGCGAAGCGGTTACGAAGCACTGGCTACCCGCGCTCGATGCCTTTGCACCCCAATTGATTTACATCTCGGCCGGCTTTGATGGCCACCGCGAGGACGATATGGGCAACCTGGGTCTGGTGGAGGCCGATTACGAATGGGTCACGCAGCAACTGATGGCGGTTGCCCGGCGCCACTGCCAGGGCCGCGTCATCTCCTGCCTGGAAGGTGGCTATGTACTCAGCC
>JAYTRR010000023.1:0-20740 GCA_043746005.1 Burkholderiales bacterium
TCGCTTTCGTAAATTCGCCCGCGTTAATTATTTATCAATAAAATCTAGCACACGTTTTGACTTTTACCGACTTTAATGTCGAACCCACTTTAATGGAAGGATTAACCTCCATGGGTTTCAACAATCCAACACCCATTCAACAACAAGCCATACCGCTGATAAACACCGGTAAAGATTTAATTGCCTGCGCACAAACCGGTACCGGTAAAACAGCTGCGTTCTTGTTGCCCATTATTAATCGCATTATTAAAGAACCGGGCGATTATGTGAACACGCTTATCATTGTTCCTACTCGCGAACTGGCTATACAGATTGATGAAGCCTTACAAGGCTTTGCCTACTTTGCCAACGTTAGTCACATATCTATTTTTGGAGGCACCGGTGGAATAAATTTTGAGCAGGAGAAGAAAGCACTTACTCAAGGCGCTAACATTATTATTGCTACTCCCGGCAGATTGCTCGCGCATTTAAACATGGGCTACGTAAGGTTTGGAGATGTTCGTCATTTAATTTTAGATGAAGCCGACCGCATGCTCGACATGGGCTTTTTCGACGACATCGTCAAGGTCGCCAAGCAGTGCCCCGGAGAGCGCCAAACCCTGCTGTTTTCAGCCACCTACCCCGAGGGCATCGAGAAGCTGGCCAACCAGTTCATGCGCGACCCCCAGCGCGTGGAAGTGGCGCCGCCCAAGACCGAGGCGCTGATTGAGCAGCGCTTTTATGAGGTGACCCGCCCCAACCGTCTGCATACCGTGGGCCAGCTGTTGCGCCACTTTCGCCCGGTGAGCACACTGGCGTTTTGTAACACCAAGCAGCAGTGCAAAGACCTGGTGACCCTGCTGCAAGAGGAAGGCTTTTATGCCCTGGCGCTGTACGGCGAGCTGGAGCAGCGCGAACGCGACCAGGTGCTGGCGCAGTTTTCAAACCGCAGCTGCTCGGTGCTGGTGGCTACCGATGTGGCCTCCCGCGGGCTGGACATTGCGCAACTGGAGGCGGTGATCAACGTGGACATCACCCCCGACCCCGAGGTGCACGTGCACCGCATCGGCCGCACCGGCCGGGCCGGGGCCACGGGCCTGGCGCTCAGCCTGGCCATCCTCAATGACATGGGCCGGGTGGGCAAAATTGAGCAGTACCAAAACCAGCCCTCGACCTGGTACCCGCTGGACACTCTCACCGAGACCAGTCCTGAACCCCTGCTGCCCCCCATGGTGACACTGCAGATTCTGGGCGGACGCAAAGAGAAGATTCGCCCCGGCGATGTACTGGGCGCGCTGACCAGCGAAGAAGGCGGTCCGGCCTACACGCGCGAGCAGATTGGCAAGATTCAGGTGACCGAGTTCTGTACCTTTGTGGCCGTGGCGCACGAAGTGGCCAAAGCCGCCTGCGCCAAACTCAATGCCGGAAAAATCAAAGGCAAGAGCGTGCGTGTGCGGCTGATGACGGTGGCTGACAACGCCGGATAACGGATGCCATTGGCAGGCGTGTAAGGCAAACACCTACGCGCTTTCCATCCTTTTGCTGACTCCAGTTTCTGAGGTTCGTGGCTACAGTTGATTCAAGCGCCAATGCATTCTTGCAACGCACCGATTCCACTGGAGAAGCACCATGAACACGATCGCACTGTCCCTCAATCCCTTCAGCCTGATGATGGAGCCGGAGCTGGTATTGCAAACCATGGAGCGCTCACAGCAACTGCGCGGCCTGCGCCGCCACAAGCTGCGCCCGCTGGACAAGCCCCTGATTCCGTACACCAAGGAAGCGCTGGCCAGCCGTGCTGCCTATGACGCAGCCATTGATGCGGATGATCTGGAAGACCTCGCGGATGCGCATTTGCTGAACTGAGGCTCAGTTCAGCAACTTGCTCCAAGTTCCGACGTTATAGACGTTTGGGTAGCCATTTTTCTTGAGCATCATTTTTGCCATGCCACTTCGTGTTCCGCTGGCACAGCAGAGAACCACCGAAGAGGACTTGGGTATCTCACCCAGTCTGCTTCCCAGTTCATGGAGGGGGATGTTAATGGTTCCAGGGGCGTTCCCGTTTGCAAACTCCCCAGCTGACCTGACGTCTACAAAGATTGCGCCATTCTTCTTGAGCTCGGGCAGCATGGCAACGACTCTTTTTGAATTCCACCACTTGTACGCAAACCATAAACCCAGAGCCATGAATGGCCAATAGTTTTCAAAAAATCCCGGTAAATTCATAGAATTCCTTGTCAGACTGAACCGCTGAAGCAGCAGTGAATGGGCGAAGGCACATTCGCCCCAATATACCCCATAGAGTATATTTTATCTTTTCGCTACACCTCGGCCCCCGCTGCGCTGCATATTCAGGTCAATCCCCGGATAATTCCTTCTTCAGCGAAGGAACCCTCTGCCATGCGACCCTTGTACCGCGACTTTGAAACCCAGGCACAAATCGACGCGCAATACAACCCCTCGCTGGCGCTACCCGACCCCAATGCCCCAGGTCGCCATTTCGCAGCCCAAGCCCAGCGCGCCCGGGAACAATTGCGCTGTGTGCTGGACGTTCCTTTCGGCCCCACGCGCGAAGAAACGCTGGACATCTTTCCCGCCGATGTACCCAACGCACCGGTTTTTGTATTCATCCACGGCGGCTACTGGCGTGCCCTCTCCAGCAAGGAGTTCAGCGGCGTGGCATTGGGCCTGCAGCCCTTGGGCATCACTACAGTGGTCATCAACTACGCCCTGTGCCCGAGCGTCAGCATTGATGAAATAACCCGCCAGGCGCGTGCGGCCATCGCCTGGGTGCTGCGCAACATTGCCCAGTACGGCGGCGACCCGACCCGGGTTGCCATCGGCGGGCATTCGGCGGGCGGACATTTGACCGCCATGTGTTTGCAAACCGAGTGGGAACGGGACTATGGCTTGCCGCAAGACCCAATGGCCGGCGCCATTCTGGTGAGCGGCCTGTATGACCTGGAACCCCTGCGTTACAGCTACTTGCAACCCATGATTCAGCTGGATGACGGCATCATTCGCCGCAACTCGCCTGCTTTTCAGGTACGCCCTTGCGCCACGCCGGTGTGGATCACGTGGGGTGGGGCAGAAAGCACCGAGTTTGAGCGCCAGGCGCAGACGCACTATGCGGCCTGGAAAGCTGCGGGCAACCACGCCCAGCTACTGGACCAGCCGGACGCCAACCACTTCACCGTGATTCATGGATTCGAGCACTCCACCAGTGCGCTATGCCAGTGGCTGGCCCGAACGTTGCAGGCCAAAACCCCGGATTGATCGGTTTTGGCCGCTGCGATATGGCGGAAACTACCCATTGGGTTCATCGGTGATTTGCCGCACAATATCTCCGCCCTGCGCGCACGCAGGCAACAAAGGGACACACCATGAACCCCACTACATCGACTTCTCCAGCTGAACCGTACCAGGACCGCAAGCGTTACGCGTGGCTGCTCTCCATACTGGTCCCGTGCACGGTGGGTTTTGGCCCCTTGCTGATGCTGGCCACCGACGACCCGCGGGCCTTGTGGATTCCAGTGGCGTTTTTCTATGCGGTCGCCCCGCTGCTGGACTGGCTGATGGGCGAGGACCGCAGCAACCCACCCGAGAGCGCAGTGGCCGCACTGGACGCCGACTTGTATTACCGTTGCGTCACCTACCTGCTGGTACCGGTGCTGTGGGTGGCGTTCATCTTCAGTGCCTGGTTTGTAGTGCACTACAACTTGCCATGGTACGGCGTACTTGCCATGGTGATGATCACCGGTTCGGTGGGTGGTTTTTGCATCAACCTCGGCCATGAGTTGGGGCACAAAAATACCCGGCTGGAGCGCTGGCTGGCGAAGATCGTCCTGGCTCCTACGGCGTATGGACATTTCTTTATCGAACACAACCGTGGCCACCATCGCGACGTCGCCACACCCGCAGACCCGGCGTCGTCCCGCATGGGGGAATCGATTTATCGCTTTGTGCTGCGCGAGATGCCGGGCGCCTTCAAGCGGGCGTGGAAGCTAGAGTCGGATCGCTTGCGTGCCGCTGGGCAACCCGTGTGGTCGTTGCGAAACGAAATTCTGCAACCGGCCCTGATTACGCTGGCCTTGTGGTCTGCGCTGACCCTGTGGTTGGGCGTGCAGATTCTGCCGTTCCTGGTCGTGGCATCGTTTTGGGCCAATTTTCAGCTGACCTCGGCGAACTACATTGAGCACTATGGCTTGCTGCGCCAGGAGCGTTCGCCCGGCAAATACGAGGTGTGCCAGCCCTACCACTCCTGGAACAGCAATCACATCTTCTCCAACTGGGCGCTGTTCCATTTGCAGCGCCATTCAGACCACCATGCCCACCCGCTGCGCCGCTACCAGTCATTGAGGCACTTCGACAATCTGCCTACATTGCCAAGCGGCTATTTCGGCATGTTCACCATCGCCTACTTCCCGCCGCTATGGCGCTACGTCATGGATGAGCGCCTGCTGGGGGTGGTGGGGCGCGACGCGTCGCGCATCAATCTGGATCCGCGTCAACGCAGCGCACTGATTCAGCGCTACCAATTGCAAGACAACGCCGCTTGACCGCCTCCTGATCGACCCTGAAGGTATGTCAATCAAAACATGGCTGATGCCCCCGGCAATGGAGTACCTGCTCTCGCCAGGGCGTTTGCAGCGACAGCGTGATACGTTCGAAAAGCGGCGCGCTGCACGGCATGAAGCCCCGATCGTTCATTACTTCCATCAGCCTGGCGACCCCTACAGCGCGTTGCTGGCGTCAGTATTGCCCCAGTTCCAGTCACGCTACCGGATCACACTGCAAAACCACAACGTCAGCCCGCCCAGCGACGCGGCTGCCCCCGAACGCGCCAAGCTGGTGGCCTACAGCCATCTGGACGCCGCCCGGTTGGCTTCGCACTACGGTTTGCAATCCAGCCCCAATGCGCCTGTTCCATCACACGCCAGCGAGGCGCGCACAGAAGCCGACCGCTTGCGCCAGAAACTGGGCCACTACCTGGGTGCGATGCTGTACTACGGTGGCGAGTGGTACTGGGGCGTAGACCGGCTGCATTACCTCGAATCGCGTCTTCAGTCGCTGGGCCTGCAGACGGAAGGCGTGAGTGGCTGCCTGTTCCCGCCCGGCGCGGACCTGGGTCAGCCGGTGGCGTTGAGCAACCCGCCACCCATTGATTTTTTCTTCTCATTTCGCAGCCCCTACTCAGCCATCGTTGCACCGCGCGTTTTTGAGCTGGGGCGTCTTACCGGATCCGAAGTCCGCCTGCGCTATGTTTTACCCATGGCGATGCGGGGGCTACCGGTGCCACGTGAAAAGCGCCTGTACATCGTGCACGACACGGCGCGCGAGGCGCGTCTGCGGGGCATTCCGTTTGGCCGCATGAATGACCCCATCGGCAAGCCCACCGAGCGGGGCCTGTCCATCATGCCGCTGGCACTCGCATGCGGCATGGGTCCGGCTTTTGTGCTGTCCTTCATGCGTGGCGTGTGGGCACAGGGCCTGAACGCCGGCAGCGATCACGACCTGAAAAGCATGGTGGAGCGTGCTGGCCTCAGCTGGGCGCAAGCCCAGGAAGCCCTTCACGACTCTGCATGGCGTGTGACCGCTGAAAACAACCGGAAAGAATTGTTTGCGTTGGGCTTGTGGGGAGTGCCCTCGTTCAAGGTGGACGAAACCGTCGTCTGGGGCCAGGACCGCCTCTGGGCGGTGCAAGAGGCTTTGCTACGATCAATTGGATAAGAATTGCGCCTCCAGCCCGCGTCCAATATGCATAAACAGCTATCAATAACGTAGCAAATGGAGGCTGACGCAGGGTCTCAGGGCAAAGTCCAGTAGCGCTCAGCCAGCGCCAGGAAGCCCTCTACCGGCACCGGGGCCCCCATCTCATCACCCAACACGGCAGCCACCGCCGGGGCGGCGGCTGCCGCGGCCCGGGCGTCCAGAAACAGCAGCCGGTTACGACGGGCCAGCACATCTTCCACCGTGCGGGCGTACTCAAAACGTGCCGCAAAGCGCACCATGGCCTCCGTCAGATGGGGAGCCAGCAGCGTAGTGGCGCCGGGCAACTGGTTCAGCAGTGCTTGCTCTTGACCATACAAATGCGCTCCCGGTGGCTCACTGATGGGCGTCGTGGTTATACCAACCAGGGGTGCGCCCACCAAACGGTGGTGCGCGGTACAGGAGGCGGGCAAACCTGTCAGCAAACCAGATTCCTGGCATTTGTCCAGAACATCCTCGGCCATCGCGCGGTAGGTGGTCCATTTGCCGCCGGTCACGGTCACCAGGCCGGACTTGCTGACCGCCACCGTATGTTCACGACTGATGCCCTTAGTGCTGGAGCCGTCATCCTCGGCGGGCTTGACCAGCGGACGCAAGCCCACCCAGACGCTGCGCACATCTTCGCGCTTCGGTGCGCAGCGCAAATACCGGGCTGACTCGTCCAGAATAAAAGCCACCTCTTCGGCAAACGGCTCGGGCTCCAAAGCAAGGTCTTTGCGCGGCGTATCGGTGGTGCCCAAAATGACTTTACCCAGCCACGGTACTGCAAACAGCACCCGGCCATCAGTAGTCTTGGGGACCATCAGCGCATGGTCTCCTGGAAGAAACGTGCGGTCTACTACCAGATGCACACCCTGGCTCGGCGCGACAATCGGCGTGCTGACCCGCCCGCAGGCTTGTCCATCGAGCTTGCGCAGGGTATCCACCCACACGCCGGTAGCGTTGACGACACACGATGCCCGCACCTCAATCACTTGACCGGACTCCGTGTCGCGACACTGCACTCCAACCAGACGACCCGATGCGTGGATCAGGCCGATCGCCTCACAATAGTTGATCATCAATGCGCCGTTAGCAGCCGCAGTTCGGGCCAGCGCGAGCGCCAGTCGGGCGTCATCGAACTGCCCGTCCCAGTATTTCACGCCACCGCACAAGTGGTGCTCATTCACCGCAGGCAGGCAGGCGCGGGTGCGCTCGCGGCTCAAGAACTCAGTCGGGCCCAAGCCAGCCTTGCCCGCCAGAACGTCATAGGCCTTGAGTCCCAAGCCATAGAACGGGGTCTCCCACCAGTGGTAGGACGGCATGACAAACGGCAGGCGCTGCGCCAGATGCGGCGCATTGTTCAGCAGATTGGTGCGCTCATGCAGCGCCTCGCGCACCAATGAAATATTACCCTGTGCCAAGTAGCGAACGCCACCGTGCACCAGCTTGGTGGCACGCGAGGACGTGCCCTTGGCGAAGTCATGGGAATCGAGCAGCACGACACTCAACCCCCGCAGCGCGGCGTCCAGCGCCACCCCCAGACCGGTGGCCCCACCACCAATAATGGCGAGGTCATATTGGCGCGGCTGAGACAGCCGCGCAAGCAAGTCTTCCCGGCGGGTAAGCAGTGGTTGTAGCGTTGGAGTCATGGGTGCGTTTCTTCGTTATCCTTTCATTATTGTTCTCTTTGACCACAAATTACGCCTATGACTTACCTACTTGCCCTTGACCAGGGCACCTCCAGCTCGCGCAGCATCGTGTTTGACGCGTACGGAACCCTCGTCGCGCAGGCCCAACTGGAATTACCCCAGATTTACCCCCGACCTGGCTGGGTAGAGCACGACCCCATAGAGATCTGGCGCACCCAGCTGGCCACGGCCCGTGAGGTGCTAAACAAGGCCGGTCTGAGCGCCAAAGACATCCACGCGGTGGGCATCACCAACCAGCGCGAAACCACGGTGCTGTGGGACCGCAAAACGGGCGAGCCGCTGGCCCCGGCCATTGTCTGGCAGGACCGCCGTACCGCCGGGCGCTGCGATGAACTGCGGGCGCAGGGCAAAGAGGCGCTGATTCAGAAAAAAACCGGCCTGTTGCTGGACGCTTATTTTTCGGCCACCAAGCTGCAATGGCTGCTGGACCATGTGCCCGGCGCACGCCAGCGGGCCGATGCCGGAGAGCTGGCGTTTGGCACGATTGACAGTTGGTTGCTCTGGAAGCTGACCGGCGGGCGTGTGCATGCCACCGATGCGAGCAATGCCTCGCGCACGATGCTGTTCAACATCCATACGCTGGCTTGGGATGATGCGCTGTTGCGGCTCTTCAATGTGCCGCGCAGCGTGTTGCCGCAGGTGCGGCCGTCCAGCGGCGAACTGGGGGTGACGGATGCAGCGCTGTTAGGCGCGGCCATCCCCATCACCGGCCTGGCGGGCGACCAGCAAGCGGCCACGTTTGGGCAGGCTTGCTTTCACCCGGGCATGGCCAAAACGACTTATGGCACGGGCTGTTTTATGTTGATGAACACGGGACGGACAGCGCCGCGCAGCCGCCACAGGCTGCTGGGCACGGTGGCTTGGGCCGGGCCGGGGGTGGGCGATTCAACACGTCTTCTAAGATCGCAAGCTTGTTACGCGCTGGAAGGTTCGGTGTTCATGGGCGGGGCCACGGTTCAGTGGCTGCGCGATGGGCTGCAAATCATTGATTCGGCGCAAGACGTGGAGGCGCTGGCCAATAGCGTGGCTGATACGCAGGACGTGTACCTGGTGCCCGCTTTTGTCGGCCTGGGCGCGCCGCATTGGGACGCCTACGCGCGCGGCACGCTGGTGGGCATGACGCGGGGCACGGGGCGCGGCCATCTGGCACGCGCCGCGCTGGAGGCTATTGCCTTGCAAGTGGCTGATGTGCTGCATGCCATGCGGGCCGACAGTGGCTTGGCCTTGCGTGAAATGCGCGTGGACGGTGGCGCGTGTCGCAATGACTTATTGATGCAAATGCAGGCCGATTTCACGGGCGTGCCGGTGCTGCGGCCTCTTGTGACGGAGACCACGGCACTGGGCGCGGCTTATCTGGCCGGGTTGGCCGTGGGTTTTTGGTCGGGTGCGGACGAGATCAGTGCGCAATGGCAGGTGGAGCGTCGCTTTGAGCCGCGCATGAGCGACGCGGCGCGTGAGGCCAAGCGGGCGCGTTGGCAGCAGGCGGTGGCGCTCTCCCGTCACTGGGCGCAGGGCTAAGTCGGCATGGGATTCACCGCGTCTCCTCGGCTGACTTTGCGCGCCGATTTGCTGGCACAACTGGCCGAGCCGCAAACCTTTGATGTCACGGTGGTGGGTGGTGGCGCCACTGGCTTGGGCGTGGCTTTGGACGCCGCCGCGCGGGGCTTGCGGGTGCTGCTGCTGGAGGCGCATGACTTTGCCAAGGGCACCTCATCCCGCTCGACCAAGCTGGTGCATGGGGGGGTGCGTTATCTGGCGCAGGGGCAGTTGGCCTTTGTGCGCGAGTCATTGAAGGAGCGCGCCTTGTTGCTGGCCCATGCGCCGCATATCGCCCAGCCCCTGCCCTTTGTCATTCCCACTTACCGCTGGTGGGACAAACCGTTTTATGGTGCGGGGCTCAAACTGTATGACGCGCTGGCTGGGTCTGCTGGTTTGGGCGCGACCGAACTTTTGAGCCCAGAGGAAACCCAAGCCTTGCTGCCCACGGTGCAAACGCAGGGACTGCACGGCGGGGTGAAGTATTGGGACGGCCAGTTCAACGATGCGCGGCTGGCCATCACCCTGGCGCGCACTGCGGCAGCACAGGGGGCGCTGATGCTGAACTATTGCCGGGTGAGTGCGCTGCTGTACGACCAGGGGCGGGTTGCGGGCTTGGTGTGTACGGATGCCGAGACGGGAAAAAGCTACCGCGTGCGATCACGTTGCGTCATCAATGCCACCGGAGTGTGGGTGAGTGAGTTGTGCGCGCAGGACAATTCAGAGCGCAGCAGCCCAGAGCGGACAGGGGCGACAGGTTCGCGTTCGCCTGGGGTGACGCCCAGCCAAGGCATTCATCTGGTTGTTGATCGAGCATTTTTACCGGGTGACGCGGCGCTGATGATTCCCAAGACGGCCGATGGGCGCGTGCTGTTTGCTCTGCCTTGGTTAGGCAAAGTGATTTTGGGCACCACCGACACGCCCCGAGACGATTTGCCGCTGGAGCCGCAGCCCATGGCACATGAAGTTGACTTTATTCTGGCCGAGACGGGGCGCTACCTAAGCCGTGCACCCACGCGGCAGGACGTGCGCAGCGCATGGGCGGGGCTGCGCCCCTTGGCGCAAGAGGCGCAGCCCGTGGGTAATTCGGGCAGTGCGAGTGGTGTGACCTCAAAATTGAGCCGGGATCACAAAATTTGGGCCAGCCCCAGCGGCCTGTTGAGCGTGACCGGGGGCAAGTGGACGACTTACCGCGCCATGGCGCAAGACGTGATGGACACCTGTTTCGAGCAGGGCTTGCTGGATGCGACTTGGGCGCTTCGTGGCGGAACAGAACATTTGAGCTTGCTGGGCAGTGAGGCGGCGAACGGGGGAAATTCAATCAGAGAAATAGAAGGCCTACATTCCTACGGGTCTGAAGCGGAGTATGTGCAAGCTTGTAGTGAGAAAGAGTCAGAGCTGGCGGCAGGACTGACACCAGCCATGGTGCGCTTTGCCGTACGCCATGAGTACGCGCGCACCGTCGAAGATGTGCTGGCCAGACGATCAAGGTTGCTGTTTTTGGATGCTCCACTGGCCCGGGAAGTGGCGCTCAAGGTGGCGACCATCTTGGCGCAAGAGGCGGTTGTTGCGCCTCAAATCGAGCGGTTCGACGCCCTGGCAGCCAATTATTTGAGCTTGCCGAATAAAGTTTCTTGATGCGCCGTTAAAACCATGGCATAATCGAGAGCTTCGCGTTTGATACGTGAAGATTCTGCCCAACAAAAGCAGCGTGAGTGGTTCATGCTGCAAAAGACGGGCCCAAGACTGACTGGAAGCTCTTAGGAGCAACTGGTGCAAGTTGGGAAATAAAGTAATGATCCAAACTGAATCTCGATTAGAAGTTGCCGACAACACGGGTGCTAAGTCCGTGTTGTGCATCAAGGTGCTCGGCGGATCCAAGCGTCGCTATGCGAGCGTGGGTGACGTCATCAAAGTCAGCATCAAGGAAGCTGCTCCGCGTGGTCGCGTCAAAAAAGGCGAGATCTATAGCGCAGTGGTTGTTCGTACCGCCAAGGGCATTCGTCGCAGTGACGGCTCGCTGGTGAAATTTGATGGCAATGCAGCAGTGCTGCTCAATGCCAAGCTGGAGCCTATCGGCACCCGTATCTTTGGACCCGTCACGCGTGAATTGCGCACTGAGAAGTTCATGAAGATCGTGTCCCTGGCTCCTGAAGTTCTCTAAGGAAGCGTCATGAACAAGATTCGCAAAGGCGACGATGTCATCGTGCTCACAGGGCGCGATAAAGGCAAGCGCGGCAAGATTGCGCTGCGCAAAGATGATTCGCACGTGCTGATTGAAGGCATTAACTTGGTGAAAAAACACACCAAGCCTAATCCTCTCAAGGGTGCTGCGGGCGGTATTGTTGAAAAGGCCATGCCGATTCACCAATCCAATGTGGCAATTTTCAATGCTGCAACCGGCAAGGCTGACCGGGTGGGCATCAAGCTGTTGGCTGATGGTAAGCGCGTGCGCGTTTACAAGTCCAGCGGCGAAGAAATCAAGGTGGCATAAGCATGGCACGTCTTCAACAAATCTACCGCGAAAAGCTGGTTCCTGAATTGACAGCCAAGTTTGGCTACAAGTCACCCATGCAAGTGCCGCGTCTGAGCAAGATCACCCTGAACATGGGTGTGAGCGAGGCTGTTGCCGATAAAAAGGTGATGGATAACGCTGTAAGCGACCTGACCAAAATCGCGGGCCAAAAGCCTGTGGTGACCAAGGCCAAGAAAGCTATCGCGGGTTTCAAAATCCGTGAAGACCAGGCCATTGGCTGCATGGTCACGCTGCGCGGCGTTCAGATGTATGAGTTCCTGGATCGTTTTGTGACCGTGGCATTGCCCCGCGTTCGTGACTTCCGTGGTATCTCGGGTCGCGCCTTTGATGGCCGTGGCAACTACAACATCGGCGTTAAAGAGCAGATTATTTTCCCTGAGATTGAGTACGACAAGGTGGATGCCTTGCGCGGCCTCAATATCAGCATCACGACAACGGCCCAGACTGACGAAGAGTGCAAAGCGCTTCTCACCGGCTTCCGTTTCCCGTTCAAGAACTGAGGTGACTTGTGGCTAAAGCAGCTTTAATCGAGCGAGAGCTCAAGCGCGACAAACTGGTCGCCAAGTACGCGAAAAAACACGCGGAACTCAAGGCAATCGCCAGTGACCTCAAGCGCAGCGACGAAGAACGTGCAGAAGCCCGCTTGGGCCTGCAAAAGTTGCCGCGCAATGCGAACCCGACGCGTCAGCGCAACCGTTGTGCTATCACCGGTCGCCCACGTGGCACATTCCGTCAGTTCGGCTTGGCTCGCGCCAAGATCCGTGAACTGGCTTTTGCTGGGGATATTCCCGGCATCACCAAAGCCAGCTGGTAAGTGACAGGAGATTAGACATGAGCATGAGTGATCCCATCGCCGACCTGTTGACACGCATTCGCAATGCACAGATGGTTGCTAAAGCCACTGTGTTGGTGCCTTCTTCCAAAGTGAAGATCGCCATTGCGCAAGTGTTGAAAGACGAGGGCTATGTTGACGGCTTCCAGGTGAAAACCGAAGACGGCAAAGCCCAATTAGAAATTAGCCTGAAGTACTACGCCGGTCGTCCTGTGATTGAGCGCATCGAGCGCGTAAGCCGTCCTGGCTTGCGTGTGTACAAAGGCTTTGACGCCATCCCCCAAGTCCAAAACGGTCTTGGTGTGGCCATTGTCACCACGCCTAAAGGTGTGATGACGGATCGCAAAGCGCGCGCTACCGGTGTCGGTGGTGAAGTTCTTTGCTACGTGGCCTAAGCGCGGCATTGAGGAGAAACTGAAATGTCACGTGTAGCAAAAATGCCTGTAACCATCCCCGCTGGGGTGGATGTGTCCGTCAAGGACGATCAGATCAGTGTCAAAGGTGCGGGCGGCGTGTTGTCGCAAGCTCAGTCGGCTCTGGTCAAGGTGGTCAGTGAAGGTGGCAAGCTCAGCTTTGCCCCCGCCAATGACTCCCGCGAAGCCAATGCCATGAGCGGCACCATGCGTCAGCTGGTGAACAACATGGTGGTCGGTGTGAGCAAGGGTTTTGAGAAGAAGCTGACCTTGATTGGTGTGGGTTACAAAGCCGCCGCACAAGGTGCCAAGCTGAATCTGACCGTGGGTTACTCCCACCCGGTGAACATCGATATGCCCGCTGGCATCACGGTGGCCACGGCAACGCCCACTGAGATCTTGATCAAAGGTGCTGATCGTCAGCGCGTGGGTCAAGTGGCTGCTGAAATTCGTGCGGTCCGTCCTCCTGAGCCCTACAAAGGCAAGGGCATCCGTTATTCGGATGAGAAGGTCGCGATCAAAGAGACCAAGAAGAAATAAGGAGCTGCATGATGTTGACCAAAAAAGAGCAGCGCCTTCGTCGCTCACGCCAAACCCGAATTCGCATTGCGACCCAGGGCGTGGCCCGCTTGACGGTGAATCGTACCAATTTGCACATTTATGCCAGCGTGATCTCTGGCGACGGCGGCAAGGTTCTTGCCAGCGCTTCTACGGCCCAGGCCGATGTGCGCAAATCGTTGGGTGCTTCGGGTAAGGGTGGCAATGCCGCTGCAGCCCAGATCATTGGCAAGCTGATTGCTGAAAAAGCAAAAGCTGCTGGTGTGGAAAAAGTGGCGTTTGATCGTTCGGGTTTTGCGTACCATGGCCGCGTTAAAGCGCTGGCCGATGCGGCACGTGAAGCTGGCTTGCAGTTCTAAGCAGATCGGAAATAAAGATGGCTAAAGTTCAAGCAAAAATGCAGGGTAAAGGGGCCGAGGGTCCTGAAGACGGTCTGCGCGAAAAAATGATCGCGATCAATCGCGTCACCAAAGTGGTTAAGGGCGGCCGTATTCTCGGTTTCGCTGCACTGACCGTGGTGGGTGATGGCGATGGTCGCGTTGGCATGGGCAAGGGCAAATCCAAGGAAGTGCCTGCAGCAGTGCAAAAAGCAATGGAAGAAGCTCGTCGTAATCTGAAGAAGATCACGCTGAAAAATGGCTCCATACACCACAGGGTGACGGGTCAGCACGGCGCGGCTTCTGTGATGATGACCCCAGCACCCAAGGGTACTGGCATCATTGCTGGCGGTCCTATGCGCGCTGTCTTTGAAGTCATCGGCATTACCGACATCGTGGCCAAGAGCCATGGTTCATCCAATCCCTACAACATGGTTCGCGCCACACTCGACGCTCTCTCGCATTCGACCACACCGTCGGAAGTGGCTGCAAAGCGTGGCAAGACGATTGAAGAGATCTTCGCTTAATCGGAGACTTCAAAAATGACAACGCAACAAACAGTCAAACTTCAACTGGTTCGCAGCCCTATCGGCTGCAAGCAAGCTCACCGAGACACCGTTCGCGGTCTGGGTCTGCGCAAGCTCAACAGCACCAGCGAATTGCAAGACACGCCCGCAGTGCGCGGCATGATCAACAAGATCAGCTACCTGATCAAAGTGCTCTGAGAGGCAACATCATGGAACTCAATACCATTAAGCACGCTGACGGTGCAAAACACGCCAAGCGTCGCGTCGGTCGCGGTATCGGCTCAGGTCTGGGTAAGACCGCTGGTCGCGGTCACAAAGGCCAAAAGTCACGTTCGGGTGGCTACCATAAGGTCGGCTTTGAAGGCGGTCAAATGCCTATGCAACGCCGCTTGCCCAAGCGCGGCTTCAAGTCGCACCTGCTCAAGTTCAATGCCGAAGTGACACTGACGGCTCTGGAAGCCCTGGGTGCTGAGACGGTTGATCTGTTGACACTCAAGCAAGCTGGCTTGGTCGGTCAATTGGCCAAAGTGGTCAAGATCATCAAGACGGGTGAACTCACCAAGTCAGTGAAGTTGACCGGTATCGGTGCAACGGCTGCAGCTAAAGCTGCCATCGAAGCCGCTGGCGGCAGCCTGTCCTGATTCGGCTTGAGGAACAATTCTCGTGGCAACTAACGCAGCTCAAATAGCAAAAACAGGCAAGTTCGGCGACC
This sequence comes from Burkholderiales bacterium, assembly GCA_043746005.1. Classification (GTDB taxonomy): domain Bacteria; phylum Pseudomonadota; class Gammaproteobacteria; order Burkholderiales; family Burkholderiaceae_C; genus Allorhodoferax. The sequence goes on from JAYTRR010000023.1 coordinate 14,931, forward strand.
TGCGTCGTCGACTCGTCTTTTTGCTGCTTGCCCTGGTGGTGTATCGGGTGGGTGCGCACATTCCTGTGCCCGGCATCAACCCCGATCAATTGCAGGAATTGTTCAAAGGCCAGCAGGGTGGCATTCTGAGCTTGTTCAACATGTTCTCAGGAGGCGCATTGTCGCGCTTCACGATTTTTGCCTTGGGCATCATGCCCTACATCTCGGCCTCGATCATCATGCAGTTGATGACCTATGTCTTGCCTGCTTTTGAGCAGCTCAAAAAAGAGGGCGAGGCCGGACGTCGCAAGATCACGCAGTACACCCGCTACGGCACCTTGGGCTTGGCCCTGTTCCAGTCCCTGGGTATTGCCATGGCGCTGGAAAGCTCGGCGGGCTTGGTGATTGCCCCTGGTATTGGTTTTCGGATGACAGCGGTCTGCACCTTGACCGCAGGCACGATGTTCCTGATGTGGTTGGGTGAGCAGATCACCGAGCGCGGTCTGGGCAATGGTATCTCGATCATTATTTTTGGCGGTATCGCCGCAGGTTTGCCCAATGCAATTGGCGGCTTGCTTGAGCTGGTGCGCACCGGTGCCATGAGCATCATCGTGGCCCTGTTCATTGTGGTGTTGGTTGCCTTGGTGACCTACTTCGTTGTGTTTGTTGAGCGTGGCCAGCGCAAAATTTTGGTGAACTACGCCAGGCGTCAGGTGGGCAACAAGGTGTATGGTGGGCAGTCATCACACCTTCCATTGAAGCTAAACATGGCCGGTGTCATTCCTCCGATCTTCGCTTCATCCATCATTCTTTTGCCTGCAACCGTGGTGAGCTGGTTCAGCAGCGGTGAATCCATGCTGTGGCTCAAAGACATTGCAGGCAGCTTGACCCCCGGTCAACCCATCTACGTGATGCTGTATGCTTCGGCGATTGTGTTTTTCTGTTTCTTCTATACCGCGTTGGTTTTCAACAGCCGTGAAACTGCAGACAACTTAAAAAAGAGTGGTGCTTTTATTCCCGGGATCCGTCCTGGTGACCAAACCGCTCGACACATTGACAAAATTTTGCTTCGTTTGACCATGGCCGGTGCCATTTACATCACTTTCGTGTGTTTGTTGCCTGAGTTCTTGGTCTTGAAGTACAACGTGCCCTTTTACTTCGGCGGCACCTCGCTGTTGATCATTGTGGTGGTGACCATGGATTTCATGGCCCAAGTGCAAAATTACTTGATGTCGCAACAGTATGATTCGCTCCTGAAAAAAGCGAACTTCAAAGCAACATAGTTTTTAGTTAGAAATATGGTTCGAGGTTTTGTATGAGACCTTGGTTCAACAAAACCTTAGAAGTTTTAGGAGAGTGAAATGAGAGTTTCTGCTTCGGTAAAGAAAATTTGCCGTAACTGCAAAATTATCCGCCGCAAGGGCATTGTGCGTGTGATCTGTACAGATCCACGTCATAAGCAGCGCCAAGGTTGATCGCAAGAGTTTTAGAGGACGAAAATGGCACGTATCGCTGGCATCAATATTCCGCCGCACAAGCACGCTGAGATTGGCTTAACCGCTATTTTTGGCATTGGGCGCACACGGGCTCGCAAAATCTGCGAATCCTGTGACATCGCGTATTCCAAAAAGATCAAAGACCTGACGGACGGCGATCTGGAAAAAATTCGCGACCACATCGCTGAACTCACCATTGAGGGTGATTTGCGTCGTGAGACAACCATGAACATCAAGCGTTTGATGGACATTGGTTGCTACCGCGGATTCCGTCATCGCCGTGGCTTGCCCATGCGCGGTCAGCGTACGCGCACTAATGCGCGTACCCGTAAAGGGCCGCGTAAAGCCGCTCAGTCACTGAAAAAATAACCGGCATTGAAGGAACACCATGGCTAAATCTCCCGCCAATAATGCCGCGCAACGAGTGCGCAAAAAAGTTCGCAAGAACGTTGCAGACGGCGTTGCACACGTGCACGCGTCGTTTAACAACACCATCATCACCATCACCGACCGCCAAGGCAATGCTTTGTCATGGGCGTCGTCAGGTGGTCAGGGTTTCAAAGGCTCACGTAAATCAACACCGTTTGCAGCCCAGGTTGCCTCCGAAGTTGCTGGTCGTGCGGCTGTTGAACAAGGCATCAAAAACCTTGATGTTGAAATCAAGGGCCCAGGTCCTGGTCGTGAATCTTCGGTTCGCGCCTTGGCTGCACTCGGAATCCGTATCAATCTGATTTCCGACGTGACCCCCATGCCTCATAATGGCTGCCGCCCCCAAAAGCGTCGTCGTATCTGATCGTTGGCTACATTTTGTAGCTTTAAGTTGTAAGCCCACCGCCACCTGATTGCTCAGGTGGCTCCCGCAATTCATTTGCGGCAGATGATAAGTAAAGGAAGTTCACGTGGCACGCTATCTCGGCCCCAAGGCCAAACTCTCCCGCCGTGAAGGCACGGACCTGTTCCTGAAAAGCGCACGCCGCGCTATCGGTGACAAGGCCAAATTTGATTCCAAGCCCGGTCAGCATGGCCGCACATCCGGTCAGCGTACGTCTGACTTTGGCCTGCAACTGCGGGAAAAGCAGAAGGTTAAGCGCATGTACGGTATTTTGGAGCGTCAGTTCCGCCGCTACTTCGAAGAAGCAGATCGTCGCAAAGGCAATACCGGCGCGAACCTGTTGTTCCTGTTGGAGTCCCGCTTGGACAACGTCGTGTACCGCATGGGATTTGGCTCTACACGCGCTGAAGCGCGTCAGTTGGTGTCGCATAAAGCGATGACCGTGAACGGGCAGTCGGTCAACATCCCTTCTTACCTGGTTAAGGTGGGTGACGTGGTATCGGTTCGCGAGAAATCGAAGAAACAGAACCGCATTGTTGAAGCCTTGCAACTGGCTCAGCAAGTGGGCATGCCTGCCTGGGTTGAGGTCAATCTCGACAAAGCTGAAGGCACCTTCAAGAAAGTACCAGACCGCGACGAATTCGCCGCTGACATCAATGAGTCGTTGATTGTTGAGTTGTACTCACGTTAATCGGTAATCATTTCTCGTCCCTTTGCCGCGTTTCCCGCGGCAAAGGTGCTTCACCAGCCTTACCGGTGTAACGAACCGGGGGTATTGACAGGAAGTCTGCATGCAAACCAGTCTGCTTAAACCCAAAGCAATCACCGTAGAACAACTTGGTCTGAATCGGGCCAAAGTGGCGCTAGAGCCTTTTGAGCGTGGCTATGGCCACACGCTGGGCAATGCCTTGCGTCGTGTTTTGTTGTCCTCCATGCCTGGATATGCCGCAACCGAAGTGACGATTGCGGGTGTCTTGCACGAGTACTCATCCATTGATGGCGTGCAAGAAGACGTCGTTAACATTTTGCTGAATCTCAAAGGTGTCGTTTTCAAGCTTCACAACCGCGATGAAGTGACCTTGAGCCTGCGTAAAGATGGCGAAGGCGTGATCACTGCCGCTGACATCCAAACGCCCCATGATGTGGACATCATCAACCCTGATCACGTCATCGCTAATCTGTCCACAGGTGGCAAGCTTGACATGCAAATCAAGGTTGAAAAAGGTCGTGGCTATGTGCCGGGTTCCATGCGCCGCTATGGCGATGAGCCGAGCAAGTCAATTGGTCGCATTGTGCTCGACGCTTCTTTCTCCCCGGTCAAGCGTGTCAGCTACACCGTTGAAAGTGCACGAGTTGAGCAGCGCACCGATCTGGACAAGCTCCTGGTTGAGATTGAGACCAACGGCGCCATCAGCGCTGAAGATGCAGTTCGCGCCTCGGCCAAAATCTTGGTTGAACAACTGGCCGTGTTCGCACAGCTTGAAGGCAGTGAGTTGGCCGCATTTGAAGCCCCAGCCAGCCGTGGTAGCAGCCAGTTCGATCCGATCTTGCTGCGCCCGGTCGATGAGTTGGAGTTGACGGTTCGTTCCGCCAACTGCCTCAAAGCCGAAAACATCTACTACATCGGTGATCTGATCCAGCGCACCGAAAACGAGCTGCTCAAAACCCCTAACCTGGGTCGCAAGTCGCTCAACGAGATCAAGGAAGTTTTGGCTTCCCGTGGTTTAACTTTGGGCATGAAGCTCGAAAGCTGGCCACCAGCCACGTTGGAAAAACGTTAAATTTCATCAGCCTCAAATCTAAGTGGGATCAAGGGCTGAGCGCCACGGGCAGTACCTGATACGGCTGCTTGTTTTATAAATTAAGGAAATCACCATGCGCCACGGACACGGACTACGTAAACTCAATCGCACCAGCTCGCACCGCTTAGCTATGTTGCGCAACATGATGAACTCGCTGATCGAGCATGAAGTCATCAAAACCACGCTGCCTAAAGCCAAAGAACTGCGTCGCGTTGTCGAGCCCATGATCACTTTGGCCAAAGAAGCCACCGTCGCTAATCGCCGCTTGGCCTTTGACCGCCTGCGTGACCGCGACAGCGTGATCAAGTTGTTCAACGACCTGGGCCCACGTTTCAACGCACGTCCCGGTGGTTACACCCGCATTCTGAAAATGGGTTTCCGCGTGGGCGACAATGCGCCTATGGCTTTGGTTGAATTGGTGGATCGCCCTGTCACTTCTGAAGCCGATGCGCCCGCAGAGACGGCAAATTAAGGTATAATTAAACTCTTACCGCGCGATGGAGCAGCCTGGTAGCTCGTTGGGCTCATAACCCAAAGGTCGGAGGTTCAAATCCTTCTCGCGCAACCAATAGATACGGGGCTTTCCCCGTAAGAAAACGCCAACTTTCGAGTTGGCGTTTTGCTTTGTGACGAGGTTTCTGACGAGATCAACACGTCGCACCTCAAGGAGTTGGCTTTTCAATCAACTCACCGAGCTTGAACTCGATCATTGTATTGGTCCAATAGATTGTCAAATTGACAATTCTGAATGTTTGTCATAACATACAAACATTGGTTCGTTTTACGAGGTTGGCATGACTATCCATACGTTTTCTAGCCGCGACTTCACTCGCGATGTGTCAGCTGCCAAGCGCGCGGCTGTGGATGGACCTGTGTTTATTACCGACCGTGGCTGTCCTGCATTTGCGTTGCTAAAAATTGATGACTATTACCGCATCGTTGGTCAAAGCGAGAGCTCGCTCCTCGACGTCATGGATGGGATCCCTGGTGGGGACGACATCGATTTCGACCCACCCCGTCTCAATCTCCAGATTCGTGACGTATCGTTTGACTGAGGGCTCTCAATGTTCGTTCTGGATACCAACGTCATTTCCGAGCTTCGCCATGGCAAGCCTCATCAATCTGCCGAGGTGAGGGTCTGGGCCGCAGGGCAACCTAGCAGCAAGCTTTTCCTGTCCGCCATCACCATCCTTGAGTTGGAAATAGGCATACAGGCGCTGGAGCGCCGTATGCCTGCGCAGGGTAGTGCGCTGCGTACTTGGCTTGCGGGGGTGCGTGTGGCGTTCGCTGGCCGAATACTGCCATTCACCGAGAGCACCGCACCGGTTTGCGCTTCACTGCATGTACCGGATCCACGCTCTGAGCGTGACGCAATGATCGCTGCTACGGCGATTGAGCACAGTTTTACGGTGGTGACACGCAACGTGTCGGACTTTGTAGATACAGGCGTAGCGTTCGTAAATCCTTGGCTTACATGAGCCGTATCAATCAATCATCCGAGATTGTCCGTTAGCCCCGACGGTGGGATCATGAGTGGCACCCAGCCCTGAGCCGACTGGGTGGATTTCTAATGGATACCATTAGAAATCCCCAATTGAATCAACGCCTTACGTCAGAGTAGTCAATTTGGGAGGAGCATGAACCCAGACACACCGTTCGATTTGAAGTTCACCGACCGTGAGGTCACCGCCTGGGGTGGCT
>JAYTRR010000024.1:0-7143 GCA_043746005.1 Burkholderiales bacterium
TGGGCCGTGCAAATGGCGTGGACGCCCATCATGGCGGCCGGCATCATCAATGGCGCAGCCCACTTCTGGGGTTATCGCAACTTCGAAGCACCGGATGCCAGCACCAACATTTCTCCTTGGGGTATCCTGATTGCGGGTGAAGAACTGCACAACAATCACCACACGTATCCCACTTCGGCCAAGTTGTCCGTCAAGCCCTACGAGTTTGATATTGGCTGGATGTATATCAGCCTGATGCAGATGGCCGGTTTGGCCAAGGTCAAGAAGACGCCGCCCAAAGCCGCTTATGGCGATATTCGTCCGGTGGCTGATGAGAAGACGCTAGAGGCACTCATTGCCAACCGCTACGAAATTATGGCCACGTACGCCAAAGGTGTGCGTCAGGCTGCGCGCGACGAGTTGGGGGCCATGAAGGCACGTAGCGCTGATGCGGCCGTGATCAAGGCGGCCAGACACTGGATGCACCGTGATGTGGAGAAGGTCCCTGCCTCTGCCGCATCCGAACTCGCCAAGGCCCGTGCAGCGTCTCCTATGCTCGACAAAATGGTCACGATGCGTGAAGAGCTGCGCCAGATGTGGTTGAACACAACGGTATCCCGCGAACAGTTGACGACCGATTTGCAGGCTTGGTGCCACCGTGCGGAAGAAAGTGGCATTGCTGCATTGCGTGAGTTCTCTCTGAAGTTGCGCGCAGCCCGGGTTTGATTTTCGTTTTCGTGCGCTGAACGCGCACAAAAAAGCCCGCTGTGAAGCGGGCTTTTTTGTGGCTAGAAAACTGAATTACTTCAGTTTCATTTCCTTGTAGTCCACATGCTTGCGAGCTTTTGGATCAAATTTCTTGATCAGCATTTTCTCGGGCATTGTCTTCTTGTTCTTGCTGGTGGTGTAAAAGTGACCGGTACCCGCTGTGGATTCCAGTTTGATTTTCTCGCGTCCGCCTTTGGTTGCCATGGTTTTGCTCCTTATGCCTGGCCACGTGCGCGCAAATCTGCGAGCACAACATCAATGCCTTTTTTGTCGATCAGACGCAAACCTGCGTTGGAAATCCGCAAACGGATCCAGCGGTTTTCAGTCTCGACCCAGAAACGGCGGTATTGCAGGTTCGGCAGGAACCGGCGCTTGGTTTTGTTGTTGGCGTGGGAAACATTGTTCCCAACCATCGGGCCTTTGCCCGTGACTTGACATACGCGTGCCATGAGGACACTCCGATACTTTTAAACGGCCGTTGCTGGCGATCAGGTTTGCCTGTTATTCACAGAAGAGCCTGATCTCGCTCTGGCCTCACCTCGCCAATGAATAGAGTGGCGGTAACCCCCCGCCAATTGAATGGCGGTTTTTTGTTGCTGCTCCCAACTCTTGCGAGTCAATTTCAGCAAAGCCTTGAATTATAGCGGGTTCGCGGAAGTTACCCGAAACCGGCTTGGGGCTACGCCCTATTCCTGTTGTTCAAGGAAGCGCTGCGCATCCAGCGCAGCCATGCATCCCGTGCCTGCGCTGGTGATGGCCTGGCGGTAGACGTGGTCCTGCACATCACCGGCAGCGAATACGCCGGGTACCGAGGTTTGCGTGGCAAAGCCTTTGAGCCCGCCCTGAGTGACGATGTAGCCGCCCGCCATTTCCAGTTGCCCCTGAAAAATTTCCGTGTTGGGCGCGTGGCCAATGGCAATAAAGCAGCCCGCCAGTGTGATGTCCTCAGTCGAGCCGTCTTTGACGCTCTTGACGCGGATACCGGTAACGCCCGACGCGTCGCCCAGCACCTCATCCAGCGTACGAAAGGTTTTCAGTTCAATCTTGCCTGCAGCGACTTTCTCCATCAATTTGTCGATCAGGATGGGTTCTGCCTTGAATTTGTCGCGGCGGTGAACCAGGTACACCTTGCTGGCAATGTTGGACAGGTAGAGGGCCTCTTCGACGGCGGTGTTGCCCCCGCCTACGACGCAGCAGATCTGATCGCGGTAGAAAAAGCCATCGCAGGTGGCGCAGCCTGAAACCCCCCGGCCCATGAAGGCCGTCTCGGACGGCAGGCCCAGGTACTTGGCAGACGCCCCGGTGGCAATGATCAGCGAATCACAGGTGTATTCGCTGTCGCCCTTGAGGGTGAAGGGGCGCTTGCTCAGGTCAACTGCGCTGATGTGGTCAAACAGGATTTCGGTTTTGAATCGCTCGGCGTGCTCCAGAAAGCGCTGCATCAATTCTGGCCCTTGCACGCCGTGCACATCGGCGGGCCAGTTGTCGACCTCGGTGGTTGTCATAAGTTGTCCACCCTGTGCGATTCCCGTGACCAGAACCGGATTGAGGTTGGCGCGTGCAGCGTAAACGGCAGCGGTGTATCCGGCGGGGCCAGAGCCCAGAATCAGGACCTTGGCGTGCTTGCTTTGGGACATTGTGTAACCTTTATTTGCGTAAAACGGAAGCAGGGCCGTGTACATTTCGGTGCAGTACAGACCATTTCAATGGGGACGGTCCATCGCGATCCATTGATTCGCACACGTGCTTAAGGCTAGATTGTAAGAAACACCGCTCCGCTATTTCCGGGAACGATTGAATGTCAATGCTAAGTAACCTGGATTTGATCCAAAGGGTATCGCTTTTTGCGATGTTGACGCCAGTGCAGGCGGAAACGCTCGCGAACGCAGTCACCAAGCAACGCTTCAAGCGGGGCGAATCCCTTGTTGCGCAGGGTGATATTTCTGACGCCTTGTACATTATTTTGTCGGGGCGAACCCGCGTTCTGATTACCGATAGCAAGGGGCGCGAGGTCATTCTGGCCACCCTGCGCTCGGGTGACTACATAGGAGAGATGAGCCTGATCGACAACGAGGCGCATTCTGCCACCGTCACGGCAGAGGTGCAGACCGATGTTCTGGTGCTCGGGCGCGAGGTGTTTTCACGTTGTCTGGGTGAAAACATGACTATGGCCTACGCCATCATGCGTGGCCTGGTGCAGCGCTTGCGCGGCGCAGACCAGAAAATCGGGTCTCTTGCGTTGATGGGCGTTTATGGGCGGGTGGCCACTGTCTTGCTGGAGAACGCAGTGCCGGGGGAGAATGGTGAGCACCTGATTCGCGACAAAATATCCCGCCAGGATCTGGCCAAGATGGTGGGTGCGTCCCGTGAAATGGTCAGCCGCGTGATGAAAGACTTTGAAGAAAATGGTTTTATCGAGACCCTGGACAGTGGGATGATTTGCGTTCACGAGCGCCGCACCAAGCCCCGTTAATCTTTTTACATGACCTATTCCCTGCACACGCTTCGTTCTTCTTCTGCGGCCAAGCCCGCGCCAGAGCCCACCGGCAGGGGCCGGTTTGCCAATGAAATCACCCTGATTGTCGGTTTTGTGCTGCTGGTACTGTGGCTGGTCGCGTTGCTGACCTATTCGCCACAGGACGCCGCCTGGTCCACTTCGGGTGCAGGGTTGCCCGTGCTCAACCGGGTGGGGCGCCTGGGTGCATGGATCGCCGATGCCAGCTATTTCTTCATGGGTTTTTCGGCCTGGTGGTGCTTTACCATTGGTGCGCGCCTGTGGCTGACCGTGCTGGCGAACCGGTTGCGCAGCGACGTGAACCCGCATTTCCAGTCACGCCGGTTTGTTTTTTGGGTTGGCCTGGCCTTGCTGCTGTATGCCAGCACCACGCTGGAATGGTCCCGCCTCTACAGCTTGGAATCGCATTTGCCCGGCCATGCCGGTGGCGCACTGGGTTACCTATTCGGCCCCTTGAGCGTGAAGTGGCTGGGCTTTTCCGGGTCCGGTCTGGTATCCATCGCGCTGGGTGTTATCGGGGCGGCGTTGGTGTTTGGCTTTTCATGGATGCACGTGGCCGAGCGTATTGGTTCGTGGATCGACGCCAAAGTGCAATCCCGCCGGGAAAAAATGGAGCAGGCGCAAGACCGCGAGATGGGTCAACTGGCGGTGCGCGAGCGCGAGGAAATCCTGCTGGAGGAGCGCGAGGAAATCGAAATACACCATCTGAAACCGGTGGTAATCGAGCCGGTGATGGTGGAGTTGCCACCCAGCGTGCGGGTCGCTAAGGAGCGGCAAAAGCCGCTGTTTTCCGAAATGCCGGACAGCAAACTGCCGCAGGTGGCGTTGCTCGACGGCGCTCAACTGCGACAGGAAACCGTAGCCCCTGAGACGCTGGAAATGACCAGTCGCATGATTGAGAAAAAACTCAAAGACTTCGGTGTGGACGTGCGGGTGGTACTGGCGCAACCCGGCCCGGTCATCACCCGTTATGAAATTGAGCCCGCTACGGGCGTCAAAGGCTCACAAATTGTCGGCCTGGCCAAGGATCTGGCTCGCTCGCTCAGCCTGGTGTCCATTCGCGTGGTGGAAACCATTCCCGGCAAGAATTTCATGGCGCTGGAGTTGCCCAATGCCAAGCGCCAGTCCATCAAGCTGTCGGAGATTCTGGGCTCGCAGGTTTACAACGAAGCCAAATCCATGCTCACCATGGGCCTTGGCAAGGACATCATCGGCAACCCCATCGTGGCCGATCTGGCCAAAATGCCCCATGTGTTGGTGGCGGGTACTACCGGTTCAGGCAAATCGGTGGGTATCAACGCCATGATTTTGAGCCTGCTATACAAGGCCGAGGCACGCGATGTGCGCCTGCTGATGATCGACCCAAAGATGCTGGAAATGTCGGTCTACGAAGGCATTCCGCATCTGCTGGCCCCAGTGGTCACCGATATGCGCCAGGCCGCCCACGGCCTCACCTGGTGCGTGGCCGAAATGGAGCGGCGCTACAAGCTGCTGAGCAAAATGGGGGTGCGCAATTTGGCGGGCTACAACACCAAGATTGACGATGCCACCGGGCGCGGGGAGTTCATCTACAACCCGTTCAGTCTGACCCCCGAGGCCCCCGAGCCGCTGGACCGCCTGCCGCACATCGTGGTGGTGATTGACGAGCTGGCTGACCTGATGATGGTGGTGGGCAAGAAGATTGAGGAGCTGATTGCCCGCCTGGCGCAAAAGGCCCGTGCTGCGGGTATCCATTTGATTCTGGCCACGCAGCGCCCCAGTGTGGACGTGATCACCGGCCTGATCAAGGCCAATATTCCTACCCGCATTGCCTTCCAGGTGAGCAGCAAGATCGACAGCCGCACCATCCTCGACCAGATGGGAGCTGAGGCCCTTCTGGGCATGGGCGACATGCTGTACATGCCCAGCGGCACCGGCTTGCCGATCCGCGTGCACGGCGCCTTTGTCAGCGACGAGGAGGTTCACCGCGTTGTAAATTATCTGAAGTCGCAGGGTGAGCCCAATTACATCGAGGGTGTGCTGGAAGGCGGCACCGTGGATGGCGAGGGCGAACCCGGCACAGACGGCAGCAACGGCGGGGGGGAGAAAGACCCGATGTACGACCAGGCTGTGGAAGTTGTGCTCAAGAACCGCAAGGCCAGCATTTCGCTGGTGCAGCGCCACCTGAAAATTGGTTACAACCGCGCAGCCCGGCTGGTGGAAGACATGGAAAAGGCCGGCCTGGTCAGTTCCATGAGCACCAGCGGTCAGCGCGAAATCCTGGTGCCTGCGCGCGCCGAATGACGAAAGATGGTGTGAAAAAATATTTTACTGCTACGTTTTTAACAGCTGCTTGCACAATATCGGCGGGGGCTGCAGGGCTGGAAAGCCTGGAGAGCTTCATCAAGACGGTGAAAACCGCCCGTACCGAATTCATCCAGGTGGTGACCGCGCCCGCCAAAGAAGGGCAGGCGGCCCGTGCCAAAACATCGAGCGGAACGTTTGAATTCTCTCGCCCCGGCCGGTTCAAGTTTGTTTACAAGAAACCCTTTGAGCAGATCATTCTTGCTGATGGCCAGACGCTGTGGCTGTATGACGTGGACCTGAACCAGGTTACCGCCCGCAAGCAGGCCCAAGTGCTGGGCTCCACGCCGGCTGCGTTGATCGCCTCGGCGCCTGATTTGCGGGCCCTGCAGGCGGACTTTGCGCTGGTGTCCGAGGCGCCGCGGGAAGGCCTGGAGTGGGTGCTGGCTACGCCCAAAGCCAAAGACAGTTCCCTGCAAAGTGTGCGCATTGGCTTTCGGGGTACCGAGCTGGCCATGCTGGATATTCTGGACAGTTTTGGCCAGACCTCCAGCCTGCGCTTCCATGCGTTTCAGGCCAATGCGCCGCTGGAGGCTTCCAGCTTTCAGTTCAAGCCACCGGCTGGTGCAGACGTTATACGGCAGTAGCCCGCATGCGCCAGCACTTCTCGGAAACGACGGGACACCAGCGGGTGGTGTATGGCGTGGTCGTTGGCGTGGCGGTAGGCCTGATCCCGCTGCCCCTCACAGCGCAGACCCAGGCGTTGCTGGCGTGGTGCGCCGGTGCACTGACTTTTCTGCTTCTGGCTTGGTGGCTAGCCGTGGAATTTGATGCCGCCCAAACCCGGGAGCGGGCCCAGGCCCAAGACCAGCCGGGGCTTTTGCTCTTCACTTTGCTGCTTCTCTCCGTGTTTGCCTGTGCCGGGGCCATTGCGCTGATGCTGCAGCACATCAAGGACCTGTCTACCGCGCAAAGGCTGGCGCATCTGGCGCTTTCCATGCTGGCCTTGGCTACATCCTGGTTGCTCATGCAGACCATTTTTGCCTTCCGGTATGCGCATCGCTATTACCAGTCCGAGCTACGCGGACGTCCCGACGAGGCCGGCCTGGTGTTTCCCGGCAGACTGCCGCCGGATTATTTTGATTTCTTGTACTACGCCCATGTCGTGGGCATGACCTCGCAGGTGTCAGACGTGGTGGTCACCTCCCGGCACATGCGCCGGCTCACCCTGCTGCACAGCTTGACGGCCTTTGCCTTCAACATGCTGGTACTTGCGTTGAGCATCAATGTGATGGCAGGTGCCTTCCAGTCGTAACGTTACCGGCGGAGGTGGATGGGTTGGGTTCTATAGATAAGGCCCAATAAAGTATGAGCTTTCTATGGTTTTCCGGATCAGAAGTTCATGGAAAAAGAGAACGCAAAAAAACAAACGCTGGAACAACTTCACGAGCGGCGCAAGCAAGTCGTGCGGTTGCACAAGAAGGCAATCAAGATCATGCAAATCGTGGCCATGACGGGGCTGAGCTACCCGGCAGTTCGCGTCACCATTGATCTGTTCGATGCTGGTGGTTGGTCCGCCATTCGTCCGGCTTGCCGAG
>JAYTRR010000025.1:0-2248 GCA_043746005.1 Burkholderiales bacterium
AGCTGCGGGATCTCTATCTCCATTTTTCAGCCCGATTGAGCGGTGAGGGTGTCGCCGCGGCCGGGTATGCGGTGCTGCAAACGCCGAGCAGTGCCGGTGTACGCGCGTTGCAAGGCGATACGCACACTTCGCAGCCCTTCGTGTCGAGCCGGCCCTCCCGCCCCCTTGTTGCCGATGGCGCAGGCCAGGGCGCTTTTTTTACGCTCGACAAATTGCGCAGCCTTCTGGCTGGCGAGTTGGGTCAGGACGCCTCACGCGGCAGCCACTTGGAGTCCTTCGCCCGCCAGTTTTCACGCGAATTCGAAGGTGGATCGGTGGCCGCCGGGGTGCCCGTCTCTGATTTTGCCGCCACGGTGCCGGCAGCGTTTGAAGCCCTGGCCGAAATGAATCAGGTGGACCAGGTGGTACAACGCCTGGAGAAACGCAGGCGCACGGCGCCGGGCGAAGCCGTCGCGGGCGACGCGTCAATCGAGGCCGTGCGGCAGTCCCTGCGGCGCAGTGCCGGCGGAGTGGCTCAGGCCTTGAGTCTTGAAGTGGTGGAGCTCATGGTGGACAACATGGCGATGGACCCGCGTTTGCTGGAACCGGTGCAGCGTTTGATCCGGAACCTGGAGCCCGCGCTGCTGCGTCTGTCGCTGGTTGACCCCCGGTTTTTCTCGGACAAGCAACACCCGGCGCGCGCGCTGTTGCAGGAAATCACCCACCGCAGCCTGGCCTATGGTTCTGTGCAGGCCCGCGGTTTTCCGGATTTTGTCCGTGAACTCGAAGACGCTTTGGCGGTTTTGGCCAGCGCAACGCTTGAGAATTCTGAGCCGTTTGATCAGGTCCTGGGGCGTCTGCGGGCGGGATGGAGTCGGGCCGAAACGGTCAAGGCGCGCGACCGGGAAGCCGCTGTCAAAGCCTTGCAGCATGCCGAGCAGCGCAACATTCTGGCCGAGAAAATTGCCCGGGAAATCGATTCCCATCCGGATGCCGCGCGCGTGCCACCGGTGGTGATTGATTTTCTGTGCGGACCGTGGGCACAGGTCGTGGCGCAGGCGCGCATTGCAGGAGGGGCTGGCTCCAGTGCGGCGGATAAATACCAGGCGTTGATTTCTGCCCTGTTGTGGAGCACCCACCCCGAGCTCACGCGCAAAAACATTGCCAAGCTGACGCGGCTTGTTCCGCTTCTCTTGGGTACCTTGCGCGACGGCCTGGAAACCATCCAATACCCGCCGGTGAAGACCAGCGTCTTCCTTGAAGCGCTGATGGGTTTCCACCAGATGGCGTTCCGGTCTGCGCAAAAGCCTGCAGAGGTTTCGATGGCGCCTGTGCTGGGCCCCGCTGCAAGCCCGCGCGCGCGCCGGCTGGAGTCCGGAGACCCCTGGGTTGCCCCGGAAGAAGTCAAAGCTTCCAATTTCATCGAGTTGCCCGACGCACCGGGGGCAGACGCGTCGCCTGCAGTCACGACAGCGGATGCCGTTACGGGTCTGGTTACCCAACCCGGTGCGGTCAACCTGCCGCTGGGCTCATGGGTGGAGCTGTTTGCCAATGACCAGTGGGTTCGCACCCAGCTCATTTGGGCCAGCCCCCATGGCACGCTATTTTTGTTCACCAGTGTTTTGGGGGCCAGCCAATCCATGACGCGGCGCTCCCTCGACAAGTGGGTCGCAGCAGGGAGCTTGCGCATCATTTCGGGCCAGCCCGTGGTGGATGGGGCGCTGGACGCCGTGGCCCAAATTGCCATGCGCAACAGCATGGACAACGCACCCTAGCGAGATCTATAAGCGATTTAGGCCTCTAGCCCCCGTAGAACCTGCGCAGGAAGCTATTTTTTTGATAGCGACCCGGCGCGGCGGTTTACCAGCACAATGCCCACGGCTACCAACGCCAAGGCCGCCAGCAACGCCGGCGTGACGGCCTCACCCAGCCACAAGGAACCGAACACCAGCGAAAAGACCGGTGTCAGAAATGCAAATGCACTGACCTTGGTGGCGGGATAGCGCCCCAGAACCCACATCCACACCAGATAACTGGCAAATGCGCTGACGGCCATTTGCAGCACCAGTGAGGTAGTGGCAAAGGCACTGAAGGTCCAAAGCCAGCGCTCGCCCATCGCCAGTGAAATCAGTGGCAACGCCACCGCGCTCAAGGCTACCTGGTAAAAAAGCAGCTTTTCCGGGGACGTGCGCGATAACGTGCTGCTGCGAATGATGACCGTGGTCAGTACCCATAACATGCCCGCGACGAGCCCCAGCAGGTCTCCGAG
>JAYTRR010000026.1:0-7129 GCA_043746005.1 Burkholderiales bacterium
ACGCGCAAGGTGGCGCGGTAGCTGGCGCCCGCCGCAGCGGCCCCATCCTGTAAAACTATGTGAGAAAAAGAGGTTCCAGCCCCTATGGATACTGCGCAAGCAGCTATGAATTGAATAGCAAAAATGTGCTTCATGATTTTCCTGAAAAGCAACGACAGATTCGGCTACCGGCCCCCCGTAAAACGGGCGACAAACGCAACAGAATCAAAAACGACGGAAGATCAGGAAAATGCAGGAGGCCCGCGCGCCGGCAAGGGCGCAGCGGTGCGCGCAGCAATGTGCGCGCTGGGAATGCCTTGCAAGGCATAAGAGAGGGGAAGGTAGGGCGCAACCACCGTGTTGGATGCGGGCGGCGGCGGTGCAGCCATGGGCCCGCACAGCGGGCAGTCCATGGTCTTGCTGCCCAACTCGCTGGTGCTGCCGTCATCGGCCTTGACGAGCACCTTCATGGCACCCGATCCCGAGCAAACCAGAAAAATATCCTGGGGTTTGACGATGGGCGAGGCCACGGCAACGCCCAGCGACAGCACAAACCACGCCAGCACGAGGCGGGACAGGAATGTGAAATGGCGCAGGGTTCGCATGGCCGCATTATCCGCGATGCAGTTAGCATTGGCCCATGCAAAGCCTGTTTCACTTCGCTTTTAACGTAACCGACCTGGATGCTGCACGCCGTTTTTACGGCGGCATCTTGGGCTGCACCGAGGGCCGCAGCACCGGAACCTGGGTCGATTTCGACTTTTTCGGCCACCAGATCTCGCTGCATCTGGGTACTCCATTCAAGACGGAGAACACCGGCCATGTCGGCGATCACCTTGTGCCCATGCCCCACTTTGGCCTGGTGCTGACGCTGCCCGACTGGGAGGCGCTGGCGGCGCGGCTGGAGGCAGCTGGTATCGCTTTCATTCTCAAACCCCAGCTGCGCTTTGAGGGGCAGCCAGGTGAGCAATGGACCCTGTTTTTTTGCGACCCGTCGGGTAATCCGATCGAGATCAAGGGATTCCGGTCGCTGAACACGATTTACGCAGCCTGAGGCGGCCTGAACGGCGCCAGACCCTGCCCACCCCCACTACGACCATGATGAATTACACCTTCCTGTCGGCCACCATTTTGCTGATCCTGATTACCGACCCGGTGGGCAATATTCCGATTTTTGCCAATGCACTGAAGCATGTGGCGCCCGAGCGGCGGCCACGGGTCATCCTGCGCGAAATCCTGATTGCCTTCTTCCTGCTCCTGACTTTCATGTTTGTGGGGGAGAGCTTTTTGCGGGTGATGAACCTGAGCGAGCTGGCCCTGCAGATCGGCGGGGGGGTCATCCTGTTTCTGATCGCGTTGCGCATGGTGTTTCCGCCGCCGCAAACCGTCGAAACCGAAACATGGGAAGAGCCCTTGATCGTGCCCCTGGCGGTGCCAGCCATTGCCGGGCCGTCCGCGCTGGCTACAGTGTTGCTGCTGGTGTCCCAGCAGCCCGAGCGCCGCATGGAGTGGATCGGCGCGCTGTGCGTCACCATGCTGATTAGCGCCGTGGTGCTGGTGTCAGCCGAGCGCATTCAGCGCATCATCGGCACCCGCCTGGTCACCGCGGTTGAGCGGCTGATGGGGCTGGTGCTGGTGTCGGTATCTATTGAAATGATGCTGCGCGGCGTCAAGACCTTTGCGCTGCAACTGACGCGCGGCTAGGCTTTCCTGGAGGTGCCGGGCACCACTTCCTGCTCAATCGCGCCAAAAATGCTGTGACCATCGGGGCCTTTCATCTCGATGCGGATGGTGTCGCCATACTGCATGAATTCGGTGCTGGGCTGGCCATCCTGGATAGTCTCCATGGCCCGCTTCTCGGCGATGCAGCTGTAGCCCTTGGGCCACTCGGTGCGTGTTTTGGCGCCAGACCCTTTTGTCACCCCCTTGTTGCTGACCGTGCCGGAACCAATGATGGAGCCAGCCCGCACATTGCGCGTTTTGCACAGGTGCGCGATCAGTTGGCCAAAGTGAAACGTCATGTCCGGCCCGGCATCGCACAGGCCCACCTTGCGGCCATTCCAGGTGCTTTGCAGCGGCAGGTGTACACGCCCTTTGACCCAGGCGTCCCCCAGTTCATCCGGGGTGACCGCCACCGGACTGAAAGCGGTGGCGGGTTTGCTCTGGACGAACCCAAAGCCTTTGGCCAATTCAGCAGGAATCAGCTTGCGCAGGCTCACGTCGTTGGCCAGCATGATCAGGCGAATGCCGTCCAGGGCACGGTCGGCAGGGCAGCCCATGGGAATGTCACCGGTTACGACGGCCACTTCGGCCTCGAAGTCAATGCAGAAGTCCACGCTGGCGCACACCACCGGATCGCAGGGTCCAAGCAGGTCATCGCTGCCGCCCTGGTACATCAGCGGGTCGGTATAAAAACTCTCGGGCACCTCGGCACCCCGGGCCTGGCGCACCAGTTCCACGTGGTTGAGGTAGGCCGAACCGTCGACCCACTGGTAGGCGCGCGGCAGCGGCGCCATGCATTGCTGCGGATCGAACACAAAGGCGTGGCGGGCGCGCCCATTGTTCAGGGTGTCGTACAGATCCTGCAACTGGGGCGACAGGTAGTTCCAGTCGTCTAGCACCTGCTGCAGGCGGTTTGCAATATTCGAGGCGTAATGGGCCTGACTCAGGTCGCGGGAGACGACGACCAGCTGGCCGTCGCGGGAGCCGTCTTTGTAAGTTGCGAGTTTCATGGCGGAATTGTCGCTCTGATTTAAACTGGAACTGTTGCACCGGGATTGACTCCCACAGCCAATGCCACTCCAGCCCCCCACACCAACCACACCTCTGCCGCCCAGGACACACCGCCACCCCTTGCGGATGCTGACCCTGCTGACGGCCGCCGTGTTGCTGGCGCACTGGGCACTCCTGCACGGAGCGCCGCTGGCCGTAGCCGCGTTTGAGAGCCCGGATTCGGCAGCCGCCCGGCCCTTCATCACCCGCACGATCAGCGTGCCAGCGCCTGCAGTCGAGGAGATCACCCCCCGGACAAAGCTAGCCCCGGCCACGCGGCCACGGGTGGTTGCCAAGGCATTGCCGCTGCGTCCTCTGGCCTCGCCACTGGAGGCGACTTCTGAATCCAATAGGCCTCTGGCTCCGGACAATGTTGCGCAGACAGCTATTGAAACCATAGCAAATAATCCGGAGCCCGTGGTGCTGGCGGCGGCCACGCCGACCGCCGCGGACGCGCTTGCCGAGCCCGACCCAACACCCAAGCCACCTGCGACACAAGCAACGCACAACTACGCCTTTCCGGCGTCGGCACGCCTGAAGTACGACATCAAGGGGGAGGTCAAGGGCTTCCCCTACTTTGCCTACGGTGAGTTGCTGTGGCGGCAGGATGGCAAAACCTACGACGCCCGGATGGAGATCAGCCACTTCCTGCTGGGGTCGCGGGTGCAAACCAGCACGGGCCAGCTCACACCCCGTGGACTGGAGCCGATCCGCTTCGGCGACAAGGTTCGCAGCGAAGTGGCTGCCCACTTTGAGCGCACCCAAAACAAAGTGGTCTTCAGCGCCAACACGCCAGACGTACCCTTGTTGCCCGGCGCGCAGGATCACTTGAGCGTTTTCATGCAGCTGGCGTCGATGCTGGGCGGTGCGCCGGGAAGCTTCCCGAAAGACACGAAACTGCCTTTTCAGGCCATTGGGCCCCGGTCGTCCGAATCGTGGGTTTTTCTTGTCGGCGAACTGGAGAACCTGGCCTTGCCTGGCGGAGAAATCAAGGCACTCAAGCTGTCGCGCCCCGCCACTGGCGAGTTCGACCCCAGGGTAGAAGTCTGGCTGGCCCCGGATGTGGGCTACCTGCCGGTGCGCATCCGGCTGACCCAGGGCAATGGCGATTTTGTCGAGCAGCAGTGGAGTGCCACCCAGAAACCCTAGTTCATCCCTTGAATTAACGCCGGCCGCAACCAAGTGTTCTACAAGCCCTATCATTCATCACCATGCACACGCTCTACGACTCAGAAACTTATTCCGTGACCCACATGCTCGCCAACGCCGAGGTGGACGGTAAAACGGCGGTGGGCGCGCACAAGACCGTGCAGTACCCCGGTGGCGTGCCTTTGATGGCACGCCATGGCTTCGAAATCGTGGACAAGCGCTCGGGCAAAGAGGTGTACCTGGATGGCTCGTGGGCCGAATTGTTTCAGCAGCACATCATGGCTTGGCAGGTCAACACCCCCACCCAGGAAGAGGTTGAAGACACCCTTGAGCAATACGCCGAACTGGCGCAAAACCCGGTGTTGGTCCACTAAGACTCCCGCCGACTTGCGGCCGCTTGATGTCCCTGTCTTGACTTTCGTCAAAGACAGGGACGCTCCCCACGCGCATGATGACTTCAGAAACAACAAGGAGTCGTCCCCATGAACCAACAGCAAGCCGCACCCTACCAACATCAACTGCTGGATTTGCGCGCAGCATTGCTCTCACAGATGGCCGAGCAGCGCGGCGGAGTGGTCAGTCGCGCAGACGTGGCCGCAGAGCATTTTGGGCGACCGGAAGACTCCAGCGCCCAGCTGGCAACCGAGCGTGAACTGGAATTCGCGCTGGGCGAGCGCGAAACGGCGGAGTTGGGTGCCATTGACGCCGCGCTGGCCCGCATTGAAGCAGGCACTTACGGAGATTGCACCGATTGCGGCGTACATATCCCTGCCGCACGCCTTCATGCCACGCCCGAGGCACCCCGCTGCATCCCCTGCCAGGAGAAGGTTGAGCAGCACAGTGCCGTCTGACCCGTCCTTTTAATTTCCAACCTTTTTAAAAGACCTGCAATGCGTACTTTTCACGCTGTCGTCTGGATGGACCATTCCGAAGCCCATGTGGTGATGTTTGACCGCGAACACATGGAAGCCCAGCGCATCAAGTCCCGCAGCCACCACAAACACCAGGGCAAGGCCGAAGACAGCGCACCGTTCTTCGCGGAAGTAGCCAAGGCGCTGGTCGGCACCCGCGAAGTTCTCCTCACCGGCCCCGGCTTGGCGCGTAACCAGTTTCGTGACTGGTGCACCAGCCACCAGACTGCTGTTGCGGCCTGCATTGTGGACTCGGTCACCACCGACCACCCGACGGATGGTCAGTTGGTCGCGTTGGCGCGCCAGTATTTCAAGAAATTTGACAACATGGCGGCCGACCCGTCAATGACCTGAGTCCGGCGGACTATCACCATGAAAGGGCGGCGTTCGGGCGCGCCCATGCTGCGACAATTAGAGCACCATGAGCAAGACCTACGTTCTCACCCTTTCGTGCCCTGACCGCCTCGGGCTGGTTCACGCCGTATCCGGCTTCCTGCTGGAGCGAAACGGCAATATTGAAGAAGCTGCGCAGTACAACGACCCCGCTACGGGTCTGTTTTTTATGCGCGTGCAGTTCACCTGCGTGCGGCTAACCCATGAGGACCTGCGCGCCCAACTCGGTTTTTTTGCCAAGCCGTTCTCCATGCAGTGGAGCCTGCACGCCACCGCGCAACCCATGCGCACCGTGTTGATGGTGAGCAAGGAAGGGCATTGCCTCAACGACCTGCTGTTCCGCTGGAAGAGCGGGCTGCTGCCGGTCGACATACGTGCCATCATCTCCAACCACCGCGAGTTCAACCAGCTGGCCGCCAGCTACAACGTGCCGTTCCACCATATTCCGGTCAGCAAAGATGCCAAGGAACAAGCGGAAGCACGGCAATTTGAAATCATCGAATCCGAAGGCGCGGAACTGGTAGTTCTGGCGCGCTACATGCAAATTCTGAGCGACAACTTCTGCCGCAAACTGGCCGGCAAGGCCATCAAT
Source organism: Burkholderiales bacterium (assembly GCA_043746005.1). Classification (GTDB taxonomy): domain Bacteria; phylum Pseudomonadota; class Gammaproteobacteria; order Burkholderiales; family Burkholderiaceae_C; genus Allorhodoferax. The sequence continues at coordinate 5,797 of JAYTRR010000026.1, forward strand.
ATCCACCACTCATTCCTGCCCAGCTTCAAGGGTGCCAAGCCCTACTACCAGGCACATGACCGGGGCGTGAAACTGATTGGGGCCACCGCCCACTACGTGACGGCTGACCTGGACGAAGGCCCGATCATTGAGCAGGATGTAGCACGGGTTGACCACAGCAAAACCGTAGAGAACCTGACAACCCAGGGCCGCGACACCGAAAGCCAGGTACTGGCCCGCGCCGTCAAGTGGCACAGCGAGCACCGAGTGCTGCTTAACGGCCACAAGACGGTTATTTTCAAGTAGTCAATCCGTTGCTGTTTGCCATCTGCTCACCCAGCCGGATGGGCCGGGCCTCCGCCCAAGCGGCGTTGAATGCCATTGGCCCCTTGGGGAACAACATGACCACGGTAGAGCCGAGTAAAAACCGGCCCATCTCTTCACCCTGGCGCAAGTTCACGGCGTCGGCGCTGTAGGTCTTTTCCCAGATTTTCCCCGGACGCGGCGGGTTCACGACGCCGTGCCACACCGTCGCCATGCTGCCGACAATGGTGGCACCCACCAGCGTCAGCACAAAGGGTCCGTGGGCTGACTCGAATACGCACACCACACGCTCGTTGCGGGCAAACAAGCCCGGCACACCACGCGCCGTGGTCGGGTTCACCGAGAACAGGTCGCCGGGTACGTAAATCATGCGCGTCAAACGACCGTCGCAAGGCATGTGAATACGGTGGTAGTCCTTGGGGCTCAGGTACAGGGTGGCAAAGTGGCCATCCTGAAACTGCGCCGCCAGCGCGGCATCGCCACCCACCAGTGCCGTGGTGGAGTAATGGTGGCCTTTGGCCTGAAAAATCTGGTCGCGCTCGATGCGGCCAAACTGGCTGATGGCCCCATCCACCGGGCAAATGAAGTCGGCTGGCGCCAGTGGCCGTGCTCCCTCTTTCAACGGCCGGGTAAAAAACGCATTGAATGTGGCGTAGCTGGCAATGTCCGGATTTGCCGCTTCGGCCATGTTGACCTGGTAGCGCTGCACAAACCATTTGATCAGCGCCGTGGTCCAGCGGCCCCCACGGGCGCCGGCCACTTTGCCGGCAAAAGCCGTCAATGCCTGTTTGGGAATTAGGTACTGCGGCAGTACCGCTAGGGTGTCAGACAAGGCATTTCCCGGTTGATTGTGAAGAGATTGAAAGGGCGGCCGATTATAGTGAGCCCATGACTGCTGCCCGTATTCCTCCCATCCAGTGCCTGTTGACCTTTGAGGCTCTGGCCCGCCTGCGCAGTGTGACACAGGCCTCAGAGGAACTGTGCGTCACACCCAGCGCCGTGAGCCACCGCGTCAAGCAGCTGGAGCAAA
>JAYTRR010000027.1:0-7128 GCA_043746005.1 Burkholderiales bacterium
GTGCCGATCGCAAAGGTCGGGATCATCTCCAGGCTGAAGGCAGTGGCGTGGTCGTTGTAGACCAGAAAGATCACATCGGGTGGGTTGTCCAACAGCCACTGCTTGGAATATTCATAGCCCTTGAAGACCGGCTGCCAGTAGGGCTCGTTGTTCTTGCCCAGGTCGAGTGCGGCGCCTATGGCGGGCACGTGGGAGGTGTAGACGCTGGCGCTGATGCGGGCCATTATTTTTGCTCCAGTTGCTGCTCGCCCACCCGGCGATTGCCCTCGATCGACCGGCCACCGGCCAGCATCATCTCGGCGTAGGCGTCCTGCGTCATGCCGGTCATGCTGGCGGCCATGTACTGGAAGCTCTTGCCGTCGGTGGCGCCAATCTTGGCCAGGAAGTAGATGTTGCCGCCGGCAGCGATGCAGCGGTTCAGGTCGCGGGTCAACACGCCCTGCTTCTGCTCTTCGGTCATCGGCCACTCATCCAGGTAAGCCCGCTCGTCGGACTTGAAGCGCTCGCGGTTGGCCGCCTTCATCAGCGACATGCAGAACTGGTTCAGGTGGTAGCCCTTGCGCGATTGCTCGGCATCAAAAATGGTCGTGCCGGGCACGTCCAGGTAGGGTTTGTCGAGTGCCATGTTCAGCCTTTCGCCTCTTCAGGCCAGTACAGCCGCATCGGGTTGTCCACCAGCAGCTTGTGCTGCAGGTCAGGTGTTGCCGCGATGTGGGGGATGAAGTCCACCAGCAAGCCGTCGTCGGGCATATGGTCTTTCAGGTTGGGATGCGGCCAGTCGGTGCCCCACAACACCCGATCCGGAAACTGCTCGACGATGCGCCGGGCAAACGGAATCACGTCCCGGTAGGCGTTCTGCTCACCGTCCAGCGCCTTGGGGCCGGACACCGACAGCCGCTCGGGGCAGCTGACCTTGCTCCAGACGTTCTCATGCTCGCGCATGAACCGCTCGAACAGCGCAAATTGCGGCCCGTCAACGGCCAAGCTGACATCCGGCCGGCCCATGTGGTCCACCACCACCGTGGTGGGCAGGGTGGTGAAAAAGTCCCACAGCTCGGGCAGGTCCACCGCCTCGAAATAGATCACCACATGCCAGCCCAGCCGGTGGATGCGCTGGGCGATCTCCAGCAGCTCGTCCTTGGGCGTGAAGTCGACCAGGCGCTTGACGAAGTTGAAGCGCACGCCGCGCACGCCGGCGTCGTGCAAGGCCTGCAGCTCGGCGTCCGAGATGCTGCGATTGACCGTCGCCACACCGCGCGCCTGGCCACCGCTGTGTTGCAACGCGTCCACCATCGCCCGGTTGTCCGCGCCGTGGCAGGTAGCCTGCACCACCACGTTGCGGGCAAAACCCAGGTGCTCGCGCAGCGCAAAAAGTTGCGCCTTGGACGCGTCGCACGGCGTGTACTTGCGCTCGGGCGCAAACGGGAACTGATGGCCGGGGCCAAAGACGTGGCAGTGCGCGTCCACGCTGCCAGCCGGCACCTGAAATTTCGGCCTGGCCGGGCCAGCGTACCAGTCCATCCAGCCGGGGGTTTTTACAAAATCGGTTGCTGAAGTCACAGGTTCAATCCTTGCTTTTTTGAGCGGCCGCACGCGCGAGCCTCAATCGATGTACTTCAAGCCGGCTTTCTCCAGTGGCTCACGCATCTTGTACATGTCCAGGCCCAGCACGCCGGCCGCCAGCTTGGCGCGCTTTTCGCCCTCGAAGGCTTCGCGCGCCTCGGCCGCATCGGCCACCTGCTGGGCGATGGCGGCCGGCACCACCACCACGCCGTCGGCGTCGGCGATCACCACGTCACCGGGGTTGACCACCGCGCCGGCACAGACAACGGGGATGTTGACCGAGCCCAGCGTGGCCTTAATCGTGCCCTTGGCATGGACCGCGCGGCTGAACACCGGGAAGTCCATTTCGGTCAGGTCTTTCACATCACGCACGCCGCCGTCGATGACCAGGCCCAGCGCGCCCTGGGCGCGGAAACTGGTGGCCAGCAGGTCGCCAAAAAAGCCGTCAGCGTTGTCAGTGGTGCAGGCCGCCACCACCACATCGCCGGTCTGGATCTGCTCGGCTGCCACATGCATCATCCAGTTGTCGCCAGGCTGCAGCAGCACCGTCACCGCCGTGCCGCAGACATGGGCGCCGGTGTAGATCGGCCGTATGTACGGCTTCATCAGGCCGACCCGGCCCATCGCCTCGTGCACGGTGGCTACGCCAAAACGCGACAGCTTTTCGACCGCTGCGCGGTCAGCGCGCACGATGTTGCGTTTGACGACGCCGAGTTGGTTCATGGGCAGGTTCATTGGCAAATTCGTTGGCAAATTTGTTGGCAAGTTCGTGGGCAAACTCATGGTCAGCGTCCTTTGGCCTTGAGCGCAGCGTCCAGCCGGGGGAAGACCCGGCGCGCGTTGCCCTCGTAGATCAGGTGGCGATCGTCGCCGACGACGAGGGTCGAGGCCTCGATGTAGCGCTTGGTGTCGTCAAAGTAGTGGCCGGTTTCGGGGTCGATGCCGCGCGCTGCACCGATCATCTCGCTGGCAAACAGGATGTTCTCGACCGGGATCACTCGGGTCAGCAGGTCGATGCCGGGCTGGTGGTAAACGCAGGTGTCGAAGAAGATGTTTTTGAGCAGGTGGTCTTTGAGCAGCGGCTTTTTCAGCTCTTGCGCCAGGCCGCGAAACCGCCCCCAGTGGTAGGGCACCGCGCCGCCACCGTGCGGGATGATGAAGCGCAGGGTCGGAAAGTCCTTGAACAAATCCGAGGTCAGGCACTGCATGAAGGCCGTGGTGTCGGCGTTGAGGTAGTGCGCACCGGTGGTGTGAAAGCAGGCGTTGCAGCTGGTGCTCACATGGATCATCGCCGGGATGTCGTACTCGACCATCTTCTCGTAGATCGGGTACCAGTGGCGGTCGCTCAGCGGCGGCGACGTCCAGTGCCCGCCCGACGGATCCGGGTTCAGGTTGATGCCGACGTTGCCGTACTGTTCGACGCACTTCACGAGTTCGGGGATGCAGGTGGCCGGGTCGACTCCGGGCGATTGCGGCAGCATCGCCGCCGGAATGAAGTGGTCGGGGAACAGCTGCGCGACGCGAAAGCAGAGCTCGTTGCAGATCGCCGCCCAGGTACTCGAAGTTTGCAAGTCGCCGATGTGGTGGGCCATGAAGCTGGCGCGCGGGCTGAAGATGGTGAGGTCCGAGCCACGCTCTTTCATCAAGCGCAGTTGGTTGGCTTCGATGGACTCGCGCAACTCGTCATCGCTAATTTTCAAGTCAGCCACTTTGGGCTTGAGCGCCGGGTCTTTGATACCCGCGATTTGCTGGTTGCGCCAAGCCTCCAACGCCGGGGGGGCGGTGGTGTAGTGGCCGTGGCAGTCGATGATGATGGGGGGTTTCTTCATGCAAATTTCTCCAATAATTTGTCAGGCCAATTCGTCAGGCGATTCGATCAGGATTTCAGGGGTTCAGGTTTCGGTCAAATTCAAACCGGCTCCATGCCGTGACGGCGCTTGAGGGACTCCGTTTGCGGCTCGCTCATGGCGGCCAGCATGGCACGCACGGCGTCGGGCTGCTGGCTGGTGGCGCAGACGCCGCCGGAAAACGTAGTCATGATTTGGATGGCGGGCGGCAGCGGCCCCAGCACGGTAATGCCCGCCAGCGGCAAGAGTTCACTCAGTTGCTGAAAACCCAGTTCCACCCCGCCCTTGGCCACGAGCGATCCCACAGGCACGCCGGGCGGCGCGGTGACGAGGCGATCCTTGATCTGATCCGCAATGCCCCAGCGCTCAAACAGCTGGGCCAGCGCAACGCCGCTAGGGCCGGTGGAGTAGCTCAGGCTGCGTGCAGCCAGCACGGTTTGGCGCACTGCGGCCTCACTAGAGATGTCGGGATGCGGCGCCCCTTCGCGCACCGCCACGGCCACGCCCGAGCGCACCATGTCCACACGGCTGCCAGGCAACACCTGGCCGCTGGCAATCAGCTTGTCAATGGCGTCAGCCGAGAGAAAAACGGCGTCAAACGGCTCCCCTGCTTGCACGCGCTTGAGGGCATCTACCCCGCCCACGGACTCAATGTCCACAGATGTCCCTGAACTGCGCTGGTATTCCTGCGCCAAGTCATCAAGCAACAGGCGCGTTGCCATGGACGAAAGGCCTTTGATGGTGGTGGTCATGGTGTGGGCAGGATTGGGTTTTGATTCAGGCTGCGATTGTCAACCCAAGTGAGACGTTTGGGCCAAAAAATAGGCCACTAGCTGATATTCAAAATTGTTATAGTTAAGTTTGAGCTATACCAATTCAAACAAAAACCTCCACCACACGCCAACCCCATGGATCTGAAACAAATCGAGTCGTTTGTGCGCGTGGCCGAGCTGGGCAGCTTCACCCGTGCCGCCACGGCGCTGGGCATGGCCCAGCCCTTACTGAGCCGCCACGTGCGACAACTGGAGGTGGAGTTGCACCAGACCTTTTTGCTGCGCAATGGCCGTGGCGTGTCGCTAACCGAAGCCGGGCAAGTGCTGCTGGAACATGGGCGCGGCATCCTCCACCAAGTCGCACTGGCCCGCGAAGAACTGGGTTCGGTTCGCGGTGCGCTGGCCGGTCATGTGTCCATTGGCCTGCCCCCCAGCCTGAGCAAGCTGATCGCCGTGCCGCTGACCAAGGCCTTTCGCGCCAGCCTGCCGCAAGCCCAACTCACGCTGACCGAGGGCTTCTCCGTGCCCATGGTCGAAGGCCTGCGCGCCGGGCGCATGGACATCGCCCTGCTCTACAACCCCGCACCCGCGCCCGACCTGGAGATCAGCGTGCTGCATGAAGAAGCGCTGGTGTTGATTTCGGCCAAGGGCACGCCAGCCACACCCAAAAAAAGCATCACATTGGCTGCGGTAGCCGCCCTGCCCCTGATCGTTCCCAGCCGCCCCAACGCCTTTCGCATCCTGATCGACACCGAGATGATGCGCATTGGTTGCAAGCCCGATATAACGCTTGAAATTGACGGCCTCAACGCCATCCTCGATTTGGTCAAAGAAGGCCTAGGCCACGCCGTCTTGCCCGCCTACACCCTGCGCAACTTCGCATCACCCCACCCCTTTGTCACGCGCCAGATCGTCAAGCCCCAACTGCTGAGCCAACTCACCCTGGTCGGCTCAGCCCGCCGCCCCACCACAGAGACCCATCAAGAAGCCATCCGCATCACCCGCAAGGTGGTTTTGACGGCGATTCAGCGCTGAGGGGGAAGTCAAAGCGTCGCCAGTGCGTCCAACGGGCTGGCCGTGCCGCCCGCTGTCACCTTGAGTACATGGGTGTAAATCATGGTGGTGGACACGTCGGAATGACCCAGCAACTCCTGCACCGTGCGGATGTCGGTGCCGGCTTGCAGCAAGTGAGTGGCAAAGCTGTGGCGCAAGGTGTGTACGGATACGGGCTTATGAATCTGTGCCGCTGCACATGCCAGCTTAATGGCGCGTTGCAAGCGCTCCTCGTATAGATGGTGTCGGCGCTCAATGCGCGAACGTGGATCAATCGACAATTTGGGAGATGGAAACATCCAAAACCAGCCCCAACGCTGGCCCAAGCCCGGGTATTTGCTTGCCAATGCGTCGGGCACTTCTACCCCGGGTTGCTGCTGCTGTCGGTCATGCTCCCACACCGACCGCGCCTGTGCCAATTGCGAACGCAATGCCGCATCAAGCGAGCGCGGCAGCATCACCACCCGGTCTTTGCCGCCTTTGCCCTCACGCACCACCAGTACTTGCCGGTCAAAGTCCACATCCTTCACGCGCAGGCGCAGCCCTTCATTGAGCCGCATCCCGGTGCCGTACAACAGCTTGGCGAGCAACAGCTCAATCCCCGTCATTGTCCCTAGCAAGGCGGCTACCTCAGTCACCGTCAAAACCGACGGAATCCGCCTGGGTCGAGTGGGGCGCTGCACCTCGTTAAGCCACGGCAATTGCACGCCCAGCACTTCGCGGTACAAAAACAGCAGCGCGCTGAGCGCCTGGTTGTGGGTGGAAACGGACACGTTGCGCTGCGTGGTGAGCATGGACAAAAACTGCGCAACCTCTGATGGCCCCAAATCACGCGGATGCCGAACTTGGCCGTTGCGGCCATGCCACCGGACAAAAAATTTCACCCAGTACAGGTACGCTTCTTCGGTGCGCAGGCTATAGTGCTTGTATCGCAGAACCTCCCGCAGCTGATCCAGCAAGCGGGGCGACTGGGGACTATAGGAGACGGGTTTGGCGGGCATCATGAATACTGTTGTTGTATCCAGTATATGCATTCCAGTTGCAGGCTGCAAGCGGCGTGACACTGCTTTTCGATGTTTTGAAGAATCCCGCTCGCCCAGCTTATTTCGTCGTCTAGCTTGGGAATGCCAGGATAGGCGCTCGGCTACATTACGTTAGACATTAAGGAATAGACATGCCAATTGTCGAAGATGATGTAAAAAGAGCGATGGAGGCTTGGCTGAAAACTCAAGGCTACTCAGATGTAGAGGCGCGACTTGGGACAAGACAAGGTTATGACGTTGAGGGCAAACATCCGACATCAGGCAAACGATTAGTCATCGAATGCAAGGGCGAAGCTACAACGGGCGACCAACACAGTCGTTCTTGGACAAACGTGGCATCGGCCATGTTAACTTCACTCAATGAAACTGAAGATTTAGAAAACTCCAATGGCGTTGGCTTGGCCTTCCCTGACACAAAAGAATACCGAGGCAGGATGAGTCTCTTGCAAGAGTTCTGTAAGAGGCAAAATATATTTGTCTATTGGGTCGCTGAAAATGGTTACGTTGACACATGGTAGCTGCGGCCATGTCTAACCCTACGCTCAAGCGGGACTGCGCAAAAGCGCGCAGCCCCTTAGCTTTGCGTTAGGTGGCACACAAGCCTTACCAGCCCTCTAATTGGCACCCATCCCATGATGAAGATAGCTCTTCTTCTACTTTTTTCGCTTGGCGCATGCGCACCCTGGCAAGCCGCAAGTGCTCAGCAACTGCGTGCATCGTGCACCTATGCGAAGGGAGAACGTCTCTTCAAAGGGAGCCAAACCATAGCTTTGGAACGCACGGGACCGAGAGTCATCGTCAGGTCGGCGGCGAGGCCCGCAGATGACTACTGGACCTATAAGGTGGTCT
>JAYTRR010000028.1:0-7117 GCA_043746005.1 Burkholderiales bacterium
TGCTGCACGGCACAGAGTCGCTGGTCTTTGGTGATGCTGGATATCAAGGAATCGAAAAACGCCCGGATACAAACGCTGATGTGACCTGGCATGTGGCCATGCGCCCAGGCAAACGTCGAGCGCTCAACAAAGACGACGAAGTAGATGCGCTGCTCGATCAGATTGAAAAGCTCAAAGCCGGTGTGCGCGCCAAAGTGGAGCACCCGTTTCGGGTGATCAAGCGCCAGTTTGGATTTGTGAAGGTTCGCTACCGCGGGTTGAAGAAGAATACGGCACAGCTGTTCACGCTGTTTGCGCTATCCAATCTGTGGATGGTGCGCGGCAAATTGATGGGGGCCGAGGCATGAGTGCGTCCACAAACAGGGCAACTGCCCTGCAAAGGGTGCAAAAGGCCCCGGCGGGCAGCAAAAGCGATGGGGTTTCAGGACGGTTGCGCGTGAAATCCCACTGCTGGTTGAAAATTAACGATCCGCTACTCGACTTCGTTGCGAGTTATTCAGACCATCCTTAGGCCAGGCATAACCCGGCAGTCCACACGGACGCAGCGCGATAAAGCCGCGCAGCGCCGGTGACTTCTACGTTAGCGATCCATCCGGCCGCGCCCGGACTCCGAGCCGAAGAAGCTTGATTTTCAGATCATTGATTTGTATGGATATTTTTGAAGTTACTTAAGAGGCCTCACGAGCGCAACACGCATGAATCCTCTCCACTATTGGCAGTACTTCGTCGCTCTTGAAAGCGACCTAGCCAAAGCGTCTCGTTTCGTCGAAATCTCAGACGACAACATGGAGACGTACTCCGTTGAATTTGCCCGCTTGATTCTTAGCGCCGGCTCGGAGGTCGATGTCTTGGCAAAAGTGCTTTCGGACCAGCACGATCTCATCATCGTACCGAGCAATATCGACGGGTATAGGAAGGCAATCACGGCCAGATTTCAGGAGTTTGCATTCCTCTCGGTACGCATTCCCCGCTATGCACGTGAGCTGAAGCCGTGGCGAGAATGGCACGACGGGAAGAATCCGACTTGGTGGCGGGCGTACAACGATATAAAGCACGAACGGAACGTCAACTTCAAGCAGGCGACGCTCAGCAACGCACTGAATGCTGTAGCCGGCGTCTTTGCGCTGGTTTGCTACATCTGCCAGAAAGAGTTGCGTGCCAATCTCGCAGAACCTTGGCCGGAACTACTTTCGCTCGATCCGGAACTCAACTCACGCATCCGAAACGATCTGCGGCCCGGCTATGTCTTACCCGACTTCAAAAAATGAGGCCTAACCCCTCATGTCAAACGTTCGGCAAGTTCCCGCACGTGTTGCTGGTGGGCCCTTCAACGCTGCCCAATCCGAATGTCCCCAAAAATCGCCTGCACTTCCCGCGGCAAACAACGCCAGTAGGGCGCGCTGGCGGTGACTGTGCCTTTGAGGGCGGCGGCGGCTTCCCAGGGCCAGCGCGGGCGGTAGAGCAGGGCGCGGGCCAGGGCGATGAGGTCGGCGTCACCGGCTTGCAAAATGTCTTCGGCCTGCTGCGGCTCGGTGATCAGGCCGACGGCGGTGGTGGTCAGGCCGGAAGCCTTGCGCACCTCGCGGGCAAACGGCACTTGGTAGGCCGGGCCGACCGGGATCTTTTGCAAGGGCGAGACCCCGGCGGTCGAGATATGGATGAAGTCGCAGCCCAGGGCTTTGAGCTGCAAGGCAAAGGTTTCGGTCTGGGCCAAGTCCCACGCACCTTCCACCCAGTCGGTGGCCGAGACACGCATTCCCACTGGGCCGTCAAACGCCTGGCGCACGGCGACAAATACTTCGAGCGGAAAGCGCATGCGATTCTCGGTCGAGCCGCCATAGGCGTCGTCGCGTTGGTTAGCGATGGGCGATAAAAACTGATGCAGCAAATAGCCGTGCGCGGCGTGCAGCTCGATGGCGTCAATGCCGATGCGCTGGGCTCGTTGGGCGGCCAGCACGAAGTCGTTCTTCACCTGCGCCATTTGCGCCAGCGTCAGCGCAGCGGGCGGGCGTTCCGTGGGCAATTGCGGCACGTCTGAGGGGGCCAGCGTGGGCCAGCCGCCTGCGTCCAAGGCCAGTAGCTGCCCACCGTGCCAGGGCGTGGCGCTGGAGGCCTTGCGCCCGGCGTGCGAGAGTTGGATGCACACTGGCATGGCCGGAGCAATGGCCCGCGCCCGCACCAGCGTGTCGCCCAGCGCGTGTTCGGTGCGTTCGTCCCACAGGCCCAGACAGTCGGGCGTGATGCGGCCCTCGGCGCTGATGGCGGTGGCCTCAATCGTCAGCAGGCCCGCGCCGCTGTTGAGCAGGCTGCTCCAGTGCGCCAGATGCCAGTCGGTGGCCTCGCCGTGGCGCGCCGAGTACTGGCACATGGGCGCGATCACAATGCGGTTGGGCAGCGTCAGGCCGCCCTTGGGCGAGGGCAAAAGATAGGGGGAAAACAGCAGGCTCACGAGGGGCTTTCAAGTAGAGGGATTGTGTAAATTGTGGCATGCGACTGGCGCGTGATTCTCAGAGCCAGTCGATCAACTGATTTGCCTGAGTGATTTAAACCATGAAACACCGTGCCCTGGCCGTTTTGCTCTCCATCTGCGTTTTGCCCATCCTGCCTGCGCTGGCGCAGTTGCCGCAGCGCGACTTGCAGGTGGCGCTGCGCCAGGTGGAGGAGACCAGCGGCTCAGTGGTGCTCAGCACCCAGACGCGCCCGCTCTTTGAGTCGCAGCAAATTCTGGTGCGCAACGGCAGCCAAGCCAGCCTGAGCGTGGGGCAGACGCTGCCGATGCAATGGGTGCAGGCGGTACTGGCTTTGCCTGCTGCGCATTCGGGCTCGGCAGACTCTGCCCTCAGCCCCAATCAACGCAACGGCGGCGTGGTCAACCAGCTGACGTGGCTGCACGCGGGCCAGCGTTTGACGGTGCTGCCACGCTGGCCGGGTGGCAAGAAGGACGTGGTCATCGACGTTGAAGTTCAATCGTCACAAGTGGACGCCCGCACTGGCCTAGAGCTGCCTGCGCAGTCGCACAACCTGGTGCGCACAACGCTCAGCGCCCCCTTGGGTCAATGGGTGACGTTGGCCGTCACGGGCAAGGGCGCGACCAGTGGTGTAGGTGGTGTCTATGGTAGCGAGGCCATAGACCAGCCCCGGCGCTGGCTGCAACTGCGGGTCACGGCACCGTGATCACGCCCCGGTCTCCCGTGGAGGGGCGCAGCCTGAGACAATCACGCCATGACGCTGACCGAACTCAAATACATCGTTGCTGTGGCCCGAGAGAAACACTTCGGCAAGGCGGCAGACGCCTGCTTTGTCTCGCAACCCACCTTGTCGGTGGCGGTCAAAAAGTTGGAGGAGGAGCTGGACGTCAAGCTCTTTGAGCGCAGCGCCAATGAGGTGACGGTCACGTTGCTGGGCGACGACATCGTGCGCCAGGCCCAGGCGGTGCTGGAGCAGGCTGGTCAGATCAAGGAAATCGCCAAGCGTGGCAAAGACCCGCTGGCCGGGCCGCTCACGCTGGGCGTGATCTACACCATCGGCCCCTACCTGCTGCCCGATTTGGTGCGCCAGATGATCACGCATACGCCACAAATGCCTTTGATGTTGCAGGAGAACTTCACCGTCAAATTGCTGGAGATGCTGCGCATGGGCGAGATTGATTGCGCTATCTTGGCCGAACCCTTCCCCGACGCTGGCCTGGCCACCGCTCCTTTGTATGACGAGCCGTTTTACGCGGCGGTACCGGTTCATCATCCGCTTGCGCAGCACGATACGATCAGTACTGATGCGCTCAAACAGGAAACCATGCTCTTGCTGGGAACCGGCCACTGTTTCCGTGATCACGTGCTGGAGGTGTGCCCCGAGTTCGCTCGTTTTTCAAGCAACGCCGAAGGTATCCGCAAGAGTTTTGAAGGTTCGTCGCTGGAGACCATTACGCACATGGTGGCGGCTGGCATGGGTGTGACGGTGGTACCGCGAATGAGTATTCCGAAGTCGGCTTTGTCTGAAAAGGGTAAGCGCGCGAGTGATGGCCTCATCAAGTACCTGCCGTTCGCGGGCGACCCACCCACGCGCCGCGTAGTGCTGGTGTGGCGCCGCAGCTTCACCCGCTATGCGGCGATTGCGCAGCTACGCAATGCCATTTACGCGTGTGAGTTGCCGGGGGTTAAGCGCTTATCCTGAAACTCACCAGATCTGTTCCCAATCGCTTCAATGGCTCGTTTATCTCTCTACCTTGACCTGATCCGCTGGAGCCGCCCTGCCGGCTGGTTGCTGCTGCTGTGGCCGTCTTTGAGCGGGCTGTGGGTGGCGGCGGAGGGCTTCCCGGGTTGGCACTTGCTGGCGGTATTTGTGCTGGGGACGATCCTGATGCGCAGCGCGGGTTGCTGCCTCAATGATGTGGCCGACCGCGACTTTGATCGCCATGTGAAACGCACGGCGCAGCGTCCCGTGACCACCGGCGCAGTGTCGGTGCGTGAAGCATTGAGTCTGGGGGCAGTGCTGGCCTTGTTGGCCTTTGGCTTGGTGTTGACGACCAACGCGGTGGCCGTGGTCTGGTCGTTTGCCGCGCTGGCGGTGGCCATCGCCTACCCCTTTGCCAAGCGTTTTTTCGCTATGCCGCAGGCGGTGCTGGGCGTGGCCTTTAGCTTTGGCATCCCGATGGCCTTCGCCGCTGTGCGAGGCGGCGATTCGTTCAACTTGACCGCCGTGCAGGCCAGCGTGCCACCGCTGGCCTGGGTGCTGCTGCTGGGCAACCTGTTTTGGGTGCTGGCCTACGACACCGAGTACGCCATGGTGGACCGCGATGACGACCTGCGCATCGGCATGAAAACCTCGGCCATCACGCTGGGGCGCTTCGACGTAGCTGCGGTGCTGTCCAGCTACCTGATTTACCTGTCAATTTGGACTGCAGCCCTTTATTCAATAGCACATACAGCTATTTTATTGATAGCAATCACTTTGACGCTTGGGCAAGTGGTCTGGCACTATCAGTTGATCCGTGAGCGCGCACGAGAGGGTTGCTTTAAGGCCTTTCGATTGAATCACTGGCTGGGGTTCACGGTGTTTGTTGGCATCGCGTGCGGCATGTCGCTGCGCTGATCACGTTTGCTCTGAGGCAAAGCGCAAGCGGTTGCCGTCAGGGTCGGTCAGAAGAAATTCAGATGTGCCCCAGGGCGTGTTGGCCAAGGGGTTGGTGGGGGTGACACCTTGTTGCGCAAACTCCGACAAGCATTGCGCCGCATCAGGCACGATAAAGTAAACCGCACCACCGACTTGACAGTCGCCCGTGTGCTCCGTCAAGAAAATCGTTTGGCCCTGTCGCGTGAGCTGAACAAAAAGAGGAAAACCGGGTTCGAATCGATGTTCCCAGCCGAGCTTGAAGCCGAGATTTTGGACATAGAAATGCAGGCTTTGTTCGGCGTTGGTGATGCGTAGTTGCGGGATGACGGTTTGTGGCATGGCTGAACTTCCTTATCCCCCAAACTCCAAGCCCATCTCACGTGCCCGGTTTTGCGCCGCGACCATGGCTTGCATGAACAGCGTTTTGACTTGACTGGCGTCCATGGCGCTGGTGGCGGCATAGGTGGTGCCGCCTTTGGAGGTGACGCGCTGGCGCAGCACCTCGGGCGGCTCGATGGAGGCATGGGCCAGGGCGCTGGCACCGCGAAAGGTCTCCGCCGCCAGCTTTTGCGCTTGCTCGGGGCTCAGGCCCATGTCAACACCGGCTTCGATCATGGCCTCCATGAAATAAAACACATAGGCGGGGCCTGAGCCAGACAGGGCGGTGACGGCGTCGAGCTGGTCTTCGCGAGCCACCCAGAAGAATTCGCCCATGGTGGCCACCACCTGCTCGATCAACAGGCGGTCTTGCGCGCTGACCTCAGGCCGGGGGTACAGGCCGGTGATGCCCATGCCAATCAGCGCGGGGGTGTTGGGCATGCTGCGCACCACGCGATCGGTGCCCAGCCAGCGGGCAATGCTGGCGCTGGGGATGCCTGCGGCCACGCTCAGGTGCAAGGCGTGCAGGGTGTGAATGAGCGTGGGTTGCGCGGCTTCTTTGAAGACTTGCGGCTTGACGGCCCAAACCACCAGGTCGGCGTCTTCAAGGAACACGCCGGGCCGCGCGTGCGCGGTGATGCCAAAGCTGGCTTTGAGGCGTTGCTGGGTGTCGGCGAAGGGTTCGACCACGTCGATCTGGGCGGGGAGGAAACCTGTGTTGAGGAGGCCGCCGATGATGGCGCTGGCCATATTGCCGCCGCCGATGAAAGCGATTTTTTGGGTCATGGTGTGGCTCGCTGTTGGCATTTTTCTGGGGAGACAAATTTCAAGGAAGATTGTCGCAGTTTGCGGTAGGCTTGCAAGCCATGAACTACATCTTGGCGCTTGATCAGGGAACCACCAGCTCGCGGGCGCTGTTGTTTGACCGCACCGGTGCGGTGGTGGCCACGGCGCAGCGGGAGTTTCGCCAATCCTTTGCGCAAGCGGGTTGGGTGGAGCATGACGCGCAGGAGATCTGGCGAACGCAGTTGGCAGTAGCACGCGAGGTGCTGGTCAAGGCGCAAATCCATACAGGCAATGTGGCCGCTCAAGTGACCGCGATTGGCATCACCAACCAGCGCGAAACCACGCTGGTGTGGAACCGCAAGACCGGCAGGCCCATCCACAACGCCATCGTTTGGCAGGACCGCCGGGCCGAGCCTGCCTGCGCCCAATTGCGCGCCAATGGCAAGGCGGACCGGATTCAGGCCAAAACTGGCTTGCTGGTGGATGCCTATTTTTCCGGCACCAAGCTGCAATGGATATTGGACAACGTACCCGGCGCACGGGCGCAGGCAGAGGCCGGCGAGCTGGCCTTTGGAACAGTGGACTGCTGGTTGCTGTGGCAGTTGAGCGGCGGCAGCGAAGAGAGCACGCGCGCCCAGGCGGTACACGCTACCGATGTGAGCAATGCGTCCCGCACCATGCTGTTCAATGTGCACACCAACCAGTGGGACCCGGAGCTGCTGGAGTTGCTTGGCATTCCGGCGAACGTGCTGCCACGGGTGCAGCCTTCCAGCTCCGACTTTGGTTCTGTACAGCCCGCCCTGTTGGGCGCCCCGCTGCGCGTTGGTGGCGTGGCCGGCGACCA
>JAYTRR010000029.1:0-7114 GCA_043746005.1 Burkholderiales bacterium
TCCCACCAGCCCTGCGGGCGTGACGCGTCTGCAGCCAATACGTGGGCGTGAAGCCCAAGACGGCCAAGATTCTGCGTAATCCGCACACAACGCTTAGGATCAATATCGAGGGCGCTCACATCGCAGTCCGACAGCTCCAGTAAGTGCCCTGTTTTGCCACCAGGCGCTGCGCAAGCGTCCAGAATGCGAAGGGTTGGGCTTGTGGCCAAGCCATCCAGCAGCAGGGGCGCTGCGATCTGGGCGGCCGCATCCTGCACAGATACCATTCCCTGGTCGAAACCGGGTATGCGCTGCACGGATATGGCCTTGTGCAAAACAACCGCACCGCCGGGCTCCACATGGGCGTCAATGCCAGCCTGCGCCAGCTGGGCCAAATAGCCCGTCTGGCTGGTTTTACGAACGTTGATACGCAGTGTCATTGGCGCGTGGGAGTTCGATGCGTCCAGAATCTCACGCCAGCGGGTGGGGTGTTCGTGCTGCACGCGCTTGATCCACCACAGCGGATGATTCCAGAATGCGACCAGATCCGTGTCAGTGGCAGCAACCAGGGTATCGCGCTCGCGCAGAAAACGCCGCAAACAGGCATTCAGGAAGTTCGCCTGGGCCTTGGTCGCCGCGCCTCGCTTGGCCGCTTCCACGGCCTGGTTGACCAGGGTGAACATGTCATAGGGTGCAGCTGTGTCACGCCACGCCAGCGCGAGTGCCACACACAGGAGTGCATCTGCTGCTGGGGGCGGCAATTTGGTCGCCAGCTTCTTCCTGAGTGCTTCAGCGCGCCCCAGGTTGCGCCAAACATAAAACGCGAGTGCCTGCACACCGGGGCGCAGCTCCACAGATACGTCCTCTATGGCAGCGGTACCAGACACGCCGTTACGCACGGCTTGAATAACGGTGGAAGTGGCCTGCAACTGGCTCCACAAGGGTATGGTTTGTTCAGGGTAATTCATGGTGCTCTCACAACAAACCTGCGGGCTTGAAACCCAAAATTCCCACAATGAGTCGAGCTGGGAATTGGACAATAGCTTCGTTGTATTTGGTCAATATCTGATTGAATCCACCGCGAGCGGTTTGCACCTTTACGGTGGCGGCATCCCATTGCAACTGCATTGCTGCGGGCACTGCGGGTCCAACCAAGTCCGCAGGTACTTCGCGTAAATTCATCCACGCGTTTTGGACCGCATCGAACGCTTCTGAGACAAGGGCAAGAGGCTCTGGCGGCAACGGTGTGCCCCTGGCCTCTTTTAGCGCTTGGTCCAGCGCTTGCAACAAGGTGAGCATCTGTGCCCACTCGGGCGGCAAATGCTCGGCTGTGGGTGCTGTCCCCGCACCGGGAACAGCGAGATGCGCACTGACCAACTCGCCATATTGCTTCATGTGTTTTTCGACCGACCCCAATGCGGCAAACCCGCGCGCGCGCATACGCATCAGCCGGTTATATACGCCAACGCCCCAAAAAATGGCCAGCGCCAGCAAGATCCAAAGCAATACTGAACCGCTCATGACTTTCCAATAAAAAAACCCCAAGCCCCTCGTGAAACGGGCCTGGGGTGCTACGTTTAGTGTAGCAGTTGGACCTTACTCGCTGGCAGACCCTTCGCCGGCGGGTTCATCGCCAACCGTCTCGGTCTCGCCCGCCAACTCGGCAGCTTCCGCCTCGGCGATAGCCCGACGCTCGGCATCATCCATGCTCTCGCGCACTTTGCGGGCTTCGTGGTATGCCAAACCGGTACCGGCTGGAATCAGCCGGCCGACAATGACGTTTTCCTTCAAACCGCGCAGTTCGTCGCGCTTGCCCATGATGGCCGCTTCGGTCAGTACGCGGGTAGTTTCCTGGAAGGAAGCCGCGCTGATGAAACTGTCAGTGGACAACGATGCTTTGGTGATGCCCAGCAACAAGTTGGTGAACACAACGGGAATCTTGCCTTCGGCGCGCAAGGCATCGTTGCGGTTGAGCATTTCAGAGCGCTCGACCTGTTCCCCGTTGATGTAGTTGGAGTCGCCTGCATTCTCGACCACCACACGGCGCAGCATCTGACGAACAATCACTTCAATGTGTTTGTCGTTGATCTTCACGCCCTGCAAGCGATACACGTCCTGAACTTCGTCCACGATGTAGCGAGCCAGCTCTTCGGAACCCAGCAAACGCAGAATGTCTTGCGGGTCTGCTGGTCCGTCCACAACGCTTTCGCCCTTGTTCACAACCTGGCCTTCGTGGACCAGAATATTTTTTTCTTTTGGAACGAGGTCTTCCCAGACCTTGCCATCGGGATCAGTGATCTGCAGGCGAATCTTGCCCTTGGTCTCTTTACCAAACGACACGGTACCGGTGATTTCAGCCAGTGTTCCCTTGTCCTTGGGTGTACGGGCTTCAAACAACTCAGCCACACGCGGAAGACCACCGGTAATGTCGCGGGTTTTCTGACCTTCGATTGGAATACGGGCCAGCACTTCGCCTGGGCCCACATCCATACCGTCACGCACCTGCACCAGTGAACCGACAGGGAAGCCAATGGTCACCGAGTGATCGGTTCCAGGAATCTTCACCTCGTTACCAGACCCATCAATCAGCTTCACCTGTGGGCGAACGATCTTGGTAGCGCCACGGCGCTTGGGATCGATAACCACCATGGTGGACAACCCGGTAACCTCGTCAACTTGCTTAGCGACGGTCAGGCCCTCTTCCACATTCTCAAAATGTGCCTTACCGGCAAATTCGGTAATGATGGGGCGGGTCAGTGGATCCCAGTTGGCAAGAATGGCACCGGCCTTGACGGTCTGGTCAACCTTGACATTCAGAATCGCACCGTATGGCACTTTATGACGCTCGCGCTCGCGGCCATGCTCGTCGTGAATGACGATTTCACCGGAACGGGAAATCACCACCAATTCCTTTTTGCTGTTGGTCACATAACGCATCGTCGCGTTGAAACCAATATTGCCGCTGGACTTGGCTTCCACACTGGAAGCAATGGCTGCACGCGAAGCCGCACCACCGATGTGGAACGTACGCATGGTCAGCTGGGTTCCTGGCTCACCAATGGACTGGGCAGCGATCACACCGACGGCTTCGCCGAAGTTGATCAAACCACCACGGCCCAAATCGCGTCCGTAGCACTTGGCGCAAATACCAAAGCGGGTTTCACAAGTCAATGCAGTACGCACTTTAACTTCGTCAACACCGGCAATTTCCAGCATGTCGATCAGGTCTTCGTCCAGCATGGTTCCGGCATCAGCAAGCACCGAGCGGTTCTCTGGATGCAACACGTCATCGGCAGCAGTGCGACCCAAAATTCGGTCACGCAGTGATTCAATCACTTCGCCGCCTTCAACGATGGCGCGCATCAGATAACCGGCATGGGTACCGCAATCCTGTTCGGTAACAACCAGATCCTGGGTCACGTCGACCAGGCGACGCGTGAGGTAACCGGAGTTGGCTGTCTTCAACGCTGTATCCGCAAGGCCCTTACGCGCACCGTGGGTGGAGATAAAGTACTCCAACACGTTCAGGCCTTCGCGGAAGTTCGCGGTAATAGGTGTCTCAATGATGGAGCCGTCCGGCTTGGCCATCAATCCCCGCATACCAGCAACCTGACGGATCTGCGCGGCAGAACCGCGGGCACCGGAGTCGGCCATCATGTAGATGGAGTTGAACGACTCTTGCTGCACCTGGTTGCCATGGCGGTCAGTAACCATCTCTTTGGATAGTTTGGCCATCATCACCTTGGACACTTCGTCGCCCGACTTACCCCAGATGTCCACCACCTTGTTGTAACGCTCGCCGGAGGTCACCAAGCCCGATACGTACTGCTGCTCAATTTCCTTGACCTCGCGTTGCGACCGGGCAATGATTTCATGCTTTTCGTCAGGCACCAGCATGTCATCGATACAGATCGAGATGCCGGATTTTGTTGCCAAACGGAAACCTGCCTGCAACAGCTTGTCGGCGAATACGACTGTCTCCTTCAAGCCGCACTTGCGGAACGACACATTGATCAGTTTGGATATTTCCTTCTTCTTCAACGCCTTGTTGATGTTGGAGAAAGGCAACCCCTTGGGCAGAATCTCGGAAAGCAGCGCACGGCCCGCAGTGGTTTCCCACAGCTGGGTGGACGGTGTCAGCTCACCGGTTTCCTTGTCTTTTGTGTACTCGGTCAAGCGCACATTGATGCGTGAGTTCAGCTCGACCTCACCCGCGTCAAAGGCTCGCTGGACTTCATCGGCATCGGAGAAGATCAGACCCTCGCCCTTGCCATTGATACGCTCGCGGGTTGTGTAGTACAGACCCAGCACCACGTCTTGCGAAGGAACAATAGACGGCTCGCCGTTGGCAGGGAACAGGATGTTGTTGGATGCCAGCATCAGTGTGCGGGCTTCCATCTGTGCTTCTACCGACAGGGGCACGTGAACAGCCATTTGGTCACCGTCGAAGTCGGCATTGAATGCCGCGCAAACGAGGGGGTGCAACTGGATGGCTTTGCCTTCAATCAGGATTGGCTCGAACGCCTGGATGCCCAACCGGTGCAGCGTAGGCGCACGGTTCAGCATGATCGGGTGCTCTTTAATAACCTCTTCCAGAATGTCCCACACCACGGGCGTGCCGGATTCAACTTCCTTCTTGGCCGCCTTGATGGTGGTCGCAATGCCCATCGATTCAAGACGCGCAAAAATGAAGGGCTTGAACAACTCCAGCGCCATCAACTTGGGCAAACCGCACTGGTGCAGTTTGAGGGTTGGGCCCACAGTAATAACCGAACGACCCGAATAGTCGACGCGCTTACCCAGCAAATTCTGACGGAAACGACCACTCTTGCCCTTGATCATGTCGGCAAGGGATTTGAGCGCGCGCTTGTTGGCACCCGTCATGGCTTTGCCACGGCGACCGTTGTCCAGCAAAGAGTCCACGGCTTCCTGCAACATGCGCTTTTCATTGCGTGCAATGATTTCAGGCGCTTTCAGTTCCAACAAACGGCGCAGACGACTGTTGCGATTAATCACGCGGCGATACAGATCGTTCAGATCGGAGGTTGCAAAACGACCACCGTCCAGTGGAACCAGCGGACGCAGGTCCGGTGGCAGCACAGGCAACACGTCCAGCACCATCCACTCGGGCTTGATGCCCGATTTTTTGAACGCTTCCAGCACTTTGAGACGCTTGGAGTTCTTCTTGATCTTGAGCTCGGAGCCGGTCAGGTCGTTGCGCAGACGCTCAATCGAGCCATCAATATCAATGCTTTGCAACAGATCCTTGATGCCTTCTGCGCCCATCTTGGCCTGGAATTCGTCGCCATATTCCTTGAACTTGGCGTCATAGTCGTCCTCGGACATGATGCTGAATTTCTTCAGTGGTGTCATGCCGGGATCTGTCACCACATATGCCTCAAAGTACAACACGCGTTCGATATCACGCAAGGTCATGTCCAGCACCAGGCCCAGGCGGCTTGGCAGGGACTTCAGGAACCAGATGTGGGCGCAAGGTGCGGCCAGATCAATGTGGCCCATGCGTTCGCGACGCACCTTGGTCTGAGTGACTTCAACGCCGCACTTTTCGCAGATGACACCGCGGTGCTTCAGGCGCTTGTACTTGCCGCACAGGCATTCGTAGTCTTTGATAGGTCCAAAGATCTTGGCGCAAAACAGACCATCACGCTCGGGCTTGAAGGTGCGGTAGTTGATTGTTTCAGGCTTGCGCACTTCGCCGAAAGACCACGAGCGGATCTTTTCGGGCGAAGCCATGCCAATCTTGATGGCACCGAAGTGCTCATCGGGCGTGAACTGCTTGAACAGGTCGAGTAATGATTTCATGGGTTAAATCCTTTTCTTGTTCGCAATCAGCTACGCTCAAGTTCAATATCGATGCCCAAGGAACGAATTTCCTTGACCAGGACATTGAACGATTCCGGCATGCCGGCTTCGATGGCGTGCTCGCCTTTAACGATGGACTCGTACACCTTGGTGCGGCCCTGCACGTCGTCGGACTTCACGGTCAGCATTTCCTGCAGCGTGTAGGCGGCGCCGTACGCCTCCAGTGCCCACACCTCCATCTCGCCGAAGCGCTGGCCGCCGAACTGGGCCTTGCCGCCCAGCGGTTGCTGCGTGACCAGGCTATACGGACCGGTGGAACGGGCGTGCATCTTGTCGTCCACCAGGTGGTGCAGCTTGAGCACGTGCATGTAGCCCACGGTCACAGGGCGCTCGAACTGGTCGCCCGAGCGGCCGTCGTACAGCATGGCCTGGGTGCGGGTGGCGGTGAGCCCCTTGACCTTGGCGGCCGCTTCCGGATAGGCCAGCTTCAGCATGCCGCGGATTTCCTCTTCCGCTGCGCCGTCGAACACCGGCGTGGCGAACGGAACGCCCTTGGACAGGTTCTCCGCCATCTCGACCACATCCGTGTCGGACAGGTTGGCCAACGTCTCCTTGCGGCCCGAACCGTTGTAGAGCTCGTCCATGAACTTGCGCAGCTCGGCCACCTTGGCCTCCTGCTGCAGCATGTCGCCGATGCGCTGGCCAATGCCCTTGGCAGCCCAGCCCAGGTGCACTTCCAGCACCTGGCCCACGTTCATGCGCGATGGCACGCCCAGCGGGTTCAGCACGATGTCGCACGGCGTGCCGTCGGCCATGTAGGGCATGTCTTCCACCGGAACGATCTTGGACACCACGCCCTTATTGCCGTGGCGGCCGGCCATCTTGTCGCCCGGTTGCAGGCGGCGCTTGACGGCCAGGTAGACCTTGACCATCTTCAGCACGCCGGCGGGCAGCTCGTCGCCCTGCGTCA
Organism: Burkholderiales bacterium; assembly: GCA_043746005.1. Taxonomy (GTDB): domain Bacteria; phylum Pseudomonadota; class Gammaproteobacteria; order Burkholderiales; family Burkholderiaceae_C; genus Allorhodoferax. Next base: position 6,773 of record JAYTRR010000029.1, read on the forward strand.
GCTTCTTGCGCTTTTCTTCGAAAGCGAGGTCGAAGCTGTGGCGCTGCTGTTCGATCGAGTTCTTGATCGACTCGAGCTGCGAGGCCACTTCGTCGTCGGCCGGTCGGATATCGAACCAGTGGAACTTCTCGACCGAGGCCAGGTAGGCCTTGTCGATCTTGGTGCCCTTGGCCAGCTTTTGCGGTCCGCCGTTGGCGGGCTTGCCGTTCAGCAGCTTCTCGATCCGGTCGAACGCGTCGGCTTCGACGATGCGAAGCTGGTCGTTCAGGTCGAGGCGGAAGCGCTTGAGCTCGTCATCGATGATCTGCTGGGCGCGCTTGTCACGCTGGATGCCTTCACGGG
>JAYTRR010000030.1:0-20442 GCA_043746005.1 Burkholderiales bacterium
CAGTTGCAGTTTGAAGTGGTCGCGCACCGCCTGGAGCATGAGTACGGCGTCAAGGCGCGCATCATGGCCAGCAATTTCAACCTGGCACGCTGGGTCACATGCGAAGACCCGAACGAACTCAAAAAATTCATGGATGCCAACGCGCACCGGGTGGCGCTGGATGCCGTGGACGCCCCTACCCTGCTGGTAGACCACAGCGCGACCTTGCGGGCTGTAGAGCAGCAGTGGCCGAAAATTAAATTCCACGCGTTACGAGAACACGCCGGGCTGGTTTTTCAAGCCAAGATGTAAGGTCAACTGTAAAAGCGAACAACCATCAAGGCGAAAAAGCGCTTTTGAGCACTTCAAGCAGCCGCGTATAGGCCTGTGCCCGCGCAGCCGGATTGGGCCCGGCGTGCACACCTTTTCCGGGATTGACGCCGTTGGGCACATCAGCGCGCAGTTGCACCTGGCCCACCGGGTTGTCAAAGTCGTGGTAGCTGTCGGCGTAAACATTGACCTCAGCGTCCACCGCCTTGCCAAGTTCAATGCAGGGGCCGGGTGGCGTCCAGTCGTCCTTTTCGCCAAGCATCAGCACCAGCGGTGCACTGGGCTGGTAGCGCGACTTCAGCGCCGCGCTGCAACCTGGGTAAAAAGCCACAGCTACTGCGGGGCGCACCTTGACACCGAGCACATCGGCACGCGTGCTGTCAGTGGCTGACAGCACGGCGCTGCCGCCATGCGACCAGCCCAGCAAGGCCACATGCTGAGGCCGCGCCCAACCTTGCGTGGCTACCCAGGCGAGCGAGCCCAAGGCGTCGGCGCGGCGTTCGGTCTGGTCAATCTTGCGTGTGCCGATTTTTTGTGTGCACAGCTCGGACTCGCCACGTGGCGTGAGGCTGTCGGGGAACACCACGCTGTAGCCTTGCGCCACCAGCAGGTCCGCCATGGCCTGGTGCCTGGCATTGAGCAAGCCCTTGCGCGCACCGCGCGTGGCAAACAAGCCGCCACAGCCATGCAGCGCTATAACAGCCCCTTTCGGTGACCCCACGGGCTGAAACACCAGCGCTGTCAGAACCGTGCCGTCCAGACTGTTGAAGCTGGCATCTTGCGACGCGGCCAAGGCGCAGGGGCTGGCCAGCGCGCAAGCCAGAAAAGCTGCCAATTTCAGGTTAAAAAATGCCCCTGCGGCAGCGTTTACGGGGACCATGCGCTATCTATTTAATAGTAAAAAAAGTGGAAAATACTCATACCCGACCGGTAACCCAGGCCTGCACGGACTTCAGGGCTACACCCAGTTTAGAGGCGTCGGTACCGCCCGCCATGGCCATATCAGCTTTACCGCCGCCCTTGCCGCCCACCTGCTGGGCGACAAAATTGACCAGCTCGCCTGCCTTGACCTTGCCAACGCTGTCTGACGTAACACCTGCTGCAATCTGCACCTTATCGCCGTCTACGGCGGCCAGCACGATAACGGCGGTTTTGAGCTTGTCTTTGAGCTTGTCCATCGTGTCGCGCAAGGTCTTGGCGTCAGCGCCCTCCAGCCGCGCAGCCAGCACCTTGATACCGTTCACATCGACAGCCTGCAGCATCAGCTCGTCGCCCTGAGACGATGCCAGCTTGCCCTTGAGTGCCGCCACCTCTTTTTCAAGCGCCTTGACATGGTCCAGCACCTGGTCAATACGGTTTTGCAGCTCTGCCGGGTTGGCCTTGAGCGCGCCAGCAGCAGCGTCCACCGTTGATTCAAGTGACTGCAAATACGCCAGCGCGTTACTGCCCGTGATCGCCTCCACCCGACGCACACCCGCCGCCACACCACTTTCACCCACAATCTTGAACAGCCCAATGTCACCGGTGCGGCCCACATGGGTGCCACCGCAAAGCTCTTTGCTGGAACCGATCGACAGCACGCGAACCTTGTCGCCGTACTTTTCACCAAACAGCATCATGGCGCCGGTTTTTTGTGCCGCTTCCATGTCCATCTCGCTGGCATCGGTTGCCGCGTTGGCCAGAATTTCTGCATTGACTCTGGCCTCAATCTCACGGATTTGCATGTCAGTCACCGGCGCATTGTGGGTAAAGTCAAAACGCGTTTTGTCGGCATCGACCAGGCTGCCCTTTTGCTGCACATGCGTACCCAACACTTCGCGCAAGGCCTTGTGCATCAGGTGGGTAGCACTGTGGTTGCGGATGGTGGCGGCGCGAACAGCCGTGTTGACTTGAGCGGTGACAGCATCGCCAACACGCAAGGTGCCGTGGCTCATAGCGCCGTGGTGGCCAAAAACGTCAGCCTTGATTTTTTGCGTGTCATCCACTGCAAAACCAGCACTGGCTGAAATGATGAGACCCTGGTCGCCCACCTGCCCGCCGCTCTCGGCATAAAACGGTGTGGTGCTCAACACCACAATGCCGTTTTGCCCGGCAGCCAACAACGGCACAGCCACACCATCGGCATACAACGCAACGACTTGAGCAGGCTCTTCCAGCAGTGTGTAGCCAGTAAAGGCATGACCCGCGCCAGAGTAGTCAAGCGCCTTGTCCATCTTGAATTTGCCGGCAGCACGGGCTTGGGCTTTTTGTTTGTCCATGGCCAGATGAAATCCGGCTTCGTCCACGCTCAGGCCACGCTCGCGACACACGTCGGCTGACAAATCAAGGGGGAAGCCATAAGTGTCGTGCAGCTTGAACGCTACATCACCAGGCAGCACTTTGGTATTTTCAAGTGCAGCGTCCAGAATGGCCATGCCAATCTCCAGCGTCTCAAAAAAGCGCTCTTCTTCCACTCGCAGCACATCCATCACCCGGGCACCATCGGCTTTGAGGCGCGGGTACGCGTCCCCCATCAGCGCGACCAGATCAGGTACCAGTTTATGGAAAAACGGTGTCTTTTTACCCAGCTTGTAACCGTGGCGAATCGCGCGGCGAATAATGCGGCGCTGTACATAACCGCGGCCTTCATTCGATGGGTTCACGCCGTCGCTGACTAAAAATGCGGTGGCGCGGATGTGGTCGGCAATCACGCGCAAGCTCTTGTTTTGCAGGTCGGCACAACCCGTTTCGCGGGCGGCGGCCTTGATCAGTGCGTCGAAGATGTCGATTTCGTAATTGCTGTGCACATGCTGCAGGATCGCCGCCAGGCGCTCCAGGCCCATGCCGGTGTCCACGCAGGGTGCGGGCAATTTGTGCAGGCTGCCATCCGTCTGCATGTCAAACTGCATGAACACGTGGTTCCAGATTTCAATGAAGCGGTCGCCATCTTCGCCCGGGCTGCCGGGGGGGCCACCAGGGATATGGTCGCCATGGTCGTAGAAAATTTCAGAACAGGGGCCGCAAGGGCCGGTGTCGGCCATCATCCAGAAGTTGTCGGACTGGTATTTCTTGCTGCCCTTTTTGTCGCCGATGCGGATCACGCGCTCGGGTGGCAGGCCAATCTCCTGGGTCCAGATGTCGTAGGCTTCGTCGTCGTCGATGTAGACCGTGGCCAGCAGCTTGTCGGCGGGCAAACCGTAGACCTGGGTCAACAGTTCCCAACCCCATTTCAGCGAGTCGCGCTTGAAATAGTCGCCAAAACTCCAGTTGCCCAGCATCTCGAAGAAGGTGTGGTGGCGCGCGGTGTAACCCACGTTCTCCAGATCGTTGTGCTTGCCGCCGGCGCGCAGGCAGGCTTGCACCGAGGCCGCGCGCACATAACTGCGCTTGTCCGCACCCAAAAACACATCCTTGAACTGCACCATGCCCGAGTTGGTAAACATCAGGGTGGGGTCGTTGCCGGGAACCAGGGGACTGCTGGCGACCACGGTATGGCCTTTCGAGGCAAAGAAGTCGAGAAAGGTTTTGCGAATGTCGGCGACACTCATGATGGGCTGGCTGGACTGGGTCATGGCAATTCGATCTATGGGCAAAAGTTCGGCAGGAATCAAGCTGCCTATTATCGCCCGAGCTCAGCGCAGATAGGTTCCACCCACCGAAGCAGAACCGTCCAGGGTTGGCCGCACAGCCGTGAGAAAGTTGCGCAACGATTCCGGTTGCGCCGCACCCTTGCGCCAGGCCAGCCCCACCTCCAGATGCGGAAGGCTTTGCGCCAGCGGCCGCGCCTCAATGCGGTCCCCCTCCAGCGACCAGGGCCGGTACAACATATCGGGCAGCACAGAGCAGCCTGCCCCAGTGGCCACCAGACTGCGCACGGCCTCCACCGAAGAGGTGCGGATCAGCACTGTGGGGTCCACTCCACCGGCATTCCACAGCGCCGTGGTGGCATCGCCCAACTCGTCCACCTGCAGCAGGATGAGGGATTGCTGGGCCAACTCGGTGGCCTGGACTTTTTCTTCCCCCGCCAGCCGGTGGTTGACCGGGCACCATACGCGCCAGCCCGAACGCAGAATCGTTTCGGTCTCCAAGGCTCGGTGGTTTTGCAACTGCGACACCACGATCAGCGCCACGTCAAGTTCGCCGCTGACCAGCAAATGCTCAAGGTAGTCACGCCGGTCCTCGGTAATTTGCACCGTGATACGCGGGAACACCCGGCGAAATCGGTCCAGCAAAAACGGCAGGTAGTAGCCCACCATCAGGCTGGTCACACCAATGTTCAGATGCCCCGTAACCGTGTGGGGGCGCGACGAGAGCGCATCGCGCGCATTGCGCATGGCCACTTCAATCTGGTGTGCATGGCGCAAAAACTGGTGCCCGGCATGGGTCAGTGACATGCCGCGCGCGCGCCGGTCAAACAACAAGGTGCCAAGGTCGGCCTCGATCTGCGCAATGGCCTGCGACACCACCGACTGCGAAACTCTCAGCTCGTGAATAGCCGCCGTGATCGAGCCCGCTTCCGCGACCGCTATGAAATAGCGAATACTTTTAAACGAGGTGCTCATTTTCGAAATTTAGGCACCATTTCGGGCCTTTAAACGGGTAAACCCTTGCATGCACCACTTTAAACCCTGGGGTAAACCACTATATTTCCGCTATTTGGTGCGATGTTTCTGTTTTACCGATGGATTGTATCGGCGTCCTCGTCTGGATGGGGACGCGCAAGCCACCTACTATTCCTGCCAGGCCCCGATCGCACAGGCGACCAGCCGGTTTTCGGCCCGCAGACAGTGGGCTGTGTCCTCAACATTTGGAGAGTTTTCATGTCGCAAACCCGCGCTTTACTAACAGGTCTGCTGGCCGTAGCCGCCGCAGCGTCCAGTGTCGCCGCTCCTCCCGCTTCCGTTGGCAAGGGCGAAGGCAAACTCAACATCATCGCGTGGGCAGGTTACGTCGAGCGCGGCGAATCCGACAAGGCCTATGACTGGGTTAGCGGCTTCGAGAAGGCGTCCGGCTGCAAGGTCAACGTCAAGACCGCTGCCACCTCCGACGAAATGGTGTCCCTGATGAAGCTCGGTGGCTACGACCTGGTGACCGCCTCGGGCGATGCCAGCCTGCGCTTGATCGCCTCCAAGCTGGTGCAGGAAATCAACCCCGCACTGGTACCCAGCTACAAAAACGTGGACACCCGCCTGCAAGACGCCAGCTGGCACACCGTCGATGGCAAGCACTTCGGCGTGCCCTACCAGTGGGGGCCCAACGTGCTGATGTACAACACCAACGTATTCAAGAAAGCACCCGATTCCTGGTCTGTGGTGTTTGAAGAGCAAAAGTTGCCTGACGGCAAATCCAACAAGGGTCGCGTACAGGCCTATGACGGCGCTATCTACCTGGCCGACGCCGCCCTGTACCTGATGTCCAAAAAGCCCGAGCTGGGCATCAAAGACCCGTATGAGCTCAACGACAAGCAATACGCTGCCGTGCTGGAACTGCTGCGCGCCCAGAAGAAGCTGACGCACCGCTATTGGCATGACGCCACCGTGCAAATGAACGACTTCAAGAACGAAGGCGTTGTGGCTTCCAGTTCGTGGGGTTACCAAGTCAACACCCTGACCGGCGAGAAGCCACCACAGCCCGTAGCGTCCACCATCCCCAAAGAAGGAGTGACCGGCTGGGCTGACACCACCATGCTGCACGCCAACGCCAAGAACGTGAACTGCGCATACCAGTGGATGGAACATTCGCTGAGCGACTCCGTGCAGGCGCCCTTGGCCGAGTGGTTTGGTGCCGCCCCCGTGCGCGCTGCAGCCTGCAAGGCCAAAGCGCCCGGTGGCAGCGACTTCTGCAAGGACAACGGCTACGACCGCTTCACACAAGTCAAGTTCTGGAAGACGCCCCAGACCAAGTGCAGCACCCAGGGCACCTGTGTTCCCTACTCCAAGTGGACGATGGACTACATCGCCATCATGGGCGGCCGCTGATTTTTGTTTGAACGGTTAAAGGGTTCCATGCCAGTTGCTATCGAGTTCAAAGACATTTCCCGGTACTACGGTGAGGTCAAGGCGTTGGACAGCGTCAGCTTCACCGTGCAAGAGGGTGAGTTCTTTTCCATGCTGGGACCATCGGGTTCCGGAAAAACTACCTCCCTGCGCCTGATGGCCGGCTTTGAGCAACCCAGCAGCGGCAGTCTGACGCTGATGGGGCAGGAAGCTTCTGGCACGCCACCCTACCAACGCGACGTCAATACCGTCTTCCAGGACTACGCGTTGTTCCCGCATATGAATGTACTGGACAACGTGGCCTATGGACTGATGGTGCGCAATATGGCCAAGGCCGAACGCCATGCCAAGGCCCGCGAAGCCCTGGTCATGGTGGCCCTGCCCGACCACGGCGAGCGCACACCGGCGCAACTCTCCGGCGGTCAACGCCAGCGCGTGGCGCTGGCCCGTGCGCTGGTCAACCGCCCACGTATTCTGTTACTGGATGAACCCCTGGGGGCGCTGGACCTGAAGCTGCGCGAGCAGATGCAGGTGGAACTCAAGGTGTTGCACCGCAAGCTGGGCATCACCTTTGTCTACGTCACGCACGACCAGGGTGAAGCCCTGTCGATGTCGGACCGGATTGCCGTTTTCAACAAGGGGCGCATTGAGCAGATTGCCACCCCGCGCGAGCTATACCACAGCCCCCGCACCCGCTTTGTGGCGGACTTTGTGGGCAGCTCCAATGTGATCGATTCGGCTTTGGCGCAGGCTATCACCAGCAACTCACAGGCGTTTTGTGTTCGACAGGAAGCGATCAGCATTGCCACCCCCGGCTCAGCTGTGGGACAGGACCGCATTGCGGTAGAGGGCGAAGTGTTGGCCGTCCAATTTTTGGGCGCAAACCAGCGCATTGAAGTGCGAGTGGGTGACCAGATCATCACCGCCATGCAGCCGGAGAACCAGGCCGCGAGCGATCTGGCGGCGCGCACAGTCCCCGGACAACGTGCGGTTTTGCATTGGTCCACCCACAGCATGGTGATACTGCATGGTTGATACCCTTGCAACGCCCAGTATGGCCGATGGGGACCAGAGCCTGCGGCGATGTGTCTCCAATGTGCTGTACCAGCGCCGCACCTTGACGCTGTTCTTGATGCTGACGCCGCCCCTGCTGTGGTTTGGCGTGGTCTATGTCGGCTCGCTGCTGACCCTGCTGAGCCAGAGCGTGTTCACCTTCGACGACCTGGCCATGTCGGTCACTGCGGAGTTCACCAGCGCCAACTTCCTTGCGCTGATGGTTCCTGCCAACCTGGACATCGTGCTGCGCACGCTGGGTATGGCTATAGCGGTCACGCTGGGCACGGTGCTCATTGGCTTCCCCATGGCCTACTACATGGCGCACTTCGCCAAACCCTGGGAAAAAGGCTTCTTCTTTGTCGGCGTGATGCTGCCCATGTGGGCGAGCTACATCGTCAAAGCCTACGCCTGGACGGTGTTGCTGGCGCAGGGCGGCGTGATTTACTGGGTAATGAACCAGTTGGGTTTGACGGGGCTGCTGCGAGCCGTGCTGAGTGTTCCCGGAATCGGCGGCGAGACGCTTGCCACTTCTAACCTTGGCCGGTTTCTGGTATTGACCTACATCTGGTTGCCGTTCATGGTGCTGCCGATTCAAGCGGCCATTGAGCGCGTGCCGTCCAACTTGCTGCTGGCTTCTGCGGACCTTGGCGCGCGTCCTTGGCAAACGTTTCGCACGGTGTTGTGGCCGCTGGTGTTTCCCGGCGTGGTGGCGGGTTCCATCTTCACGTTTTCGCTGACGCTGGGCGACTACATCATTCCGCAGCTCATCGGCCCATCCGGCCTGTACATCGGCAGCATGGTCTACACCCTGCAAGGCACCATTGGTAACATGCCCATGGCGGCAGCGTTCACCTGTGTACCGATCTTGCTAATCACAATCTACCTGACGCTGGCTCGCCGTTTGGGAGCGTTTGATGCGCTTTAACTTTCTGCGCCTGTTCGCCTACGCCGGGCTGGCGTTTCTGCACCTGCCGCTGATCTTCATTGCCCTGTATGCCTTCAATAGCGACGACAGTGGCTATAGCTTTCCGCTGCAGGGGGTGACCTTGCATTGGTTCTCGCGGGCACTGGAGCGCACCGATATCCGGGGCGCCATGCTGCTGTCGCTGTCGGTAGCGGCCATGGCCACAGTGATTGCCATGGTGCTGGGCACCCTAACCGCTGCCGCGCTGAACCGCGACCGCTTCTTCGGCAAGGATGCTTTCACCACCCTGCTGATCCTGCCAATCGCCCTGCCCGGCATCGTTACCGGTATTGCGCTGCTGGCGGCCTTCAAGTTGATGGACGTGACGCCCGGCTTCTGGACCATCGTGGTGGGCCACGCCACGTTCTGCGTCGTGATCGTGCACAACAACGTGGTGGCACGCTTGCGCCGCCTCCCCGCCCGCCTTATTGAGGCCTCGATGGACCTCGGTGCCGACACCCTGACCACTTTGCGCTATGTGGTGCTGCCGCAACTCAGCACGGCTTTGCTCGCCGGTGGCATCTTGGCATTCGCCCTGTCAGTAGACGAACTGATCGTCACTACCTTCACCGCCGGCAACGACCGCACGCTGCCAATCTGGTTACTCAACCAATTGAGTCGCCCCCGTGAAGTGGCTATCACCAATGTGGTGGCCCTGTTGGTGATGTTTATCACCATGCCGCTGATTTTTCTGGCCTGGCGCCTCACCCGAGACGGTGATGCCAACCCGTCCAACCGCTGACCCTTTTTTTTCCATCGACTACCCTTCTGGAGCACTGCCATGGCTGCACAACGCTTTTCAACCCGGCTTCTGATTAACGGCACCACCGTCACCGGTGAAGGCCGCGCTGAGTCCATTCTCAACCCTTCCACCGGAGAGGTACTGTGCGAGGTGCGCGAGGCCAGCGCCGACCAGTTGTGCCAGGCGGTGGATGCCGCCAGCGCGGCATTTCCGGCCTGGGCGGCGCTTACTCCCAAAGACCGTAGTGGCTACCTGTTCAAGATTGCCGATGCCATTGAAGCCCATGGTGACGAACTGGCTTCATTGGAGTCACTCAACTGCGGCAAGCCGCTCAGCGCGGCACGCAACGACGAAATTCCCGCCATTGCCGACGTGTACCGCTTTTTTGGCGGCGCCATCCGCAACATGATGGGCACCATGGCGGGTGAATACCTGCCCGGCCACACCAGCATGATCCGCCGCGACGCGCTCGGTGTGGTGGCTTCTATTGCGCCTTGGAACTACCCGTTGATGATGGCGGCCTGGAAGCTGGGCCCGGCCATCGCCATGGGCAACACAGTGGTGCTCAAGCCATCTGAGAACACACCGTTGACCACATTGCGACTGGGCGAGTTGCTGGCCAACATTCTGCCGCCCGGCGTGGTCAATATTGTTTGCGGCCGGGGTGAAACCGTGGGTGCGCCGCTCATCCGTGATCCCCGCATTCGCGTGGCCTCGCTCACCGGCGATGTGTCCACCGGCAGCAAAATTATGGAAGCCGCCGCCCGCGGCATCAAGCGCACGCACTTGGAGCTTGGTGGCAAAGCACCGGTCATAGTGCTGAACGATGCCGACATCGCCAGTGTCGTCGAAGGCCTGCGCACCTTCGGGTACTACAACGCCGGTCAGGATTGCACCGCCGCGTGCCGCGTCTATGCCGGCGAGAAGATTTACGAACGCCTGGTGGCCGACCTGAGCAGTGCTGTGTCGGGCATCAAGGTAGGCACGCAGCAGGAACCCGGTGTCGAGATGGGCCCGCTCATTTCTGCCCGTCAGCGTGACCGCGTCGCCAGCTTTGTGGACCGCGCCAGCCAGCTCTCGCATGTCGAGATCACAACCGGTGGCAGCACCGTAGGCAACAAAGGTTTTTTCTACAAGCCCACGGTGGTGGCTGGCGCCTTGCAGGACGACGAAATCGTGCGCAGCGAAGTGTTTGGCCCGGTCGTATCTATCACCCGCGTCAAGGATGCCGAGCAGGCCGTGGCCTGGGCCAATGACTCAGAGTACGGACTGGCCAGTTCGGTCTGGACGCGCGATGTGGGTGTGGCCATGAACGTGGCCTCGCGCCTGCAATACGGCTGCACCTGGGTCAACACCCACTTCATGCTGGTTTCTGAAATGCCGCACGGCGGCATGAAGCATTCCGGCTACGGCAAAGACATGTCGGTCTACGCGCTGGAAGACTATAGCTGCGCCCGCCACGTCATGGTCAAGCACAGCAGTTAACCGCATCGGACAACAACTTTTCGCGACTATTTTTTAACCAGGAGACACCATGAAAATTTCCACTTTGCAACGCCTCAGCCGCCTTGTACTTTTGCCCTTGATACTGTGTGTGGGTAACGCCCACGCCGCCGACAGCGCACTCAAAGTCGTCCAGAAATACATGGCCGCCTGGAACGCGCACAACTACAACGAAGCCGCGCTGAGTTTGGACTACGACGTCGAGTACTTCGATGCCACGGTCGGTACATCTTCCTATGGAATCGTGACGGCCCGCGACAACGTCATCAAGTTCTTCATGATGGCGTTGCCCGACCTGCAATGGAAAATGGAAGGCAAGCCGATTGTGCAGGGCGATTCCATTGCCTTCCGTTGGGTATTCACAGGGACCAACACTGGCATTCCCTTCGAATGCGAGAAGCCCACCGGAAAAGCCATCGAGTTGCACGGGCTGTCCATGATTCTTACCAAGGCCGGACGTATCCAGTACCAGGGGGATTACTACGATGCCAAAACCTTGCGGGACCAGCTCGGACTGGCACCCACCTGCCCGGTCCCCGCACCTGCGCCTGCTGCGACAGAAACTGCCAAGTAATTAACCGCGCTTTGCAACACCGAAGCAAGGGATGCATTGCATCCCTTTTTGACACTCAGATTGCAATGGCAACAGGGGGCAGCGCCACGACCACAAGGCGCACACGGAGGTTGAAGTTTGGTGCCACCGTATTGTTCAGCGCTGTCCTTTGAAGTAACCATCCCCCGGCAAAGCCGGGGGCTTTCAATGTTGTGAGCTGCTCAAAGCGGCTAAACGGGGTCGCTGACGCGGCCCCAACTCTTTGCGCCACCTCTACGGTGGCACCCTATCTCCACAATCCGAGCTGTTCGAGTCGCTCGTCTTCTTGCTCCTGGTGGCGGATGTAGTTCCGGATCACCTCTTCGTCCCGGCCAACCGTCGAAACAAAATACCCGCGCGCCCAGAAGCTTTGCCCTGCAAAATCCCTCTTACGCTCACTATACGTCCGGGCCAGGTGTATCGCGCTTTTGCCTTTGATGTAGCCCACCACGTTGGATACCGCATATTTCGGCGGGATCGAGATCATCATATGCACATGGTCAGCCATCAAATGCCCTTCTTCAATCCGGCTGTCCTTGTGTTCTGCCAACCCCCGAAACACCTCACCGAGATGTTGTCTCAATTGCCCATACAACACTTTCCTGCGTCCTTTGGGGATAAACACGATGTGGTATTTGCAGTCCCATTTCGTGTGGTTTAGGCTTTCTATCTTGTCCATCGAGTTCTTCCTTTCGTTTGCTTGGCGGCTCACGATTGGAAGTTTCTCTGATGGACATCCACACCCAACTAAAAGTAAAACTCCTACTGTCTCCCCGGCATAGCCGGGGGATTACCTATTGGATTTAGGCCACCTGGAGTTCGCCAAGAAAGCGCTCAAATGCCTCGTCCTGCGACCAGGCAACGTTAAAACGGAGCCATTGGCAAGGTTCCAGATCGACAGAAAAGAGATGCCCGGGCCCCAGCAGAATGTCTTGCTCTGCGGCGCGGTAGGCCATTTCAGCGGCATTTTGAAATGCCGGGTGGCGGGCCCAGAGAAACATGCCCGCTTTCGGCTCGGTAAACAGTTCAAATCCCGCGTTGAGCAACTGAGCCGAAAGCTGCTGCTGCCCCCGTGCAAGCCTGTCCCGCAGGGTTTTCAGGTGCTTGCGCCAGCGCCCATCTGTCAGGGCGCCATACGCCAAGCGCTCGGTGAATTCGGAGGAGGTCAGCCCCGAGAGCATCTTTAAGCGAGCCATGTCTTCCAGCAGAAGCGCACCCGCAGCCACGTAGCCCACGCGGATGTTGGGTGAAATGGTCTTGGAAAAACTGCCAATATAGATCACGCGCTTGAGCTGGTCCAGACTGGCCAGCGAAGGATGCGCCTGGGGGTCCAGATCGGCGTAGATATCGTTCTCCACCACCACAAAATCGTACTTCTCGGCCAGTTGCAACACCCGGTACAACTGCGACAGCGACGCTGTGGACCCGGTCGGGCTTTGCAGTCTGGGCTGGGTAAAAAACACTTTAGGGCGGTGCTCAATGATGCGTGCCTCCAGCAGGTCCAGGTCATAGCCATCCGGCGTGCGTGGGGCACCTACCAGTTTGGCCCCCAGAAAGCGCAGTGAAAACAACAGATTAGCGTAGCCGGGTGCGTCGACCAGCACCGCATCACCTGGGCGCACCAGATTGCGGGCCGCCAGATCCATGGCCTGGCTTGACCCTTGGGTCAACAGCACCTGGTCCGCACCCAGCACGATTTCGCGCGATGCCAACAAGTCCCGGACCAGCTGGCGCAACGGCAAATAGCCCTTGGGCTCGCCATAGCCTCCCAAATCCATATCTTCGGCCGCCAGTGCACGCTGGCTGCGCTTCAAGCCATCGGCAAAAAGCCAGTCTCCGGGCAACCACCCGCAGCCGGGCTTGCTGCGTAGACCGCGATTCTCAAAAATGCGCGACAGGTACCACATGGAATCAAAGCTGTACTGCCCCGGCCCGCCTGTGGTGACAGTCTCGGTGCTGGTGCGGCTGCGCACAAAAAATCCGGAGTTGGCTTGCGACTGAAAGTAGCCCAGCGCCACCAGCCGGTCGTAGGCGTCCACCACGGTGTACACGCTGACGCCATTGGCATGCGCGAACTGGCGGATGGACGGCAATTTGGCACCGGGGCGCAATGCCCCATCGTCCACCATCTGGCGGAATCCGACCACGATCTGCGTGACCAAGGGAACAGTTGACTGGGGGTCAAGAACAAACATCGAAAGCAGGCCCCATTGGGCAAGGGTTTGTGTGTACTGGGATTGCGGACTGCACAGTGCGCTCCAATTTGAAGGCAATCTGTATATGTTAGCGCCACCCACTGGCACCTACAGTCGAACGTTAATGCGCTCGACCGGATTTCGGGCGCTACCGACCGACCGTCACAGCCCAAGGATATTTTATGCAACGCGACCCCAACTTCACCAACGCCGCCCTCTTCGCCCGCCGCCAGGCCGCCATTCCCCGCGGTGTCGGTCACAGTCACCAGATTTTCATCGCCAAAGGCGAAAACGCCGAAATTTGGGATGTGGAAGGCCGCCGCTATGTGGATTTCGCCGGTGGCATTGCTGTGCTCAACACGGGTCACCGCCACCCTGCCGTGATCCAGGCGGTCAAAGACCAGCTGGATCGCTACACGCATACCTGTTTTCAGGTGCTGGCGTATGAGCCGTACGTCGAATTAGCCGAACGCATCAACGCCAAAGCTCCTGGCGACTTCGCGAAAAAAACCTTATTTCTGACCACCGGCTCTGAGGCGGTCGAGAACGCCATCAAGATTGCCCGCGCCTCCACCAAGCGCTCGGGTGTGATCTGCTTTGCCGGTGGCTACCACGGCCGCACGCTGCTGACGCTGGCCATGACCGGCAAAGTGGCCCCCTACAAGGCAGGCTTTGGACCGTTCCCGGCCGAGATATTTCACGCTACGTTCCCCAACGCGCTGCATGGCGTCACAGTGGATGACTCGATTGCTTCGGTGGAAGCCATCTTCAAGAACGACATTGAAGCCAGCCGCGTCGCCGCCATCATCATTGAGCCGGTGCAGGGCGAAGGTGGTTTCCACGTCGCGCCGCCTGAACTGATGAAGCGCCTGCGCGCCCTGTGCGATGCACAAGGCATTTTGCTCATCTGCGATGAAGTGCAAACCGGCGCAGGACGCACCGGAACCTGGTTTGCCGTGGAGCAAAGTGGCGTGGCACCCGACCTGATCACCATGGCCAAGTCCATGGCGGGTGGTTTCCCCATCTCCGCCGTGGTCGGACGCGCCGAGGTGATGGATGCAGCGGCACCTGGCGGCTTGGGCGGCACCTATGCGGGCAGTCCCATTGCCTGCGCAGCGGCTCTGGCCGTGCTGGACGTATTTGAAAAAGAGAACCTGCTGCAACGCAGCGTCGAAGTCGGCAAACGCCTGACAGCAGCCTTGAAAGAGATGGCAACGCGCCACACCTGCATTGGCGACGTACGCGGTCTGGGTGCCATGGTGGCGATTGAACTATTCAAAAACGGTGATATCAAGCAGCCCGACGCCGACCTGGCCAAGCGCATTGCAACCGAAGCCACGGCACGGGGTTTGATTCTGCTGACCTGCGGAACGTACGGCAACGTGATTCGGGTGCTGGTGCCTTTGACCGCCAGCGACGCGATTCTCGATGAAGGCCTGGGCATCATGTCGGCCTGCTTTGACGCGGTGGCCTGATCTGCGCACAATGGTGCGGGACGGATGCAAGTTGATTGCCAACACGGCATCAAACTTGCATCGTACTGACTGATCGATACAAGTTACAACAGGCCCACACAGATGACCCAACCCCAAGCCCTTGTCAGCTTCACGGGCGTACAGAAAACCTACGATGGCAAAAACCTCGTAGTGCGCGACCTGAACCTGGATATCCAGCGCGGCGAGTTTTTGTCGCTATTGGGTCCATCCGGCTCAGGCAAGACCACCACCCTGATGATGCTCGCCGGGTTTGAATCTCCAACCGCAGGAGAGATCAGCCTGGACGGCGTGCCCATTACCCGCACACCGCCCCATAAGCGCAACTTTGGCATGGTGTTTCAGAACTATGCCTTGTTTCCACATATGACGGTGGCGGACAACATCGCCTATCCATTGACCGTGCGCAAACTGTCCACCGCAGAGCGTGAAGCCAAAGTGGTGCGTGCGCTCGACATGGTGCAACTCGGCAGTATGGGCTCGCGCTATCCGGCCCAGCTCTCGGGCGGACAGCAGCAACGCGTGGCTCTGGCCCGCGCCCTGGTATTCGACCCCCAACTGGTATTGATGGACGAGCCACTGGGTGCACTGGACAAGCAGCTGCGTGAGCACATGCAGATTGAACTCAAGGCACTGCACCGCCGCCTGGGTGTAACCTTTGTGTATGTCACGCATGACCAAACCGAAGCGTTGACCATGTCAGACCGCGTGGCGGTTTTCAATGACGGCCAGATCCAGCAGATTGACGTAGTCAACAATTTGTATGAGACGCCCGTCAACAAATTCGTGGCCGCCTTTGTAGGCGATAGAACGGTGATGCAGGCTGAACTCACGCGGCTGGATGGCACCCAGTGCGAGGTTCGCCTGCCCTCGGGTTCGCTGATGCGCGGCTTCAACGTCAACCGCGCACAAGTGGGCGAAACAGTGCAGTGCGGCATACGTCCCGAGCGTCTTGAGATCGCGCCGGCATCCGCCACCAACACCTTTGACGCCCGGGTGATCGACATCATGTATTACGGCGACCACTTGCGCGTGCGCTGCGAGGTGCCAGGCCAACCCGACGCCACTATCAAGATGTCGCTGGCCCACAACCAGCTGCCCGAACCCGGCCAGACCATTTCGGTCCATGCCCCCCCAGAACACCTGCGTGTGTACCGCTGAACAACAGCATTTTTCAACTTTCAACTCAACTTCCAATAAGAGGAAACGTCGATGAAACTCAAGCCTTTGATGATTGCTATTGCCGCTACGGTCGCTCTGCCGGTATTGGCGCAGAGCCAGCTGACCGTGGTCAACTTTGGTGGTGCCAACGGCGCCGCACAGAAAAAGGCTTACTTTGAGCCGTTTGAAAAATCGGGCGCAGGCAAAATCGTGCAAGTGGAATACAACGGCGAGCAAGCCAAGATCAAAGCCATGGTCGAAGCCAAGAAAATCAGCTGGGATGTGGTTGAAGTGGAAAGCCCTGACGTGAACCGTGGCTGCGACGAAGGCCTGTTCGAGAAGATGGACTGGTCCAAAGTGGGCAACAAGGCCGACTTCCAGCCAGCTGCGGTGCACGAGTGCGGCGTGGGTACCTTCATCTGGTCTACCGTGATGGCCTACAACGGCGACAAGCTCAAGACCGCACCCACCACCTGGGCTGACTTTTGGGACACCAAGAAATTTGCTGGCAAACGCGGCATGCGCAAGGGCGCACGTTACAACCTCGAATTCGCTTTGATGGCCGATGGCGTCAAAACCGCTGACGTCTACAAAGTGCTGGCCACCAAAGACGGAGCCGATCGTGCCTTCAAGAAGATGACCGAACTCAAGCCGAACATCCAGTTTTGGGAAGCCGGTGCACAGCCTCCACAGTTTTTGGTGGCAGGCGACGTAGTCATGACCACCGCCTACAACGGCCGCATTGACGCGGCCCAGCGCGAAGGCAAAAACCTGCAGATTACCTGGACCGGTGGCATCTATGATCTGGACTACTGGGTCATGCCCAAGGGCACGCCCAACAAGGACCTGGCTCTGAAATTCATCGCCATGGCCTCCAGCCCCGATGCGCAAGCCGAATACGCCCGCAACATTTCCTACGGACCTACCAACAACAAGGCGCTGGCGAAGCTGGATGCCAAAGTGCTGGGACTCTTGCCCACATCGCCTGCCAACAGCAAGGACGCGCTGCAATTCAACATCTCGTTCTGGGCTGACCAGGGCGAGGCACTGGAAAAACGTTTCGCCGCCTGGGCTGCGCAATAAAGTTGGTATAAAAAGGGTCAATGCATGAATGCAACGGTTACTTTGGCGGGCTCGGCTCTGGCCACTCAGTTGGGCCGAGTGGAACGCCGCAAGCGCCTGCGCGCCATGGCACTGACCCTTCCCTTGCTGCTGTTCCTAGCGGTCACGTTTCTCGTGCCGCTGGGGGCCTTGCTGGTTCGGGCTGTTGAGAACCCCGAGGTTGCTGGCACGCTTAGTCAAACCGGCCAGGCCCTCGCCGATTGGGACCGCAAAGCTGCGCCGCCTGATGCGGCCTACAGCGCCCTGTTGGCCGACCTGACCGCCATCCCCGAAACGGCGCAAGCGGGCGTGCTGGCTCGCCGACTCAATACCGAAATCAGCGGGGCCCGTTCGCTGATCATGGGCACCTACCGTGCCCTGCCTTTGGGCTCTGACCTGAACCCCGCTCAGGCCAAAGAAAAACTGCTGGCGCACGACCCGCGCTGGGCTGAGTTGCCCTATTGGTGGGCCATTGCCAAAAACAGTTCTCGCTGGACTCCCGATTACCTGCTGACAGCGGTCGATTTGAAGCGTGATGCGCAAGGCAACATCGTCCGCGTGGGCGCCGAAGAAGCCGCCTTTAGCGACATCTTGTTGCGTACCTTTTCCATCAGCGGAGTCGTGACGCTGGTGTGCATCCTGCTGGGCTATCCGCTGGCATTTTGGTTGACGACCCTGAGTGATCGCAAGGCCAATTTGATGATGATTCTGGTGCTGCTGCCGTTTTGGACATCGGTTCTGGTGCGCATTGCGGCGTGGATTGTGTTGCTGCAGTCCAACGGTCTGGTAAATCGCTTTTTGATGTTCACCGGCTTGACGGGGGAGCCCATCCCACTGCTCTTCAACCGGCTGGGCGTGGTGATTGCCATGGTGCACATCCTGCTGCCCTTCATGATTTTGCCGCTCTACAGCGTGATGAAGTCTATTCCGGGCAACTACGTGCGGGCCGCTGTGTCGCTGGGCAGCGCACCGCTGGCTGCGTTCTTTCGGGTGTATGTTCCGCAAACCTACCCCGGCGTGGCGGCGGGCGGGTTGCTGGTATTCATCACCTCCATTGGCTACTATGTCACCCCCGCCCTGCTGGGTGGCCCGGGTGACCAGATGTTGAGCTACTACGTGGCGCAGTACACCAATGTCGAAGTGAATTGGGGTATGGCCTGCGCGCTGGGCTCGGTGTTGCTTGCCGCCACGCTGGTGCTGTATGTGGTGTACCGCCGCTTTGCCAAAGCCGAAATCAGCCTGGGTTAATTGCCATGAAACCTTCCGTCTTTCCTGCCTACTACACCCTGCTGGACAAGCTCGGCTGGTACAGCCTGCGCGTGCTGTGCGGCAGCGTGTTGTTCTTTCTGCTGCTGCCGATTCTGGTGATCATTCCGTTGTCATTCAGTAACTCCTCGTTTCTGTCGTATCCGATTCCGGGTTGGTCGCTGCGCTGGTACCAGGAACTGTTTGCGTCCGACGACTGGGCCCGCGCCACGCGCAACAGCTTCATCGTGGCACCACTGGCCACACTGATTGCCACCTCGCTTGGAACGCTGGCGGCAGTGGGCTTGGCCCGCGTGCAGTTTTTTGGCAAGGGGTTCATCACCAGCTTGTTGATTGCACCCATGGTGGTGCCGATTGTGGTGGTGGGAGTCAGCACCTACCTGTTCTTTGCCCGCATCGGCCTGTCGGACTCCTACGCCGGGCTGGTGTTGGTGCACGCGGCCCTGGGTGCGCCCTTTGTGGTCACGACCGTCATGGCCACGCTGCAGGGCTTCAATCAGAATCTGGTCAAAGCCAGCCTGAGCCTGGGAGCCGGGCCGATTCAAACCTTCTTTCGCGTTACGCTGCCGGTCATTGCGCCGGGCGTGATCTCGGGCGCGCTATTCGCTTTTGCCACCTCGTTTGACGAAGTGGTAGTTACGCTGTTTCTGGCCGGCCCATCGCAGGTCACGCTGCCACGCCAGATGTTTACCGGCATTCGTGAAAACATCTCCCCCACCATTGCCGCCGTAGCCACCCTGCTCATCCTGTTCACTGCGGCCTTGATGATGGTGCTGGAGTGGCTACGTGGGCGCAGGAAATGAGCTTTAACCAACCCCTAGGCGGCAACACCATGCCCCGCTTCGGCGGCTTGGCCAGCATGATGCGTTTGCCCGTGGCCCATGACGCAACCGGGCTGGATGCTGCATTTATCGGCGTGCCACTGGACATTGGCACCAGCCACCGTCCGGGTACACGTTTTGGCCCCCGGCAGATCCGCGCCGAGTCGAGCCTGATCCGCCCTTACAACATGGCCACTGGCGCTGCGCCGTTTGATGCCCTGCAGGTGGCGGACCTGGGCGATGTGGCCATCAACACCTACAACCTGGAAAAGTCTGTCGCCATCATTGAGCGGCACTATCAGCCGATTGTTGATGCAGGTTGCAAGCCACTGACACTCGGTGGTGACCACACCATCGTGCTGCCGATCCTGCGGGCCCTGGCCAAAAAACATGGCCCGGTGGCTCTCATCCATGTGGACGCCCATGCCGATGTGAACGACGACATGTTTGGTGAGCGCATTGCCCACGGCACACCGTTCCGCAGGGCTGTGGAAGAAGGCCTGCTACAAACCAGCAAGGTGTGGCAGATTGGCCTGCGCGGCAGCGGCTATGGTGCTGATGATTTTGACTGGCCGCGCCAACAGGGCTTTACCGTGGTCCAAGCCCACGAGGTCTGGTACCAGTCGCTGGCCCCACTGATGGCACAAATCCGTGACGCAATCGGCCAGACCCCCTGCTATCTCAGCTTTGATATTGACGGCATTGACCCCGCATTCGCAGGCGGCACCGGTACCCCTGAAATTGGGGGGTTGACCGTACCGCAGGCGCTGGAAATCATTCGCGGCTGCCGTGGCCTGAACCTGGTCGGCTGCGACCTGGTGGAGGTGTCGCCTCCGTACGACCCCAATGGCAACACGGCTTTGCTAGGTGCTAACCTCCTGTTTGAAATGCTGTGCGTGCTGCCTGGCGTACGCTACCGCTGATAGCCAACTCAACCTTTTCCTGCACACTGATCTGGAGCCATTCCCATGGACATGAAAACATCTCCCCTCGCCCTGCTAAACGACCCCACCCTGCTCAAGACCGACGCTCTGATCAACGGCCAGTGGCTGACAGGCGCCAGCCGCTTCGATGTACTGGACCCCGCCACCGGCCGCAAGCTTGCCGATGTGGCCAACCTCGGGCCGGCGGATGCCGAATCAGCAATCGCTACCGCCAACGCCGCATGGCCCGCCTGGCGCGCCAAGACCGCCAAGGAGCGCAGCATCATTTTGCGCAAATGGTTTGATTTGCTGATGGCCAACCAGGAAGACCTGGGCCGCAT
>JAYTRR010000031.1:0-7037 GCA_043746005.1 Burkholderiales bacterium
GCTTTTCGATGTGCAGACGGGCGCGGCAGATGCCGCACGGGTGCACATCAGCGACCTGTGGAAACGTCTGAGTGACAAACAGCGCATCACCGCCGATGAAGCGCAGATGAATGCCACTCGGTTGGGCACCGCCCATGTTCTATCTGAACTTGTCAACTGCGATCTGGTGATTGAAGCGGTCATTGAGCGACTGGATGTAAAAACGCACTTATTCCAGGAATTGGAAGCCTTAGTTGGCCCAGCAGTAATCTTGGCCACCAACACATCGTCTTTGTCCATCACCGCCATTGCGGCAAGCCTGCGTCATCCTGAGCGGGTGGCTGGCTTTCACTTCTTCAATCCAGTCCCCCTGATGAAGGTAGTGGAGGTTATCGCAGGACTCAAAACGGACCCAACCGTCGTCCATGGACTGACCCAATATGCCCGACAAATGGGTCATACCCCCGTAACTGCGCTTGACACACCGGGCTTCATCGTGAACCACGCGGGGCGCGGTTACGGTACGGAGGCGCTTCGCATCGCTTCGGAGGGTGTGGCTGACTTTGCGACTATTGACCGCATTTTGCGCGATCAGGCGGGATTCAAGCTAGGCCCGTTCGAGCTCATGGACCTGACTGGTCTGGATGTTTCGCACCCCGTCATGGAGTCGATTTATCACCAGTACTATGAAGAGCCACGTTACCGGCCGAGCGTCATCACGGCACAGCGCCTGGCGGGTGGTCTGACGGGGCGTAAGGTTGGCGAGGGGTTCTACAAATATACCAATAGCGTTGCCCAGATCCCGGCAGAGCCTGCAGTTCCGGTCGTTGAAGAAATGCCTCCTGTGTGGCTATCTCCCAGAGCAGCGCGCCGTACCGAGTTGCTGCAGCTCCTCAAGAATCTGGGCGCGCAAGTTGAAACAGGTCAAGCCCCCTCACCAAATGCTTTGACGCTGGTAGCCCCCCTGGGCTTTGACGTAACGACCGTTGCAGTCGTGGAACGTCTGGACCCGGCACGCACGGTCGGCATTGACATGCTGGTTGACGACGCAATCAGTCGCAGACGGGTGATTGCAACCAATCCAGCCACACGCATTGATATGCGTGACGCAGCGCACGCCCTATTCGCCCGGGACGGAAAAGCAGTCAGCGTCATTCGTGATAGCGGCGGATTTGTCACCCAACGGGTGGTCGCCAACATCGTCAACATTGCATCGGATATGTGTCAGCAATCCATTTGCTCACCAAGTGACCTAGAGACGGCGGTTACATTGGGTTTGGGTTACCCGCACGGCCCCCTGGCAATGGGCAACCTGTACGGGCCCACCAATATCCTGGAAGTTCTGTTTAATATGCAGACCGTTTATGGCGATCCGCGCTATCGTCCAAGTGCCTGGTTGCGCAGGCGCGGGGCCATCGGACTGAGCCTTTTGCACGAAGAGCCCTGACAGGCACAGACACGCAGGCGACAAATGCCTGCGCGCGAGATGGTCACAAGGGGGACAATGCAGGATCGAAACCGATGAATACAGTCACTCAAAAGACAGGCCATGGACGAACCCATTCTTACCATTGAGGAACGCGCAGCGATCAACTCCGGTCGCTGGTTTGCGTCGCTTTCCCCATCTCTCAAACACGACATTCTTCGATGCGCATACGTCAAACGCTACAAAGACGCGGACCTGATAACGGCCCGTGGCGAACCGCCGGAAGAGTGGATTGCCTGTGCCAAGGGAGCAGTTCGAGTGAGCTCCACATCCATCTCGGGGAAGCAAGTCACACTGACCTATGTGGAGCCGGGAATTTGGTTTGGGGATGTCTCGATATTCGATGGCGACCGGCGTACCCACGATGCCTACGCACATGGCGACAGCACCATTTTGTGCGTGGCCAAGGCCGATTTCAAAAAGATACTGGCAGTGCACGCCGAGCTGTACGAAGCGCTATTGAGACTACACGCCCGTCGTATTCGCCAACTCTACGGCTTGGTGGAAGACCTCAACACCCTGCCCTTGCGCGCACGGCTGGCAAAACAACTTCTACACCTGGTTCGCAGCTATGGAGTGCCGTCCCTCAGCGATGCGAGCGAAGTACGCATTGGATTGCAACTGGCGCAGGAAGAGTTGGCACAGCTACTCGGAGCATCACGCCAGCGGGTCAACCAGGAGTTGAAGTCCATGGAACGTGACAACGCCATTCGCATTGAGCAGGGCGGCTTGGTCATCCGCGATCGCAATGCATTGATGAACATCATCGAATCTGACAACTAAGCCCCCGAACTTCACATATCTAATATTCCATGAGCGATTTTGACCATTTTGTAGGGACGCGATCTGTAACCGAACAGCACGCGTTTGATCTGAACGCGCTGACCGCATGGTTAGAAAAAAACCTGAAAGGATTTTCAGGTCCGCTAACAGCTGAGATTTTCAAGGGCGGCCAATCCAACCCGACATACAAACTCAATACGCCAGGCAAAAGTTACGTTATGCGGGCCAAGCCGGGACCTGTCGCCAAACTGTTGCCATCGGCCCATGCCGTCGAGCGCGAATTTGCGGTCATGGGAGGACTGCAGGGCACCGATGTACCGGTTCCACACATGCACTGTCTTTGCGAAGACGAATCAGTCATTGGGCGTGCCTTCTATGTGATGGAGTTCATGCAAGGCAGAATTTTGTGGGACCAATCTCTTCCCGGCATGGATCGCGCCCAGCGCGGTGCCATCTACAACGAGATGAACCGCGTTATCTCGGCACTGCACAAAGTGAAATTCGCTGAACGCGGTTTAAGCGGATATGGCAAGCCAGGTAATTATTTTGAACGGCAAATTGGCCGATGGAGCAAACAGTACACCGCATCCATTACCCAGCCCATTCCAGAGATGGATCAATTGATGGAATGGCTTCCACGAAACATTCCGGTCATGGCGCGGGACGAAAGCATGGTCAGCATCGTCCACGGGGACTTCCGGCTGGACAACCTGATGTTTGATGCCGAACAGCCCAAAGTGATTGCGGTGCTCGACTGGGAGCTTTCTACCCTGGGCCACCCGCTGGCAGACTTCAGCTACCACTGCATGGCGTGGCACATACCTCCCGGTGCATTCCGTGGCATCGGCGGTCTTGATCTGACCGACCTCGGTATCCCGAGCGAAGACGAATACATCCGCCTGTACTGCGAACGCACGGGGCTTGCAACACCCGAGCAACTCAAGGCGGACTGGAACTTCTACCTGGCCTACAACTTGTTCCGCATTGCGGCCATTCTCCAAGGCATTGCCAAACGGGTTGAGACTGGCACTGCGTCCAGTACACAAGCTGTCAGCTCGGCAGCTGGCGCCCGCCCCTTGGCGCAAATGGCCTGGAAATTCGCCTGCAAAGCCTGACCCCCCCTTATTACTGAAACACAACCGGAGACACCATGGATTTTGACTACTCCCCCAAGACAAAAGAACTTCAATCGCGCTTGCAGAAGTTCATGGATGAATACATCTACCCAAATGAGGGCGCTTACCACGCTGAAATCGCAGCCAACACGGTGGTCGGCAAACGCTGGACTCCGCTGCAAACCATCGAAAACCTCAAACCCAAGGCACAAGCGGTTGGTTTGTGGAACCTATTTCTCCCGGAAGACAGCGCTGCGGCCTCTGGCTATGCCGGTGCTGGCCTAACCAACCAGGAGTACGCACCACTTGCTGAAATCATGGGCCACGTCATGTGGTCCAGCGAAGTATTCAACTGCTCCGCACCGGACACCGGCAACATGGAAACCATCGCCCGCTACGGTTCAGAAGAAAACAAGTCACGCTGGCTCAAGCCCTTACTGGAAGGAAAGATCCGCTCGGCATTTGCAATGACTGAACCCGAAGTCGCGTCCAGCGACGCGACCAACATCGCGACCCGAATTGAGCGCCAAGGTGACGACTATGTCATCAACGGCCGTAAATGGTGGACATCCGGTGCAGGCGATCCCCGCTGCGCCATCTACATCACCATGGGTAAGACAGATCCCGAAGCCGCACGCCACTCACAGCAAAGCATGGTTTTGGTCCCAGCCAACACACCCGGCCTTAAGGTCGTGCGACCACTCAACGTTTTCGGTTACGACGACGCCCCACACGGCCACATGGAGGTGCTGTTTGAGAACGTACGCGTGCCCGTCAGCAATATTCTGCTCGGCGAGGGTCGCGGCTTTGAAATTGCACAGGGACGCCTTGGGCCTGGACGTATCCACCATTGCATGCGCTTGATTGGACTGGCTGAACGTGCTCTGGAATTGATGTGCAAACGTGCTTCATCGCGCATTGCATTTGGCAAGCCCATTGCGGCCCAAACCGTGACACAGGAACGCATTGCCGAAGCCCGCTGCAAGATCGATATGGCTCGCCTGCTGACGCTCAAGGCAGCCTGGATGATGGACATTGGCGGCAACAAGTTTGCGAAGAATGAGATTGCAATGATCAAGGTCGTTGCTCCGACCATGGCCTGCGATGTCATTGATTGGGCCATGCAAGTCCACGGTGGCGCAGGCATGTGCGACGACTTCCCCCTGGCATACAGCTATACCAATGCCCGCACCCTGCGCTTTGCGGATGGCCCGGATGAAGTCCACCGTAACGCGATTGCCAAACTGGAGTTGGGCAAGTACGCCGTGAATCCCAAGCCGGTAGAAATGCCGATCACTCGCGGGTGTTAAGACTGTGAAGCAACTTGGTAACAACCGTAGTTGCTCCATTTTTTGTAGCTACGGGCCCATACAGAACGTGGGCTGGCAGTTTTTTTTAATGAAACTTGATCAATTCTGACCAGAGTTCGTTGAGATCAGAAAATCTCCATTTGGCGGGATCCTCACGGCTCACGATTTTCTCAGTGGTACCAGCGTGCGAGAGATCCACCAACTCTGGAACGATCCGCATATTCGATTTGGTTGAGAAAAACACCTTGACCATCGGCATGGTCAGGGATTTTCCAGTCTGGTCCACCACAACCCCCAAGCGCCCTGAGGTCAGTCGAACGAGCGAGCCAATGGGATATATGCCCAAGCTCTTAACAAATGCCTGGAACACCTTTGCATCGAAGTGCCCATTGGCCCATTCGGCCATTTTGCGAAGTGACTCTGCAGGATCCCAGCCGGATTTGTAGGGGCGATTCGAGGTGATGGCATCGTACACATCACACACAGCACCCATCTTGGCAAAAAGACTTATCTCATCTCCCTTGAGGCCCTTGGGGTAACCAGAACCATCGGTTTTTTCGTGATGGTGCAGACAAACATCCAGCACCATCGGATCAAGTTCACTTCCAGTCAACAGCAGGCGATGGCCTTCTTGCGGATGCGTCTTGATGATAGAGAATTCGGCATCCGTCAATTTTCCCGGCTTATTCAGAACGTCCATCGGCATCATGGCCTTGCCAAGGTCGTGCATCAATCCAGACAGGCCCGCCGATCTGGTCTGTTCCGCGTCCAGACCCAACTGTCTGGCCAATGCAACCATCATGGCGCAGACTGCAACAGAGTGCATGTAGGTGTAATCGTCCACCGTTTTCAGTCTTGCCAAGCTGATTAATGCGCCCGGGTTTCGCGCGACAGAGTCAGTAATTTCTTCCACCAAACGCTTGGCACCCCCGGTATCTACCGCATTGCCCATGCGTGCTTCCTGGAACATGGAAATCACTGCCTGTTTGGATTGGAGACAAATTTTTGCTGCACGCTCTAGCTCAACTGAAGTGGAAACCGGTGCCACTTCCCGTTTATCGTTAACAGCCAACTGGAGTTCGGCTTCGACCTGCGCATCAGACTCTGCTTCAGACACCGCCGTTTGTCCAACGGCAACATCTTGCCCCTTGCCAGAGTCAATCCAGACCTCTTGAATGCTGCTGGCCAAAATCGTCTGCAGATCTTTGGGGGCTTCAATAATAAAACCGCTGCGCCAAAAGGGATGCTCCATCCAGGAACCACAAAACTCTTTTAGATGCATGCCCAATGTGAGTTGCTCAACGCGAATTTTCTTCAGCATGGTGACTTACGGGTGAATTGATCAGTGCAAATGGCGCGGCTTTCGGCCTCCGCCATGTCCGCCGCCATGATTGCCACCAGATCCGCTTGGGGGTTTTCCAATAGCAAGTGAACTGACCAGCGAATCAAATCGTTGCGCAAACAGCTTGTCAACTTCACCAACCACGCCGCTCAACTCGGCGCCATCAAAGTGACGCTCCATCAAACTCACGACATCCTGCACCAGCAAGTCTCTTTGAACCTGCATGATGGCCGCTGGATCGGGCCCGACAAATAGCATCACGAAATCGTCGCGCGACTCACCGCCCGGTGGGCCATCTTCCTCATCGAAATCTGCGTCATAGAACGTCACTTCAATGGCTGCGCCAGCATCCGCAAGTTCATTCAGATTCATGCAGACTTCATCCAGCGTTTGACGGAAGTCGAGATCGCCCGCCACTGTCCAACACATTTGAAGAATATGTTCCTGCGCATCAAATTTGATGCCTGGCTCGTCCTCATAGGAGCTTCCCGCACCATCTGACAATGAGCTGGCACCCGCATATTTCCACATCGGTTTGAGCGCATCCTGAAGCTGTTCAAACCGGACATCTGCGCGCAATGGAACCTGTCCATGAACGTGGATTTCGAATGGAGCGTTATAGCGTGGCATATTTTGCAGTCGAGACCGGAACCACAATGCGGGCTGTAACCCGCATGGATCCTCAGTTGTTAGAAGTTATTTTAAAAAAGTACCGTCAAAAGTACCGTCATTTTTCAAAGTAACCCCCTATGTTGGAGTTTTGAGACGCTGTGAATCGTTGTGTCATTGTAAGCACCACATCCCGCGCCAGTCTATGCTGAAGCCACAGTTTTGATTGATTTGAAAAGTAAGATTTTTTCGTGTGGTGAATCAAGCGGTCTAGGGTTGCAATGCGCCAGCGATGACAAGCCCCCTACCCGTCCTATGAACCTGCCCCTGTTTGACGTACAGCTTAGCCATCGAATTATGCGGCCTTCAATAGCTGTGCCGCGTCCCAGCTTTTCTCAAACTGCATCGGACTG
>JAYTRR010000032.1:0-2195 GCA_043746005.1 Burkholderiales bacterium
CAACAGGTGATTCACGCCGCACAAGGCGCTGTACTTGTCGTGCGGGCACCTGCGGGCCTGCGGCCTGGCGCCGAAAATGAGTCATTGGCGAATACATGTTCTTAGCGGCATGAACCAAGCCCGGCGTTTTCGCTCGTGGCTGCGCCACTTGGAGCCACGCGTGCTCGATACCTTGAGCAGCCCCCTGCTCAGTCGCCTGCGGCCCTGGCTGGATAGGCATGACGTGTTCAGCTTCAACCGCGAACCGCTGGCCCGCGGTGTGGCCATCGGCATGCTGTGCGGGCTGATCCCGGGGCCTTTGCAAGTGCTGGGGTCGCTGGGAATGTGTGCCTGGCTGCGCGGAAACGCCATTACGGCGATTCTGGTTACTGCCTATACCAACCCACTGACGATCGTGCCCTTGTATTGGCTGGCATTCAAGATGGGTGCCTTCCTTTTGCCTGGCCAGCATGTGATGCCAGCATTTGTGACACCCCACGGTGGCATGGCCGAGTGGGCCGTTGGCCTGGGTGAATGGATGACCGCGCTGGGTTGGCCTTTGTTGTTGGGTTTGCCGGTGCTCGCCCTACTCCTGGCCCTTAGTGCCTACGCGCTGGTGCAAATCTTTTTTCTGGTGCCGGTCATGCGGCGGGCTCGGCGCATGACCGGTGGGATCGGCTAAACGGTTTGTCATGCAGGCCCCAGCCTAAAACGCATCGCTGCGCTTCTTGATGGGGACAGGTTGGGGGCATCCGGAGTGCGTGGATGTCAATCAAATATTTCGCTGAGCCATGACCTGGGACGTCGATGTTGATGCCCTCGTGCGCGGCCATGGTCCGAGTCCGAAAAGTCAGGTTGTGAGCGGTGGCTGGTGGTGGCACCGGGTGGCGCAGACGCTACGACCGATCGCTCAATCAGCTTGTCGAGTTCGCCGCGGTCAAGCCATACGCCCCGGCATAGCGGGCAGTAGTCAATCTCGACGCCCTGGCGGTCGGTCATTACCAGTGAGGAGTCGGTACATATTGGGCACTTCATAGCAAGTTTCCTTGGGTTAACGTGAGTCAGAAAACAATACACGGGGAATCGTATTCGTCGCAACTCATTCGATCCAGTGGCATTTTTAAAACCAAACCTTCTGAAAAACCTTCCTGTTTCTTATATTTTGAAATAAATTTTCCTTATGACAGGGATATTCCATGTGGTGACCTGGATTTCAAACCACAAGCAATCTCACTAAAATACAGGCTGCTTGATAACCACGAGCCCTACCTTGATCCGCATTACCGAACTCAAACTTCCCCTCTCCGCAGTGCCCGTACAGGAGCGCCGCGCATCCGATGCGCCGTCCGAGACGGACGAGGACCGCAGCCCGGCTCCCCACCCGATTGCAGCCCTAACCCAACTCGCCTCCCAGGCACTGGGCGCCGCCGCGGGAGAAATCACGCGGCTGCACGTTTTCAAACGCAGCTTCGACGCGCGCAAGGCCGAGTTGCTGGTGGTGTACATCGTTGACCTGACCCTCGCAGACCCCACCCAGGAAGCGGCGCTGCTGCAGCGCCACACCGGCCACCCACACATCAGTGCCACGCCCGATATGGCGTACCACCCGGTGGGGCACGCGCCCGCCAACCTGGCCCTGCGCCCGGTGGTGGTGGGTTTTGGCCCCTGTGGCATGTTTGCGGCGCTGGTGCTGGCGCAAATGGGCTTCAGACCCATCGTGCTGGAGCGCGGCACCACGGTCCGCCAGCGTACCAAGGACACTTGGGGCCTTTGGCGAAAAAAGACGCTCAACCCCGAAAGCAACGTGCAGTTTGGTGAAGGCGGTGCGGGCACGTTCTCGGACGGAAAGCTCTACAGCCAGATCAAGGACCCGCGTTACCTGGGCCGCAAGGTGATGAATGAGTTTGTGAAGGCTGGCGCGCCACCGGAAATTCTCTACGAGGCCCATCCCCACATTGGCACCTTCAAACTGGTAAAGGTGGTGGAAAGCATTCGCGAGCAAATCATTGCGCTCGGCGGCGAGATCCGCTTTGAACAGCGGGTCACGGATTTGCTATTAAAAAAAGAGCATAACGCACATTGCGTACGGGGGCTAGAGGTCGAAAATAGGCTCAATGGAACCACCTACGAGCTGGCCACCGATCACGTGGTGATCGCGTTGGGCCACAGTGCACGCGACACCTTCGCCATGCTCCACCGGCGCGGCGTGGCCATGC
>JAYTRR010000033.1:0-6980 GCA_043746005.1 Burkholderiales bacterium
AACCCCTATGCCCGTATCCACACTGAACCTCAACATCGACCACGTCCGCGCGGAGTTTCCGGCGCTAGCGAGTGACTTTGCCTATCTTGATAACGCAGGTGGCTCGCTGGTTTTGCGTCGGGTTGCAGACCGCATCCGGGACTACCTCCTTACGAGCAGCGTTCAATTGGGCGCGAGCTATGCGCACTCGCAGGATGCAAGCTCCAAAGTGCTGGCGGCGCGCAAGGCGGTGGCAGAGCTTATCAATGCGCCGTTCGATGATGAAGTGGTGATGGGTGGCGCCACCACGGCGCTGATGTTCCAGGTCATCCATGCCATATTGCCAAGTATTGAACCGGGTGACGAAATCATCGTTACAAACACGGACCATGAGGCCAATATCGGTTGCTGGCTAAGGCTGCAAAGTGCCGGTGCCGTTGTTCGGTTCTGGAATGTGAACCCGCAGACTTTGGAGCTGGATTTACCGGACCTCCAAGCGATGCTGTCCTCCAAAGTAAAGTGGGTTGCGATGACCCATGCCTCCAACATCCTGGGCACGGTAAACCCTGTCAGCGAGGTGGCCCAGCTGGTGCATGCCGTCGGTGCGCGGCTTTGCGTGGACGCAGTTGCCTATGCACCGCACCGACTGGTGGACGTGCAGGCCAGTGAAGCCGATCTCTACGTCTTCAGTTTTTACAAGGTATTTGGTCCGCATTACGCGGTGCTTTGGGGTAAACGCGAACTGCTTCTAAGTTTGGCAAGTCTTAACCATTACTTCATCACCAGGGAGACCATTCCCTACAAGCTGCAACCGGGCAATGTGAACTACGAGCTGTCCTACGGCTGCATTGGTATTTGCGACTACCTGGTCGACACGGGTAGTCGCCTGGGGTCTTTCGGTACCCAACGCGAAAAAATGCAGGCCGCGTTTGCGGCCTTTGAATCCCATGAGGACCTTCTAGCAGCGCGTTTGCTGGCGTTCCTTGCCAGCAAGCAGTCGGTAAAAGTGATTGGCCGCACTTCCGTTGGCGATGGGGGTCGGGTGCCTACCATCAGTTTTGTCGTGAAGGGGCGATCCCCCGAATCTATCGTCCGTCACGTGGACCGCTTTCAAATCGGCATTCGTTTTGGTGATTTTTATGCCAAGCGCTTGATCGAGAGTCTGGGCTTGCATACGCAAGGCGGTGTGGTGCGGGTGTCGATTGCCCATTACAACTCGGCCGATGAAATCGAACGTCTGATCCGCCACCTGGATGAGGCCATCGGGTGATGGCAACACTGATACGCAACGGTCGGATCATTACCGCAACCGACGACTACGTCGCGGATGTGCTGATGCAGGATGGCGTCATCCACACGATCGGCAAAAGCATAGAAGTAGGCCCAGATGTCACCGTGGTCGACGCGACCGGACTCTATGTGCTACCCGGAGGTGTGGACACCCATGTCCACCTTG
This sequence comes from Burkholderiales bacterium, assembly GCA_043746005.1. Classification (GTDB taxonomy): domain Bacteria; phylum Pseudomonadota; class Gammaproteobacteria; order Burkholderiales; family Burkholderiaceae_C; genus Allorhodoferax. The sequence continues at coordinate 1,436 of JAYTRR010000033.1, forward strand.
AGAACGTGATTGGCCCGACCATCACCTGCGACACGTTTGCAAGCGGCACACGTGCAGCAGCATTTGGCGGCACGACGACCGTAGTTGATTTCGCATTGCAGACCCAAACCGACTCGCCCTTGGGCGCCATCGCCAGGGCGCAGCGCAGCGCTGAATCCCAGGTGGCGGTGGACTACAGCTTGCATGTGATCGTAACCCGGGTAGACGAACAGGTGCTCAAGGACGTGCGATTTGCCATGCACCATGAGGGCGTGACCAGCTTCAAAATGTTCATGGCCTACCCCGGCGTCATGATGGCCGACGATGCCGCCATCTTCCGGATGCTGCGGCAAGTGGGTGCCGATGGCGGCATGGTCGCGCTACACGCGGAAAACGGCACGGTGATCGATCTGTTGATCAAGGAAGCACTGGAAGCCGGACACACATCACCGCGTTACCACGCCATGACACGGCCAGCCATCTTGGAAGGCGAAGCCACCCACCGCGGCATTCGCCTGGCGGAATTGGCCCAAGCGCCCATTTATTTTGTTCACGTATCCAGCAACGAGGCACTCAAACACATCGTGACGGCGCGTGCTGAAGGCATCCCGGTATTTGCGGAGACATGCCCACACTACTTGCTATTTGACGATTCGGTTTATGCGTCGGATGACTTTGAAATTGCCAAATACGTGATGACACCGCCTCTGCGCACCCCTCATGATCAGAAGCATCTCTGGCGCGCGTTGCGGTATGACGATCTGCAAGTGATTGCGACTGACCATTGCCCGTTTTGCATGAAAGAAGGCCACTTGGGTTACCGCCTTCAGAAGATGCGAGGTAAAGATGACTTTTCCATGATCCCCAACGGCGCGCCTGGAATTGAGACGCGCCTGGTGAGTCTTTTTGATATTGGCGTGATGCAGGGCAGGCTCTCACTCAACCGGTTTGTCGAGCTGACTTCCACAACGCCCGCCAAGCTGTTCGGGCTTTTCCCGAAAAAGGGGACCGTCGCGGTGGGAAGTGATGCCGATGTCGTGCTTTTTAATCCGGCTGTCACTCAGACGATTCATGCCAAGAATTTGCACAGCAACTGCGACCACACGCTGTTGGAGGGGCGCACGTTGCAAGGCCGCGTCGAGAAGGTTTTTTTGCGCGGTACCCTGATCGTTGAAGGCCAGAACTGGCATGGTCGCGAAGGAATGGGACGCTTTGTTCCCCGAGGCCAGGTGCGTGCCTTTTGAAAGATTTAGACAAATCTGCTGGCTATGATCAACCCATGATTAACGCCAAACCCACCACACTGGAAGGCCTTCGTTCGCTCATCAATCAGGAGAGTGCGCGTCTCACTCCACGCATGCGCGATGCGGCGAGATACGCCTTGGAACATCCCAATGACGTGGCATTGAGTCCTGTAGCTACGGTCGCACTGCGTGCGGGCATTGCCCCGGCGGCATTCATTCGTTTGGCTAAAGCGCTGGGCTTTGACGGATATTCTGAATTGCAGCGACTTTTCCGGGAGCCCCTGCAACGCCCCGTGAAGCCCACTTACCGTGAACGCATCCGGCATTTCGGCGGCGAGCAAACGTTGAACCACCCTGACAATCCGGTTGACGTATTGCAGGCGTTCAGCCAAGCCAACATTGTTTCGCTGGAGCACTTGCAGGCGGATGCGGCAACTCTGCCATTGAATGAAGCCATCGCGCTGATTCAGAAGGCGAGGATTGTCCATGTAGTTGGGCTCAGACGCTCATACGCGGTCGCAGCCTACCTGGCCTATGCACTGAACCGCGTCGGGCAGCCGGCCGTACACATTACCGGACTTGGAGGCGCAATTGCTGAGCAGGCCAGCATTGCCAATGATCAGGACCTTTTGATTGCGATCAGTTTCCCGCCCTATGCCGCGGATACCCTACTGGTGTGTGAGCAGATTATTGCCAAGGGCGCCAAGCTGCTAGCCATCACCAACGCCATCTTGAGCCCGATCGCCAAAGGCGCAGAGGTGGTTTTGGAGGTGAATGATGCAGAGCTCAGAGGTTTCAGGTCGCTTACCAGCGCGATGTGCCTGGCGCAAACACTGGCAATGGGACTGGCATTTGGCAAGCGTAACAAACGAAGAAAGCCGGCAAAGGGCAATGCCAAGGATGTGCCCGATTTGCTTGATATTGATTGCTGACTCTCGATGAAGAACTTCCCGAAAGCGCTCCGGATCGAACCACTGCGCTCTGAATCATTTTCTGCTTTTGGAGAGGTGATTGAAGCCAGCGAAACCGCCCGCCACTTTACGATCAATGGAGGTTTTGCGGAGCGCTTTCACGACCTTGCAAAATTGGATGTGTCACACGAAGGTGGTCGCGCCATCGTCAGCATTTTTAGGGCGAGGCCTCGAACCATGCCATTTCAACTCCAGGTCATGGAGCGGCATCCTCTAGGAAGCCAGACATTTGTCTCCATGACAGGCCAGCCCTTTCTGGTCGTGGTTGCACCAGCAGCCGAGGCGCTGGAGGTCATTGACATTCGTTGTTTCCTGGCGAATCCGGGGCAGGGCGTGAACTATGCTCGTGGCACCTGGCACCATCCTTTGATCGCTGTGACGCAGGCCGCAGATTTTTTGGTAATTGACAGGGCCGGCTCCATTGCCGACAGCAATCTGGATGAAGTCGACGTCCGCGCGTCGTCTATCTGGGTAAATTACAAGGAACAGAAATGACACTGAAAAAGTCCGCAGGGCCGAGAGAAATTGTTGAGGAATTTCTAAGAATCATCATGATTCCTGACCCGGCTGGCGCACGGGTCTTTACATCGCCAGAGCTGCGCATCCGCTTTACCGGTGGCCGTGAAATGCGTGACCCGACCGAGTGCAGCGCATTCAATGCAAGCCGTTATTCCTGGGTGAAGAAGCGCTTTGAGCGCACCGATGTAGTGGAGGGTGCTAACGATGAAGAGGCCATTGTCTACAACATCGGGACTTTGCACGGGGAATGGCTTGACCGCACTGCATTTGAAGGCAATCGTTATGTGGATCGGTACGTAGTGCGTCACGGCAAGATTGTTCAGATGGATGTGTGGAACGACAGCGCCGAGTGGCTTCTCGCGCGTGCCGGGTTATGCGAGTTGTGAGATGTCAGTATTCGACCCCATTCCGGACAGCGCACGTTTCGCTTACAGCCCCGTAACTGGGCGCAAAGATTACTGCTGGCCCAACGGTGCGCGCCTGGCGGTGTACATCGGCTTCAACCTGGAACATTTCGCTTATGGCGAGGGTTTGGGCGCTTGCATAGGCCCTGCCTCGCCGCAGCCAGACGTGCTCAACTACAGCTGGCGCGAATATGGCAACCGGGTCGGCGCCTGGCGTTGCCTGGAGCTGTTTGACCAATTGAGCATACCGACCGGTGCGCTGATCAACACGGCGCTTATTGAGCATTGCCCGGAGCTTCTGCGGGCACTCGTCGAACGTGGCGATGAATTCATTGGCCACGGTCACAGCAATTCCTATCGCCAATCCAGCTTTACCGAGGGCGAGGAGCGGGAATTGCTGGCCGGCTGTCGCCAGCGGATAGAAAACTTTTGCGGCAAGCCGCCCACAGGATGGCTATCCCCCTGGATCTCCGAGAGCAACTACACCAGCGATCTATTGGCAGAGGAAGGGTACACGTACACCCTGAATTGGTGCCATGACGATCAGCCCACACGTCTGAACACCCGCAGCGGAAAAGGCCTATGGTCCGTTCCGTACCCGCAAGAAGTGAATGACATTCCCATGGTGATTGGAAGACAGATGGATGGGGCAGCGTTCGCAGACATGATCATCGATAACTTCGATGAAATGCTGCATCAGTCGCAGCAGCAGCCGCTGGTAATGGGCATTGCACTCCACCCCTACATCGTTGGTCAACCGTATCGACTGCTGCACTTGCGCCGGGCACTGACCCATATTGCGAAACTGCGCGATCGTGGTGAAATCTGGCTCACAACACCTGGACAGATTTACGAGCACACGCAGTCGGTTCACGCATGACAACACCAGACTCTGCAAAGTCCAGCAGGGGAATGGTTACCAGCCCCCACGCGCTGGCAACCCAACGAGGCGTTGACGTATTGGCCGCCGGAGGCAACGCGGTAGAAGCTGCGATTGCGACGGTGACCTGCCTGTGCGTGACGTACCCCCATTTCTGCGGACTGGGTGGAGATGCCTTCCTGTTGATTTCAGACGCAACCGGCAAGGTGCAAACGATCTCGGGTATCGGACAGGCGGCTAACAATACGTCGGGTTATAGAGATGCCATTCCTTTTCGCGGACCGCGCTCTGCCTTGACCAGTGCGGCAACCGTGGATGCCTTGGGCACGGCATTTGAAATCAGTCATTCACAGCTTGCGGGGAAGAAAAGCTGGGGAGAACTGTTAGCCCCTGCCATTGAACTCGCGCGCAATGGATTTCCAGTGACTGAATCACAGCGCTTTTGGCTGAATTTTCGCTTGGGTGAACGTGCGTGCCTAGCCGACGTTTACCGCGCCTATCAGGTCAATGGTCACATGCCACGCCAAGGCGACGTACTCACGCAGGAAGCTCTTGGGAATACGCTTGAAATACTGGCCGAACGCGGCCCGCGCGACTTCTATGAAGGCAAGCTCGCAGAGCGCATCGCGCGTGGCCTTGCTGCGGCAGGCTCGCCGCTGACACTGTCCGATTTGGGCGCCACCCGATCCCGTTTGGAGCCAGCTCTCCGTGTTGCATACCGCGGAGGCCATCTGCTGGCGCATCAGCCGCCAACGCAAGGTGTGACAACGCTGGAAATCATGGGTATCTTGCAGCGCTTTGATTTGCAAAGCATTCCTGAAGGCAGCGCGGATTATTACCACCTGCTGGTGGAAGCAGTTAAGCAGGCATTCATGGATCGAAACCGCTATGTCGCGGATCCCGACTTTGGCGAGGTGCCGACGGGAATGCTGCTTTCCGACAGGCAGCTCGACCAGAGAGCTGGCGCCATCCAAATGGACAGGGCGCTCCCTTGGCCGCACACACTCAAGACGGGCGATACGGTCTACGTGGGTTCTGCAGACCCGTCGGGCAATTGCGTTTCGATGCTCGCCACCATTTACTACGATTGGGGTAGCGGCGTGATGGTGGGTGACACAGGACTGATTTGGCACAACCGCGGTGCATCGTTCTCCTTGGACCCCCAGCACCCGAATGTTCTGGCTCCGGGCAAGCGGCCATTTCACACACTCAACCCGGGTATGTACACAAAGAATGGCAAGGTAAATCTTCTCTACGGCACACAAGGTGCGGATGGACAACCGCAGACGCTAGCCGCCGTACTGACACGGTGCATCGACTACGGGATGGACCCGATGGAAGCCCTGTCCAAGCCCCGCTTCCTGCTGGGAAAGACGTTCTCCGATGCGAGCGACTCCCTCAAGGTAGAAGACGACATCGCGGTAGAAACCCGCGCCGAGCTGAACAGACGAGGCCATCAACTCAGCGCCATGACCCGCAAAAATCCATTGATGGGGCACCCGGGGGCGATCGTGATCGATCCGGTGACCGGTCTGATGGCGGGCGCCC
>JAYTRR010000034.1:0-6954 GCA_043746005.1 Burkholderiales bacterium
AAGTTCCCATTCTGAGATTATTTGCCTCAAGCTGGCGACAAAAATCGAGGTCATAAAAGTGAAAGTCAAAACGCTCATCAAATCTGATTTGATTGCTGATGAGGTTTTCACTGTGAACGGCAAGCATCAAGCCGTCCAGCAATTTGACCTCTTGGAATGAGGGCCCAAAAATGCTCAGGTTTGAAGGTGGAAATGATGAACCATGTCCTACGGTCCCGCTTAGATTTATTTTGTCATCCCAAGTAAATCTGTCATCAACAAATGCCCACGAAGGTTGCTTTGGTAACCGTCGCTTGTTTCCAGCAAGCCCAACTACATCAAATTGTTCTAGTGAGTCAACAACCTTGTCTGCCCAAAAAAAATCTAATAAGTGGATATCGTCATGCATGAAAATCAGAATAGCCGGATCGTTGATCGACTCATCTATGGCAACGTTGTAAATTTCGGATAAGCCACGACGATTTTCTGGGAATAGTCGCAGTTCAACCAGGGACCGCGCAACAAGTGGGATCGATTTACCGGAGGCTGTTCCGGTAAAAAACTCATTCTGATTTTTCCGTGTACCAATTACAAATCTAATTTTTTTCAATTTGATTCGCCTCGTGTACTTGTTAGATGTATGACATCGCTGGGGCCGCCGTCCCGGACCGCACATGGTGTCGGTTCCGTGTCGCTGCACCAGCGGTGCCACATTACTCTCAAAATGGCGTCAAAGTCCCTTGCAAACTTCTCTGGTTGCCCGATTCTCGATGCCATAAATGCCTCGCGCATGCCCATCCGGATACCTGATAACTTGGCTTTGTTTTCGGCCCAATAAACCCCCCTCGCCACAAAATCCTCAATACTCGTGGCGATAAACCCATCTAGGCTCAGATGGTGCATCAAGGTCGCGCCAAATCGGCTGGCCGGTGTGTCGCCTGCAAGACATAGTGTGGGTACCCCCATCCATGCGGCGTGTGCCGTAGTGGCGCCGCCAGAATGAGGGTAGGTGTCCAGGCAGAAGTCGACCTGATGATGCAGATGTAAATATTCTGCTTTATGAGCACGTGGCGAAAAAATAAGCCTACTCCGCACAACGCCCTCTCGTTCGAAACTTTTGACTAGTACCGCCAGGGCGTCGGCTGGTAGTGCTCCTATCAGGAGCCTTGAGGTGGGTACGCTGCGCATCAATATAGCCCACAGGGCAATTACCGCTTCGTTAATTTTATTGGCACGATTAAAGCTGCCAAAAGTGATGAATCCATTTTCCAGTGTGGGTAGTGTGCTGACTAGTGGCGACAGCGGAGATGGCTGAAACGTCACTGCAGATGGCAGGTAAGCAAGCTTCTCGGTGAATTGCCAATCCAATTCACCATGTGGAATCCAAAACTGGTCGCAAAGGTAGTAGTCCATACTTTGAAGACCGGTGGTGCCAAGATAGCCCAGCCAACTGGCCTGAATGGGCGCAGGTTTGTGAGAGAAGGTTAGCAGTCGGTTTTTCGCGGTGTGACCGGATAAGTCGATAAGTATGTCTATCTCATCGGAGCGGATACAAGTCGCTAAGTCGACGTCACTCAAGTCGGCCACGGCGCGCCACTGTCTAAAGTTGGTGCGCATACTCTGTGTGACGGCGTCTTCAAGCGTGCTGGTGTGGTACGCGTGAAGTGATAGGGTTTTAATGTCCGCCAGAAACTTGAAAGTAGGTTCCAAAAAATCAGCGAGTGCATGGTGGCAAAGGTCGCCAGACACAAACCCAATATTCAGCCTTCGAGCAGGGATCTTAATGTTGGCGTGAGGTTGCCAAGCCGCACGCAGTGGCGCCTCAAACTTGTTGCCAAATGCCTGATGCTCTGCGAAAAGATGTTCTGGCTCAACCAAAACATCATGATTCAGTAAATACAGAACGTTGCTATGGGCAACAGATCGTCGGGGTTCTTGCGCCATGTCTGCACGGTAGTAACAGACCTGCGCTTCGGATGACTTACCTTGATCCTCAAGCGCATTGCCCAACTGAATGTGCGCACTGGAATCGCGGGAATCAATTTCCACGGCTCTGCGGCAAATTGTTTCTGACTCCTGGAGTCTTCCCAGTAGTCGCAGGACCATACCCAGATTCACGAATGACTTGCCGTAATCGGGCGCAATTGCAATCGAATGTCGGAAGTGTGCTTCTGCCTCAAAGTGGCGGTCTAGCGCTGAAAGGGCGACTCCCAAGTTGTTGTAGACCGTCGCATCTCCGGCGTCCAGTTCAAGTGCGCGCCTCAGTGGGGGCAAGGAATCCTCATACCGTTCTTGTGCCTGATAGACGTAGCCGAGAATCTTCCAGGAAAAACCATGTTCAGGGAAGGCTTCGATCAGTATCTGGGCCATACACTCGGCTTCAGCGTAACGTTTTCGACGGTACAAATCAGCCAGCGCTTCAAGTTGCGTTTCAGTTGGATCAAAAGAAATTAATGGTCGACAACGCTGGCTTTTCTCCGGTGGCTCATTGACTTCTATCTGCGCTGGAGGTAAGCCAGCGCACCATTGCCGCCACATCGTGCGAAGCATGGCTGCAAAATTGTCTGCAAAGCGTTCCGGCTGACCTAGGGGGGAGGCATTGAAACGATCACGCATGCCAATGCGAATTGCTGCCAATTTCTCTAGATTTTCGGCCCAATAGCGTGCTTTTGCCAAGTAGTCTTCGATGCTCGTGGCAATAAATTCGTCTAGACCAAGAATGTGCATCTCTGTCGCACCAAAGCGACTTGCAGGACTGTCGCCGGCCAGGCATAGCGTCGGGACTCCCATCCAGGCCGCGTGTGCGTTTGTCGCGCCACCGCCGTAAGGAAATGTGTCGAGGCAGAAGTCCACTTGGTAGTGAAGTGCCAGATAACCTGGCAAATTAGAGCGTGGGAAGAATGTCAGGCGCCCGTGCTCAATCCCTTCGCGCGCAAAACTTCTCAGCAATTCAGTCTGGCTCTCAAGCGGTACGCCGCCCATCACCATGCGAGCTGAAGGAACGCCCCGAAGCAGCATTGACCACAAAACAATGACGGATGGATTGAGTTTGTTCGGTCTATTGAAGCTGCCAAAGGTGATGTAACCATTTTCAAGCGCCGGGAGCGTGTTGACTGGTGGCGAAAGAGGACTGGGCTGAAAAACAACGGCAGAGGGCAAGTAAGCAGGTTTCTCGGTCAGCTGCCAATCCAGTTCGCCCGGTAGTACCCAAAACTTGTCGCACAGGTAGTAGTCGATGGCTTGAAGGCCGGTGGTTCCCAAATATCCTAGCCAGCTGGCCTGGATGGGGGCCGGTTTGCGCGCAAAAGTCAGCAGGCGGTTATGTGCGGTATGGCCGGAGAGGTCTACCAGTATGTCAATACCATCAGCGCGAATCTGGTTGGCCAACTCGCTATCCGTCAAATTTGACACCGAACGCCATCGAGCAAAGCAGACGCGCATGCGCTGTGTGGTAGCGTCGTCGTAGATGTGCGTGTAGTAAGCATGAATCGCCAAGCCAGGTTGCCTTGCGAGCCCTGCAAACAACGGTTCCAAGAAGTTGGCCAGCGCATGGTCATACAAGTCGCCGGAAACAAACCCGATGTTCAGCGGTCGGTTAACGTCTTTGACATTGGAATGTGGCTGCCAATTGGTGCGAAAAGGCCTTTCAAACTTTTCTCCGAAGGCCAGGTGCTCCGCATGAAGGGCAGTCGGGTCCAGGTGAACATCCAGACTTAGGCAATAGAGTAGATTGCTGTGGGCAGCGGCCCATTCCGGTTTTAACTTCAGCGCAGTACGGTAGGCATCTCTCGCCTCAGCCGCATAGCCGCGGTCTTTCAAGGTGATAGCGAGGTTGTTGTAAGCATCTGCCCAATTTGGCTTCAATACCAGCGCTTGCTGATAGCTCATCTGTGCCTCGGCGTATTTTCCTTGTGCATGAAGCGCATTCCCCAGGTTGTTGTGCGCCGTCTCCATCGCAGGCTGAAGTGCAATAGCCTGGCGGCAGTACATCTCACCCTCGGGAAACAGGCCCATCGTCTTGAAGATATTCCCGAGGTTGTTGTACACAATGGGATTGTTGGGTTGGAGCCCCAACGCGTGGATATAGCTGTTCACTGCATCATCCATCTGACCCTGCTGCTGCAATTCGCACGCCAAATTGAAATGTGCCTCATGGTCATCCGGTCGCAATGTGGCAGTTCTTCGATGAATTTCCAGCGATTGATCCAGATGCCCAAGCTCCCGTAAAACTGAACCTAAAATCTTCCAGGCAAGTCCATGCTCCGGAAAATCACGAATCAACTGCCGGGCCAATGGTTCTGCTTCCTGATGGCGCTGTTGGTCATGAAGGGCACTTAAACGCTCCAAATCTATCGAGGGTGGTTCCATGGCTCCAGGACGGGCTGATGTCGCAGGGTCGTTCGTTTCTTCGACTTCGAAGCTTGCTGGCGGCAGGTCATCGCACCAGTTTCGCCATATGGTTCGCAGCATAGTCTCAAAGTGGTCAGCAAATCGTTTTGTTTGACCCAGTGCTGAGCTCGTAAAGCGCTCCCGCAACTCATTGCGGATGCATGCCAATTCCGAATGATGATCGGACCAATAGCGCCCCTTTTCGACGAAGTCTTCAATGCTGTGAGCGATAAACTGATCCAGACCAAGATGGTGTGTTTCAGCGGCACCGAAGCGGCTGGAGGGGCTATCGCCCGCCAAGCATAGCGTCGGCACGCCCATCCAGGCTGCATGGGCTGTTGTCGCGCCACCGCCAAACGGAAAGGTGTCCAGACAAAAGTCAACCTGATGGTGAAAAGCCAGGTAGTCCCGCTGGGCTGCGCGGGCAAGAAAAGTCAATCGATCTTGTGTAATGCCTTCATTTTCGAAGCGGTCAATGAATGCACTCTGGTGTTCAGGTGATATTGCACCCAATACCATTCGGGAGTCTGGAGCCGCGCGCAACAGCATGGACCATAACGCAATCACCGAGTCATTTATCTTGTTTCGGCGATTGAAACTGCCAAAAGTGATGTGTCCGTTTTTTAGCGCCGGAAGCGTGTTGACAGGGGGGGAATGGGGATTGGGCAGAAACACAACTGCGGACGGTAAGTAGACCAGTTTCTCTGTGAATTGCCAGTCAAACTCGCCTGGGGAAATCCAATAGGGATCGCATACGAAGTAGTCTATGGCCCGCAGGCCACTCGTACCAAGATAGCCGAGCCAGCTGGCCTGTACCGGGGCGGGTCTACGTGCAAATGCCAACAACCGATTGAGTACCGTATGTCCGTTGAGATCAATCAGAATATCTATGTGGTCGCTACGAATCTTGTTAGCCAGTTCCTCATCGCTCAATTTGGCCACGGCGTGCCAGTTAGAGAAATACTGGCGCAAGCGGAGAGTTACTGCATCTTCGAATGTGTTCGTGTAGTAGAGGTGTAGCGAGAGATTGGATCTGCCCGTTAGGCCCTTAAATAGAGGCTCGAGGTAATTGGAGAGCGCATGGTTGTATAGGTCACTTGAAACAAAACCAACTTGCAGGAGTCGCGCAGGGTCTTTGGTATTGGCATGGGCGTTCCACATCGCGCGCAGTGATGGCTCAAATTGCTCACCGAAAGCGAAATGGTCGGTCTTCAGTTGAACGGGGTCACATTGAACGTCGTGGCAGGACAAGTGAAGCATGTCACTGTGAAGGCTGGCGGCGTCTGGAGCTAGGCTCAGCGCAGCGCGGTAACTGGCAATTGCGTCCGCTGTCTTATTTTGAAGCTCAAGTGAATTCCCGAGGCTGATGTGCGCCGCTGTGTAGTGTGGTTCGATGGTTACCGCGCGGCGGCAATTTTCTTCCGCCTCTTGCAGTCTGCCTTGGAGCCTTAGCAGGGTCCCCAAGTTGTTTAAAGCTTTTGCGTAGTCGGGAGCGATTGCAAGAGCCTTTCTTATGCTCTTTTCGGCGTCTTCAAGCCGCCCTAGCCCTAGTTGCGCAGTGCCCAAATTATTGTGTACCGCTGCGTCCCTTGGCAGTAACGTGATGGCCATTCGGGTGGATTGCAGGGATTCCTCATATCGCCTTTGCACCTGATAAATTACGCCTAGTACTTTCCATCCATACCCGTGCTTGGGGAAACGCCGTGTTAACGAATTTGCCAAAGATTCTGCTTGGGCATTGTTTCCCTGCTGAAACAGTTGGGTTAGGCGGTTCAGTTCGTCACTACTGGGGTCGCGACGACCAATGACCCCACGTTTTGTACCCGACATAATGGCAACGTTACTGGCGTAACAAGGCAAGAACGCTTTGCGGAGCCTGGTTAGCCTGGGCGACCATGGCCGTGCCAGCCTGCTGCAAAACCTGTGCGCGGGACAGGTTTGCCGTTTCCATGGCGTAATCGGCATCCATGATCCTGCCTCGAGCCGCTGCAGAGTTCTCGGCGCCTACGCGGAGATTCGTAATGACGGAATCGAACCGATTCTGGGTTGCGCCCCAAGTGGCGCGCGCAGAGGTAACTGCATTGATATCTGCGTCCAGCAGTGAAATCTGGGCGAAGGCGGTGCTATTTGCTGTGCCGAGCGTGGTACCAGTGCCGCTGAAACTGGTGGCCGTCACCGACAACTGATCATTTGCGGCAACACTGTTTGCGCCAATCTGGAATGTGAACGTTGCTGCGGCAATCACAGCGGTCCCGTTAAATGTCGTGGCTGCAGCTACTCGGGTGTTTTCAGCAGCAAGGAGCTTGTACTCTGCATCCATTGAACCGATATCGGTCGATGTGTTGGTACCGTTGGCGGCCTGTACAGCCAGTTCACGCATACGCTGAAGGTTATTGGAGATGGCGCCTAGGGCGCCCTCGGCCGTTTGCGCGAGTGAAATTCCGTCATTGGCGTTGCGGATCGCGACGTTCATGCCCCGCGTCTGGGTGTTCATGCGCTCGGCAATGGCCAGACCAGCTGCATCATCCTTGGCGCTGTTAACGCGCAGACCGGAAGACAGGCGGCTCATGGAGGTGGCCAAAGAGT
>JAYTRR010000035.1:0-6938 GCA_043746005.1 Burkholderiales bacterium
CTGGAAATCATCCCCGTACACGGTTCGCCAGTGTTTGACCTGTTGTGCGGCTTGTTGAAACACCCATTCACCGATGTCAATGATCAAGCCGGTCGATTCTGCTATGCCGATGAACTGCGCCGGGCTCACAAGACCGCGCTGGGGGTGGTGCCAGCGCAGAAGTGCCTCAGCCTTGAAGATGCGTCCGCTGGTCAATTCAATAATTGGCTGGTACACCACTTCAAACTGCTGCCGATCCAGTGCGAGGCGCAGATCCGTAGCCAGGCGCAGTCGGGTTTGCGCGGCTTCCTGCAAGGCCGGCGTGAAGAAACTGAAGCGATTGCGTCCGGCAGCCTTGGCGACATACAGCGCCTGGTCCGCATGCTTGAACAAATCTTCCACCAGCGTGGCGTCGCCAGGGTACATCGCAACCCCCAGGCTGGCTGATACAAAGACTTGTTCGTTTTGAAGTTGGAAGGCGTCAGACAGGCTGTAGAGAAGGGACTGAAGCAGACCCTCCAGTTCCGCGGTGTCCTGCACGTCACACACCACCACCGTGAATTCATCGCCGCCCATGCGTGCCACCCGGTCCAGGGGCCCCAGGTGTGCCTTGATGCGCTGTGCCGCCTTGATGAGCAACAAGTCGCCGCTGTTGTGTCCTAAAGTGTCATTCACTTCCTTGAAGTGATCCAGATCGATGAAGACAATGGCAACCGCCTGATTCAGTCGCTCGCTGCGTTCAATGTCGTTCTGCAGTTGCTGGCGCAGCATGCGCCGATTGGGAAGACCGGTCAAGGGGTCGAAGTTGGCTTGCCTCCATATGAGCGCGTCAGCTTCCTTTTGGTCGGTGATGTCGGTGTGGGTTCCGATCATGCGCAATGGGCGGCCCTGGGTATCGCGGCTGATGACCATGCCACGCGTGAGTACCCATTTCCAGCGGTTGTCCTTGCAAAGGATGCGGTGCTCGTTGCGGTAGGTGGGTGTCTGTCCGCTCAAATGTGCTTCACGGTCACGCTGCATCTGCGCGAGGTCATCGGGGTGGGTTCGTCCGTCCAGTGCGTCGGCCCGGTTGGGTATCTCATCCTCATCAAAACCATAAATCTGTTTGCAACGCGCCGAATAAAACTCGTCGCCGGTCTGGATGTACCAGTCCCAAACGCCATCGCCTGTGCTTTCCAGTGCGCGCTTCCAGCGCTCTTCGTTTTCCTGCAGGGTGAGATGCGCCCGGTGGGTCGCGGTAATGTCCTCCACGGTGCCCTCGTAATACAGCAGCGCGCCCTGGGCGTCCCGCACCACGTGCGCGGCCTCCCGAACCCAGATGCGTTCACGTGTCTTGTGGCGGTAGATTTCCGAAACAAAGTTCACCACATGGCGATCCCGATCCATGAGTTGCCTGAAATACGACCGCCGTGCGGGATCGACATACCATTCATTGGCGATGTCGTTGACCGCTGCCAGCAATTCGGCTTCGGTTTCGTAGCCGTTGATGCCTACCAGCGCTGCATTGGCGTGCAGCATCTGCCCCGATGCACTGGATCGGTATGCTCCAATCGGTAGAAACTCAAATAGTGTTTGCATGCTGGGCGCTACCTTACCAGTCTTCCTTGACGGCCATCACGGCGTCGTGTCCTGCGGCGGCACGCCCCGCCAGCCACGCGGTGAGTGTGCCCGCCAGCACGACGGAAACGCCCAGGGCCACCAGCCGCAGAGTGGGCAGCGTCATCTCCATGGTCCAGTGAAAGCTCTGCGGGTTGACCACATGCACCAGCACCACCGCTACGGCCAGCCCCAGCCCTATGCCGGCGATGGTTCCCAGTGTGGTCCACGCGGCGCCCTCTGCAGCCACGACGCGCAGCACCTGGCGCCGGGTCAGGCCCAGGTGCACCAGCAAGCCAAACTCCTTGCGTCGCGCCAGCACCTGTGCGCTGAAGGATGCCGCCACGCCAAACAGGCCGATTCCGATGGCCACCGCCTGCAGCCAGTAGGTCACCGCAAAGCTGCGGTCAAAAATCTTCAGGGTGTTGGCGCGAATTTCCCGGGCAGAGCCAAATTCCATCAAGTGCCCTGCTGCACCCCCCGGGGTTCCTGCCTGCCGGTCGGCAAGATCGCGCAGCGTCTGTTGCGTTTGCGCCAGATCGGCGTCAGGCGCCAGCCACAGCGCCAGGTCGTTGACGCGCTTGTCGCCGCTCAGACGCTCAAAGTCAGCCTGGTCCATGGCGATGGTGCCAAACTGGCGGGCGTAGTCGCGCCACACGCCTGCTATGAAAAACGTAGCTACTCGTGCAGTTTCCACGGGGGCTAGAGGCCTGAAATGCTCTGAAAGTGGGGGGTAGGTGGTGCCAGAGCGGGCGCCATGCAAATCCACCATGGCTTGGCTTACGTAGATGCCGATCTGGCCCGGTGGCACGGGCAAGGCCTCGCCGACCAGCGGCAGGTTGACGCCTTTTCCATCGGGGCCCCGCAGTGGCCTGGCGATCAGGGTCACGGGTGGCTGCGAGGGGTCTGGCAACAGTTGCTGGTTGCGCTGCGTGGTCAGGCGCTGCACACCGGGCAGTTTTGCGGCCGCCTGCACAAAAGCCGGCTCAAAGTAGGCTGCGTCATTGGCGCTGCCACTGCTGGCGCTGCGCACATACAGCGCGGCGGGCAGCACGGTATCCAGCCAGTCGGTGACCGAGGTGCGAAAGCTCGCCACCATCACCGTCAGGGCGACGGCCAGACTGAGTGACGCCACCACGCCACTCACGGCCACCGCCGCGCTCTCCCTGACTCGGCGTGCCCGCTCCACCGCCAGCATGGGCAGTGCCTGATGCGACACAAACGGTGCCACGCGGTCCAGCACCGCGCCCACCAGCCAGGGCAGGCCGACAATGCCGCCCACCAGAATCAGCGCCACGCTGGCGTAGGCCGCCAGCGGAATGCCCCACACCGGTGGCATCAACGCCAGCAAAAAACCGCCCAGCAGCAAGCCCGCGCCCAGCCAGGCCCGGCTTTTTTTCGGTTGCAGTGTGCCCAAGCCCTTGAGGGTTTGCGCCGCAGGCAGACTCTGTGCCCAGCGCGCGGGCCACCATGCGCCCAGCAGCGCGGCCAGCACCCCCAAGGCACCAAACACCAGAGCGGCTCCCCCATTCCATTGGAGCGCGGGTGCACCGCCCGAAAAGTAGCCCCCACCCAAATCGCCCCCCAGCAGGCGCAATGCGGCGGCGGCCAGGCCCACGCCCAGGCCAATGCCCAGCGCGCTCCCGGTGACACCCAAAGCACCCGCTTCCAGCAACACCAACTGCAAGCGCTGGCGGCCCGTCAGCCCCAGAACCCCCAGCAAGGCCAGTTGCGGCGCGCGGCGGCTCACGCTCAAGGCCAATACCGAGAACACCAGAAATCCACCGGTGAACAAGGCCACCAGCGCCAGTACGGTCAGGTTGACCCGGTAGGCGCGCGAGAGCGTGCCCATGCGTTGCAGCGCGTCACCGGGCTCCACCAGTCTGGCATGCGCTGGCCAGTCGGGGGCTCCCTGCACCGCGCGCACAAAGGCCGTGCGGTCCACTCCGGCGCGCAGGCGCACGTCCACCCGGGAGAGGCTCCCCGCCTTTCCAAACAATTCCTGCGCTGCGGCAACGTCCATCACGGCCAGCGGGCCGCCACTGGCACGCACGGTGCCTGCCACGCGCACCGTTTTTAGCTGCAGGCCGTGTTGCAGTTGGAGCGTGTCCCCGGTGAGGCGGTTTTGCGCACTGGGGTTCAAAAACACGGTGTCGGGCGCGAAGATATCCAGTCGGTCCGCGTTCGCAGAAGGCAGGGGCATCAGGTCAGGCACCACCTGGGCCACTTGCAAGGCGTCGATGCCGATGATGCGCAACAACACGCGGCTTGCGTCACCGGTGCCCAGCGCGTAGGTGCTGAGCTCCAGCACCGGGCTGGCCAACACCACGTCGGGGTGGTGGGCCAGGCGCGCATACAGCGCGTCATCAATGCCCCCCGCCAACCCACTGCCCGCCCGCAATTCCAGATCCGGTTGTCCACCCACGGATCGCACGGCTTGCGCGAACTCGTCCAATGCCGACGCGTTGATCAAATGCACCGAGAGCGCCAGCGCCACGCCCAGCATCACCGAAACCACCGCAGCGGCATTGCGCCACGGGTGGTTGCGCAACTCTTGCCAGGAAAATGTGCGAAGTAGGGGCCAGAGGGGAGAGGCCCTAGAAGATGCCGGAGATGCCGAAGGTGCTGCCATGGGGTCGATTGTGACAACCCGGTCTGGCGTCAGGATGGTTGTTTTCTATCGCTTCGCAGCAGGGTGAGTGCCAGCAAGGCCGACGCCACCATCAAAAACAGGCTCACTGCGTTGAGCACGGGTGTGGCGCCCTCGCGCATGCGGCCGTACATCATGACCGTGAGTGGTGCGTCCGACCCCACCAGCATTAGGGTGGTGTTGAAGTTCTCAAACGACATCAGGAAGGAAATGGCGGCAGCCCCTATCAGCGCAGGTTGCAGGTAAGGCAGCGTGATGGTGGCCAGCACCGCGGCTTTGGACGCGCCCAGGTTGTAAGCAGCTTCTTCCAGCGTGGTGTCAAAGCGCTTGAGCCGCGCGGTGATGGTGAGCGTGGCAATCGACACAATGTAGGAAAACTGGCCCAGCACCACCAGCGGCAAGCCAGGGCGCAGAAAGTTCAGCTCCAGGCCCCACAGGTCGTCTGCCAGGTTGGCAATGCGGCTGGCAAAGGCCAGGATGGAGATGCCCAGAATCACCCCGGGAATGACCAGCGGCGCCAGCATCAGCATCGACAGCGCCTGCTTGCCGCGGAACTGCGTGCGTTCTATCAGGAAGGCGTTGGCCGTGCCGACCACAACCGACAACACCGTGACCCAGCAGGCCACCACCACGCTGGTCCACAGGCTGCCCAGCAGTGCAGTGTCGGCAAACAACCCGCGGCGTGCGCTAGCGGTTGCAGTGGATGCACTGCCCATAAACCAGTCCAGCGTAAAGCCGTTCCATGGCGGCGCGGGGTAGGGGGCGTCGTTGAACGCAAACACTGCCACCACGGCAAGTGGCAAAAACAGGAAGGCAAAGAACAGCACACCGTACACCACGGTGCTGGCGCGCAGCCAGGCAGGGCGGGGTAGTGAGGGGATCATGAGCGCTGCATCACTTCACCAAACTTCTGGCCCGAAGCCTTGAGCCCCAGCCACACGATGGCGGTGGACAGGCCCAGCAGCAAGAAGCCAAACGCGGCACCCTGCTCCCAGTTGAAGCGGGTGATGAACTGGGTATAAATTTGCTCGGTAAACCAGAGTGAATTCTTGCCGCCCAACAGCGTGGGCGTGAGGTAGTTGCCCAGCGTGAGCATGAACACCACAATGCAGCCCGCCACCATGCCCGGTGCGGCGTGCGGAATGATGATTTGCCGCAGGATGGACCAGCCATTGCCGCCCAGGTCGTAGGCCGCCTCAATGAGCGAATCGTCCAGACTCTCCAGCGCGCTGATGAGCGGAATCACCATGAACAGCATGGAGGTGTAGACCAGCCCCACCAGAATGGTGGCGTCGTGGTAGAGCAGCTCCACGGGCGCTGGCGTCAGGCCCAGCCACACCATCAGCCCCGGCAATACGCCGGACTCGCGCAGCAGAATCATCCAGCCCAGGGTGCGGACCGTCTCGCTCACCCAAAACGGAATCAGGCACAAAATGAACAGCATCGATTGGGCCCGCCCGCGGGCAATCTTGGCAATCGTCCAGGCAATAGGAAAAGCCATCAGCAGCGTGATGGCAGTCGCCAGTATCGACATGAGCGCCGTGCGGACAAAGGTGCGCCAGTACAGGGGCTCGTCAATAAACGTCAGGTATTGCGCGAGGCTGGGCTCATACACCCGGGGTGCCACGCGGGCACGCAGCGACAGCACGGCCAACTCGGCGTGCGGCAGCACAATCAAACCCACCAGCCACAGCAGTGCGGGGGCCAGCAACAGCATGGCCATCAGCCTGGCCTGCCCTGTTTTTGCGTTAGATGGCATCACTGCTATCGCTCTTTGCCGGTGCGGCAAAGCACACGGCACGTTGCGGATCAAAACCAAACACCACGTCTTCACCGGCGCGCAGGTCCGCAAACTGGCCTGTTTGCGGCAGGGCAATGCGGAACTCGGCCTGGGTGGTTTTTTCGCGCAGCAGCACGGCGGAGTTGGCTCCGTCAAACAGCAGGCTCTCAATCGTGCCGGTGTAGTGGGGCAGGCCGGTTGCTATGAATTCGATAGCGGTTCGCGCAAGCCGGGCAACCTCTGGACGCACAAAAGCCTCTACGGCATCGCCCTCCTTGAGGGTGCCTTGCACTTGTGCATGGCGCGCATGCATTACCAGCCCGTGTGCGCTGGTGATTGCCACCACCTCGCCGTCCACACCGGTTGCCTTGCCCTGCACCCGGTTATTGGCACCGACAAAGCCCGCGACAAACGGCGTTTGCGGCTGGTAGTACAAACTTTGGGGCGTGCCCAGTTGCTCAAACCGGCCATGGTTCATGACCGCCACATGGTCGGACAGCACCAGTGCTTCCGACTGGTCGTGGGTGATGTAGACAAAGGTGGTGCCAAAGGCGGCCTGCAGCTGCTTGAGCTCAATTTTCATGTGCTCACGCAGCTTCAAGTCCAGTGCGCCCAGCGGCTCGTCCAGCAACAGCAGGGTGGGCTCCAGCACCAGGCTGCGGGCGATGGCCACGCGCTGCTTTTGCCCGCCCGATAGCTGGTCCACCCGCTTGTCCTGCGCTCCGGGCAGGCTGACGCGCTCCAGCATCTCGCCGACGCGGCGTTTGATCTCGTCGCGTGCAATACCGCGCCGCGCCAGTCCATAGGCCACGTTCTGGCCGACATTCATCATGGGGAACAAAGCCAGGTGCTGGAACACCATGTTCACCGGGCGCTGGTTGGGTGGCACGCCATTCATGGCTTTGCCACCGATGCGAATCTCGCCGGAGTCGG
>JAYTRR010000036.1:0-6904 GCA_043746005.1 Burkholderiales bacterium
AGGGGTTCGCCGTTAGCGCCACCGTAAACGATACCAGGCGTGCGACCCGAATTGCGGAGACGGCGGCTCGCACCCGTACCCTGCATAGCGCGCTCAAAAGCGACAAATTTCATAACTTACTCCTGAAAGAGTCCACCGCGACCAGTGCGACTCCGATTAATAAAAACGCTGATCAGCCTGCGTTCAAGCTGGGCGTCTACTTTTTTGTTTCAATCAGAAAAGATTTTCCTGATCCGAGAACAAACTCATGACCGACTCCCCCTTGGCGATGCGCTGAATGGTTTCAGCAATCAGCGGTGCCACGGTGAGCTGGCGAATTTTCTTGCAACCCGCGGCAGCAGCGCTCAGCGGAATGGTGTTGGTGACCACGACCTCATCCAGTGCGCCGCCATTGGCAATGCGCTCAATGGCGGGACCCGAGAAGATGGGGTGCGTGCAATACGCATAGACCTTTTTGGCGCCGCGTTCTTTCAGAACTTCGGCCGCCTTGACCAGCGTGCCTGCCGTGTCAATCATGTCGTCCATGATGACGCAATTGCGGCCATCAATCTCACCGATTACGTGCATCACTTCACTGACGTTGGCCTTGGGGCGGCGTTTGTCAATAATGGCCAGGTCGCAACCGAGCTGCTTGGCGAGAGCACGGGCGCGTACCACGCCGCCGACATCGGGCGACACCACAATCAGGTCTTCGTAGTTTTTCTGGCGCAAGTCACCTAGCAGCACAGGGGATGCATAGATGTTGTCGACGGGAATATCAAAGAAGCCCTGGATCTGATCAGCGTGCAAATCCATGGTCAGCACGCGCGCTACACCTACGGCCTGCAGCATGTTGGCAACGACCTTCGCTGTAATCGGCACCCGTGAGGAGCGTGGACGGCGGTCTTGCCGGGCGTAACCAAAATAAGGAATCACGGCACTGATGCGCTCGGCGGATGCGCGTTTCAACGCGTCCACCATGATGAGCAATTCCATCAGGTTTTCATTGGTGGGAGCGCAGGTGCTCTGGACCACAAAGACGTCGCGAGCGCGCACGTTCTGGTTGATTTCGACAGTGACTTCGCCGTCCGAGAAGCGGCCAACGGTGGCTGCTCCGAGCGAGATGTTCAAGTGCCGGGCAATGTCCGCCGCCATGCCGGGATTGGCATTGCCTGTGAAAACCATGAAATCAGGGGGAAGGGGTGCCTGCATGCGGGTTCCAGCGAAGAGATTGGGTTTATGTCTGTACGTTGCGCGTGCCGTAGTCCGGATATCCGGAACAACAGATTTGGCAGGGGAAGAAGGATTCGAACCTTCGCATGCTGGAATCAAAATCCAGTGCCTTAACCAACTTGGCGACTCCCCTACACGGGTTGACAGCTAAACGCTGCCCACCGATAAACCATCGCTGGTTGCCCAACCCAACAAAGGGTGAACATCCAGCCCGCTGCAAAGCTTAACCTGAAAACCGCTAGGCGCTGACTCAAAGCGACCCAAACGATCCAGATCCGCATCTTGCCGCACTTGCGCAAATACTGCACTTCCAGAGCCAGTCATTCGACCACTCAAACCTTGGGACTCAAGCCACTCAAGGGCTTGATTCACACCGGGGCACAGCTTTTGGGCAACGGCTTGCAAATCGTTTCGTCCGTAATTAAATATGGTTGTGAATGTATTTGCAGCGAAGCCTGAAATTATAGCAGGCTCTGAGTCCCGTTTTAACGAGGGGTCAGAGAAAATAAGTTGGGTTTCCAGTCCGGCATCGGGTTTTACGACGACAAAGCGAGCCGACGGCAGCTGCAATGGGGTTATTTTTTCGCCGATACCTTCGACCCAGGCATGGTGGCCGCAAAGGAAGAAAGGGACGTCGGCACCGAGTGCCAGGCCCAGTTGCGACAGCTTTTCCAGAGACAAGTTCAATTGCCAGAGCCGGTTGAGTGCCAGCAGGGTGGAGGCTGCATCCGAAGATCCGCCGCCCATGCCGGCTTGCGCAGGCACCGATTTGGAGACGCCGATGTGCACTCCCAGCGGGCACTGCGTTGCTTGCTGCAAACTACGTGCTGCGCGCACCACCAAATCGTTTGCGGGTAACTCCCATGTGAGGTCTTCGCGGCTGATTTGGCCGTCACGGCGCAGCTCGAAATGCAGGGTGTCACACCAATCGATCAACATGAAGACGGATTGCAGGAGGTGGTAGTCATCATCGCGTCGGCCGGTAATGTGCAGAAACAGGTTGAGCTTGGCGGGGGCAGAAATGTCGTAGAGCGACTGCATGGGTCAATTATCGGATGGGCTCAGCGGTCCAGAATGATCTTGAGTTCAGCGGGTGTGCCCGGCGGCAGGCGCCGGGCGCTCAGCCGACCGGTCGGCAGGTCCTGTAAATCGGCTTGCCATCCGGGTGTATCTGATTCGATACCTTGCAGCCATAAAAACAGGTTGGCTATAGGCAGATTGGTTCCCGTGGCCTGCCACACCAGTGCATCCAGAGATGCAAAGTGTTGGGCCTCTCCGGTGGTCTGCAATGTGGCAGCGTCTGCATCCCATTGCAAGCGCGCGAGCGTGCTACCCAGCGGGGAGGTAAATGCCATGCTGCCCGCTTGCGCGCTGCCTTGAAGATCGAAGTCTGCCGAGAAAGCTTGCACCGGTGTGCTTTCCACGCGAACCGCGAGGCGGCCTTGCCAATGCGGGTTTTGTGCATCAAATGGTCCCTTAGTCCCCGTATTGTTTGCACATCCAGCTATAAAAATAATAGCAAATATGCTAATCCACTGGGCCCACCACGGGAAGGTCGCTTTCACGGTTTGCCGCGCAGACGCTTGATGGTGTCCTGCAATGTCTCGTTTTCAGGATTGAGCTCCAGACCCTTTGTCAAGATGGCGTTGGCTTGGTCACGTTGGCCCATGGACCACAGCACCTCACCCAGGTGGGCTGCGATTTCCGCGTCGGGACGCACCTGAAAGGCTCCCTGGAGCAGACGCACTGCCTCGGCGGGATTGCCAGACCGAAACTCCACCCAAGCCAGGCTGTCGACGATGAAGGGGTCGTTGGGTGCAAATTCCAGTGCCTTGGCGATCAGCTGGCGGGCCTCCGGCAAGCGCACGTTGCGGTCTGCCAGCGAATAACCCAGCGCGTTGTAGGCGTGGTGGTAATCAGGTTTGGCGGCAATTACCCGGCGCAGCAGTTGTTCCATTTCATCCTGCTTGCCGACTTTTTCCGCCAGCATCGCTTGGTCATAGGCGAGATCGGCGTCTTCCGGATAGTGAACCATGGCCTCTCCAAGTAGTTGGTACGCTGCAAGGAATTGTTTGTTGTCCCGCAACAGCTGCACTTCTGCGCTGACCTTGGCGCGTGCATCGCCGGGTTGCGACTCAGGGGTGTTGCGGATAACAGCGCGCGCTTCATCCAGCTTGCCCTGACGCGCAAAAATCGTGGCGCGGTGACTTTGCACCCGTAGCGCATCCTGCGGGCTGGTAATGCGCGCCAGATAGCTCTGGGCTTCATCCAGTCTCTTGTCCTGTTCTGCAATTTGTGCCAGCAGCAAGTAGGCCTGAACCAGGCCGCGATCCATGGCTGCGGGCTGATCGGTGTCAGCGCTGGGTGCAGGTGGATTAAGGGCAACAAAGCTCTTCAGCGACGCCTCTGCAAGCGCCATATTTTTGTCCTGATACTCCAGAGAACCACGGACCAGCCATGCTTCCCGGTAATCGGGTTTTTCCGCTGTCAGCAATTCCACCTGCGCGTATGCCTCGGCGAATCGCTGCGTGCTCAGCAGGTGGCGGGCGTAAGCCATGCGTACATCAGGTCCCGGTTTGTTCGCCACATATTTACGTACCAGAACCTCTGCTTCCGGTATTTTGGATTCCATCAGAGCAAGCGCCAGCATCATCGGCACTTCGGATTGAGGGGCCAGTGCAGCACCGCGCCGTGCTGCTTCCAGTGCGCCGCTTGTGTCCGCCGCCTGCAAACGCAGGATGCCAATGGCGGACCATGCCGTGGGGCCGGTCGTGTGGTTGACCAAATCCGGTTTCAGTGCCTGCTCAACGACAGTCGCTACCAGTTTTCTTTCCGTTGCACGGGCGTAGTAGCGCGGCAGGAGGCCCATAGCCGCTGAACGCTCAGCCGGAGGCAAACCAGCCAGTTCGCGCTTGAGGGGTTCCAGCGTGTCGGCAATCCGGTTCAATCCGATCAGGATCTGGAGCATGTAACGATTGGCCTCGCGGGAGGCAGGGAACGCACGTGCCCACGCTTGCGCCGCATCGAGCGCAGAAGTGCCGCTACGGGAAAGCAGCGCCAATTCCACAGCGTGTTCGTACAAGCGAGGCGAATTGGCTTTGCGGGCGGCGTCCAGCATCAAGGCATATGCCGAGCCGGTGTCACCCGATTGGGCGCTCAGCTCGCCAACCAGCAGCTGATAAAACAGTTCACTGTCCAGATTGGAATTATTGGGGCTGGTGGTCGCGGGTGATGCTGCATGAACGCCGTTGAATGCGGCAGTAATCAACAGGGCAAGGGCGATTAGTCTATGGTGTCTTCTCATCGGACCATAATAATCTAACCCCGTAAACCTGTTGCCCCATGCCTGAATTGCCCGAAGTTGAAGTGACGCGCCTGAGTTTTGCCGACCGCATTGCGGGAGCGCAGATCCAGTCGGTCCGTATGGGCAAGCCCCTGCGCTGGCCCTTGGGATGTGATCCGGATATCTTGGTGGGCCGACGGGTGACCGGCGTTCGCCGGCGTGGAAAATACCTGCTACTGGACATGGACGAGGGGCTTTTGCTCTTGCATCTGGGTATGTCAGGTAGCCTGACCTTTGACCGTCAATTGCCCACCGCGGGTGTACATGATCATTTTGAGTTGCGTACTACCCACGGCATATTACGGCTCCATGATCCGCGCCGGTTTGGCGCGGTAGTGCATGCGCAGAGTGAACATGACCCGGTTGCCCAAAAGCTTCTTGGAAAGTTAGGCACAGAACCGCTCGGTGCGGAATTTGACGCGCGACTATTTCACGCGGGACTGGCGCTGCGCAAAGCACCCATCAAGCAGGTTCTTTTGGCTGGTGATGTCGTGGTGGGGGTGGGCAACATTTACGCCTCAGAAACACTCTTTCTTGCCGGTATCCGGCCCACAACCCGGGCTTTTCGTCTCAGTCGCCCACGGGTTGCCAGATTGCATCAGGCCATCCGCCACGTACTGGCGCGAGCCGTGGAAAAAGGGGGCAGTACTTTGCGCGACTTTTCCAACGCGCAAGGCGAATCGGGGCATTTTCAGCTGGAAGCTATGGTGTATGCGCGGGAAGGTCAACCCTGCAAGGTCTGCGGCGCCCC
Organism: Burkholderiales bacterium; assembly: GCA_043746005.1. Taxonomy (GTDB): domain Bacteria; phylum Pseudomonadota; class Gammaproteobacteria; order Burkholderiales; family Burkholderiaceae_C; genus Allorhodoferax. Next base: position 5,307 of record JAYTRR010000036.1, read on the forward strand.
CGTCAAGGCCATCCGGCAAGGCCAGCGATCGACGTTTTTCTGCGGCACTTGCCAAAAACCTTGAGCGCTACCGGCGATCGCGGTGCTATATTGAAAGATTCCATCGGGGGGACTCTTGGCAACTTCATTTAACGAACAGTTTGATCAGCACGGCTCTTGGAGGCGTGAGTTTGCATTGCGCCTGAAATTGCTGGTCGAGTGGATGAAGGACAACGAGTTGCTTGACGCCGCGGTCGAAGAGCGCCTGCGCAGGCTGGAAGCCCAGGTTCGCAATGACAAGGTGATGGTGGCTTTTGTTGCCGAATTCTCCCGTGGCAAATCGGAAATGATCAATGCCATATTCTTTGCAGGATATGGCCGTCGGATCATGCCGGCAAGCGCCGGGCGCACGACGATGTGCCCTACCGAGATGGGCTACGACTCGGACGTGCCGCCCTGTCTGCGGCTGCTCCCAATTGAGACCCGCCTTCAACCGCAGGCGCTTATGGAATGGCGGATGGTGCCAGAAAAATGGACCCGAATTGACCTGGATGTGAACAATCCGCAACAGTTGGCCAAGGCGCTGGAAAAAGTTGCCGAGACGCTGAAGGTCACCCAGGATGAAGCGCGTGCTTTGGGTTTTTGGGACAACCGGTCGCAGGAAGACAATCCCCTGCTCGACGCGCAAGGCATGGTCGAGGTGCCCCGCTGGCGGCATGCCTTGATCAACATCGCACACCCTTTGCTCAAGCAGGGTCTGGTGATTCTGGATACGCCGGGCTTGAATGCGATTGGCGCCGAGCCCGAATTGACCGTCAGTCTGATTCCGCAGGCGCATGCGGTGGTGTTCATTTTGGGTGCGGATACCGGGGTAACCAAGTCGGACCTCTCCATCTGGCGCGAGCACCTGATTACCGAGTCCGGTAACACCGATTCACGGCTGGTTGTACTGAACAAGATTGATACCCTCTGGGACGCATTGAGTACACCTGCGCAGATTCAGGCGCAGATTGATCGCCAAAAAGCCAGCACCGCCGAAATTCTGGGTATTCCACGGGATCGCGTGATTGCCGTGTCGGCCCAAAAGGGCTTGGTGGCCAAGGTGACCAATGATGAAGAACTGCTCAGGCAGAGTTGCCTGCCGGTTCTCGAAGATGCGCTGGGTCGGGGAATGATGGGCAAGCGCCAGAAGATCCTCGCGGACGCCATGGTGTCGGGTATTTCAGACTTGCGCGCAGAGACCGGTCGTGTGATCAATATTCGCAAGAGGGACCTGACTGAGCAAATGATGGAGCTCAAGGGCCTGCAGGGCAAGAATGCCTCGGTGATCAAACATATGCGCTCACGCATTTCACAGGAGCAGGCAGAGTTTGATCTGGGCGGGGCCAAGATACACGCCGTTCGGTCCGTGCATCTGAAGCTACTGCGCGAAGTATTTGGTATTTTGGGGTCGACAGCCCTGAAAAAAGAGATGGCCCAATTGAATGGCGCCCTGATGCAAAAAGGCCTCAAGCTGGGTGTCAAGCGGGCGTATGGCGAGACGTTCGACCGGCTTCGAGGCAATCTGCAAAAGGTTCAGTCCCTGTGCGGAGAAATCCAGTCGATGCTGGCGGCAACCT